>JAFDYB010000007.1 GCA_018267655.1 Bacteroidota bacterium
GTTGTACCCGGAGTAAATGCACCTGCACTAACATTACTACCTGTATAAACACCACCTGCAGGGCTACCTGTTAAAGCAATGCTCGAAGCACCCAAACACGCTGTAGTTTGTGCTGCACTTAAACTGACACTTGGTAAGGCATTTACAGTTACCGAATCGTTTACTGCATTAGAAATACAGCCCGTTACAGAACTTGTTCCTACTACAGAGTAAGTGGCATTAGCCGTTGGGCTAACTACTGCACTACCACCTTGTATGGTATAAGTGTTTGCACCGCTTGGGTTAATGGTAAAGCTATTACCTGAACAAATAGTGCCGTTATTTACTGAAACAACAGGTAAAGCATTTACATTTACAGAACTAGTTGCTGTGTTTGAAGATAAACAACCAGCCGTACTTGTTCCATTTACGGTATAAGAAGCATTTGCCGTTGGACTAACCACTGCGCTACCACCTTGTATAGTATATGTGTTTGCACCGCTTGGCGAAATAGTAAAACTGTTGCCTGAACAAATAGTGCCATTATTTACTGAAACAATAGGCAAAGTGTTTACGGTTACAGCACTTGTTGCTGTATTTGAACTGATACAGCCAGCTGCGCTAGTTCCGTTTACGGTATAAGTAGCATTAGCTGTAGGGCTAACTACCGCACTGCCGCCTTGTATGGTATAAGTGCTTGCACCGCTTGGATTAATGGTAAAACTCTTGCCATAGCAAATAGCTCCACTATTTACACTTATGGTTGGTAAAGCGTTTACGGTTACAGAACTGATTGCTGTATTTGAACTGATACAACCAGTTGCACTAGTTCCATTTACGGTATAAGTAGCATTAGCTGTTGGACTAACTACTGAGCTGCCACCTTGTATGGTATAAGTGCTTGCACCGCTTGGATTAATGGTAAAACTATTGCCTGAACAAATAGAACCACTATTTACAGAGATAACGGGCGATCCAATTACAGTGGCTCCAATAGCAAAACTATATGTAGGTGCATTACAATTATCAGTTGTAAAAGATACAACAGCTGATTTTGATCCGCCAGTAGTTGGAGTAAAAGTAACTGCAAAAGAAGAGCTTGTGGTAGAAGCAATTGTATTACTTGGTAGCGTAGAAACTGAAAATAATGAAGCGTTTGTTCCCGTGATACTAAAGCCGCCAACAGATAAAGTGCTTAATAAATTATTTTGAATTGAAAATGTATTAGTAAGAGGAGTATTACTACTGCATAATGTATTGAAATTTGTGTTATTTACTGTGCTTGTGCTTACGCTGCCATTTGGCACATCATTAGAATTACCTTGCACATTAATAAAATTACTAGGACAAGATATTCCAGAAACAACTCCGCCATTAGCAATAAAATTAGATGAAGAGCCCGTTAAAGCCATATTATATAATGTGGCATTATTTCCTCCCATTACATTAGGAACCGTTGTCATTCCTGTATTGTTTCCGGCAGCAGTTCCTTGGTTAAACTGATAATAATTCCAAAGATTTGAATTTGGTGGTGTCATTTCACAATTCATGGTGCTTATTATCTCGCAAGAAGTTAATACCTTGTTCCAAACTCGCACCTCATCTAAATCTCCGTTATAATAATTTATTCCGGTTTGTATTCTTCCGAAATTTACATTTGAAGTTGCACTTCTTGCATTAGAGCTTACGCCAGTTAGTTTTTGGGCTTCTAAAACACCGTTTATATATAGCCACATTTTTCCACTTGGATTAGAGGTAAACATAGCGCATACATGCACCCAATTACCTGTATTAACATTAGATGTGGAAAATATAGTAACATCTGGATTTCCTGTCCCAAATGCGATTTGGTTTCCTATTAGAGTTACTCCAAAATCATTTGCTACTCCAGAGACTTCTGCATCTACAATCCCATTTCCGTGATACCATTGAGTTCCTGTTGGACCAGTTTGTAAAGTTCTCATCCAAAATTCTATAGAAAAAGCTCCCATCGTAGCTTTATTAATTTTGGCATAATCGTCTACACCATCAAAATTGAGCGCAGCTCCTGGTTGTGCTTTTATATTTCCATTTATAGCTATAAAAGCAATCATTAAAAAAGATACAATTGTTGTTTTCATAAAATTTAATTTTTAATAAAGTAAAAGTACTTTGATGAAAGAAAAAAGTTATTTAAACATGTTGCAAATTTATGTACTTATGTTGCAAAATCGTAATATATTAATAATCAATAAAATATAATTGATTTATTTTAAAAAATTGCTTGGCGAAACACCAAAATATTCTGTAAAACTTTTAGTAAAATAAGACTGACTAGTAAAACCACATGAATATGCAACTTCTGTTACATTTCCTTGATTAGTTTTTAACATATCCTTAGCTTTCTCTAGTCTAATTATACGAATAAAATGCGTGGTTGAAAAACCGGTTAAAGATTTTATTTTTCGATGTAACTGACTGCGACTGATAAACATAGCATCTGATAATTCATTAACTGAAAAATCAGAATTATCTATATTTTTTTCTACAGTAGTAATTATTTTCAATAGATAAGCATCATTTCCACTAAGTCGTTCATTATAAGGACTTTCACTTTCTTTAGTATGTTTTTTATATAATTCTTGATTGCGTTCAATCGTTTGTAGAAAATTATTTACTTGTAAAATTAATTCGTCTGGATGAAAAGGTTTTGTTATATATAAATCTATTCCTTTATGTAAAGCATCTAATTTACTATTTTGAGAGCTTTTAGCTGATAATCCAATAATTGGAATATGTGCTGTAATTGAATTTTTCTTTATGGCATCGGATAATTCTAATCCATCTAATCCGGGCATCATAATATCTGTAATAATAATATCGGGCACTATTTCAGTAATGGCGGTTAATCCATCTGTTCCATTATTAAACACGTGTACTAAATAATTTTTTGCCTTTAACAGATTAGCAGTAAATTTTGCCAACTCTATATCATCTTCTACTAAAACAATCTGTGGCAAATCATTTTCTATATTAACATTAATAGACTCATTTGTAATTTGCCTTTCCAAAGGGATTGAAAAATTAACTTCTGTTCCTTTGTTCAACTCGCTTTGTATAAGTATGTTTCCTTTTAATAAATTTATTAATTCTTTAGTTAATGATAGTCCTAAGCCTGTTCCTCCCACTCGGTTAGCATTTTTTGATTGGTAAAATCTGTCAAAAACATTTGGCAGATCTTTCTTTGAAATACCTGTTCCTGTATCTATTATTCGAATATTCAAATTTAAAGTGGAATCTATGGTTGCTTCTATAGACACTTCCCCTCCTTGATAAGTGTATTTTATAGCGTTAGATAAAATATTGGTTATAATTTTTTCGATAGCATCTGATGCAAATAAATAATTATCGGAAGATAGTTTTATATTAGACTGAAATGTAATTCCTTTTTCGCTAGCTAATTTCTGAAATGGTTGTATTAATTCTATTAAAAAAGTTTCTATTGCACCATATTGTTTAGTTAAGATATATTTACCAGCTTCAATTTTTGAAACATCTAACAATTGATTAACTAACGATAATAATCTATCTGAGCTTCGTTCAATTAGTCGGATATTTTCTTTTTGTTCAAAATCTTTATTTTTTTTCTTTATTTCTTCTAAAGGACCTTTTAATAATGTTAAAGGAGTTCTAAATTCGTGTACCACATTTGAAAAAAAACGTGTCTTTTCTATTTCAATAATTTCTCGTGTTTTTTTACGGAGAAATAATATATAAATAATTGTACTTGCTAGTACAGCTATAAACAGTAGTATGAAAATAAATAAACGAGATTTATACCGTTCTCTCTCAATCGCAAACTCTTGTTGTTTAATTGTTAAATCCTTTTTCTCTATTTGATGCTGAGATTCCATGTTATTGATAATCTCCGTTTTTTCGGCAATAACTAAAGAGTCATTTAAGGCATTTTGTAAATTCTTATAAAATAAAGCTTGTTTATAATCTGCCTGGTTTTCATTTAGTTTACTCAATGACTCATAGATATGAACTCGCTCTTGATTACGAGATAATTTTAAGCTAAGTCCTAATGCCTTATTTAATTCTATTTCCGCTTCGTTATACTCTTTTTTCTCAATAAAAACATCTCCTAAATTAACATAAGCAGCTAACCGATACGCATCATGCTCAGGTAAAGAGATTAATTGAATGTTTTTATTAAAATAAAAAATAGACGAATCAAGATTACGAATATTAGATTCAAACAAATAAGCTGTACCTAAAGAGTTGTATAAATTAGCCAATAACTCAATATTATTAAATTGAAGTAAGGCTTTTTCTGAATCTTTTAATATTTTAATAGCCTCTTTAAATTTTGATAATCTTTGTAATGTAGCCGCTATATTTCCATTAATAACAGCATAATATAAAAAGTCTTTATCTTCTAACTTAATCGTTGAAGCTTTTTTCATATAAGAAATGGCTTTCTCAAAGTCTCCTAACTGATAGAGAGTTGTTCCTAATCCATTATAATAACTAGCCATTTTTTTACGACTATTTAATTGTTCTGCAATAGCCAATGCTTTAATATAATAATGGATTGCGCTATCGTGCTTAGCTAAATAACCATAGCATTCTGCAATATTCCCATAACTTTCTGCTAAAACATTTTCATTATTTATGTTGTAACAAATAGCTAAGGCTTGTTGTGCTAAAGTTAAAGCCGAGTCTGGTTTATTCAGTTTAAGAAATGCTGCCGCTTTATTTAAAGATTGCGCTTTCTCAATACCTTTATTATCTTTTATTTGAGAGATGATTGTTGCTTTATCTTCTTTTTGAGGAGATTGAGCCTTAATTTTTAAGACAAAAAGAGAAATGATTGTAAAAAAGAGATAGTTCATTTTTTTATCAAAAATACTATTTTTATCTAAGAGTAGTTTTTAGCCCTACTTATAAGTCTATAATAATTGTACGATTATTTGTAATACAATCAATAACTGGTATTTGTAATTTTAACGACATAATGATTATTATTACAGACCAAAATTAATAAAAAAAAATTGAACTTACAAAATTTGGTCTATTTAAATTTTCACTTTCGTATAAGATTATTTTTTTAGGTGATGAAAAAATCTTGGTTCTACAATGGCTACGAAAATATTTCTTGGTAAACTACCTGCTAAGTTTCAGGAATTCTTTCTCGAAAGTTAAAGGCAGAACAAGGATAAAACAAAATTTATTGCCCATTCTTAGCTAAATGCTAATTAAAATTTATATTTTTATTCCCGAATAAAGTTTTTTACCAAGCGTTGTTTTATGTTTTTAAAAATATTTAAATGCTTTTTGCTTAAACAATAGAAAAAAATTAAATAAAACAAAAATTTTTTGGTATTAAACATTACAAAAATCAAAAATTAATGAAAGGTATAATTTTAGCCGGCGGCTCAGGAACGCGCTTACACCCTCTAACACTTGCTATGAGTAAACAAATGATGCCTGTTTACGATAAGCCAATGATTTACTACCCACTCTCTGTTTTAATGATGGCAGGCATTAATGAAATTTTAATTATTAGCACCCCTCATGATTTACCAAACTTTGAACGCTTGTTAGGCAATGGATCAAGCTTAGGTTGCAAATTTTCTTACGCCGTTCAAGAAAAGCCAAATGGCTTAGCACAGGCCTTTGTTATAGGCGAAAAATTTATTGGAAACGATAAAGTAGCACTAATACTTGGCGACAATATTTTTTATGGCGTTGGCTTAGGACGAATGCTTCAAAAAATTAATAACCCTATTGGCGGAGTAGTGTTTGCATACCACGTTAGCGACCCGGAACGTTATGGTGTTGTTGAATTTGATAAAAATTTAAATGTTTTATCAATTGAAGAAAAGCCTAAAGAACCTAAAAGTAATTATGCTGTTCCGGGTTTATATTTTTACGATAATTCCGTTATTGGAATTGCGAAAAATTTAAAACCAAGTG
This sequence comes from Bacteroidota bacterium, assembly GCA_018267655.1. Lineage (GTDB taxonomy): Bacteria > Bacteroidota > Bacteroidia > B-17B0 > Aurantibacillaceae > Aurantibacillus. Next base: position 5,941 of record JAFDYB010000007.1, read on the forward strand.
CTCGGGGCGAATACGAAATTACTGATGTAAATAAAGAATATTTAAAACTCGGCAAATTAAAAGTTTCTATTATGGATCGTGGTACAGCTTGGCTCGATACAGGCACCTTTGAATCGCTAATACAAGCAGGTCAATTCGTTCAAGTAATTGAAGCACGACAAGGTTTAAAAATTGGCTGTATTGAAGAAGTTGCCTTTAATATGAAATATATAAATGCCGAACAGCTTGTAAAAATTGCTGAACCTTTAACAAAAAGCGGCTATGGCAGTTACTTAATTGAAGTTGCAAAACACTCTGTTAAATAAAATAGTAAATTAATGGAAGTATTTTTGCCCTTTTTAAATTTAATTGAAGCTCAGATTACCGAGTATTCATGCGAACTTTCAAAATTAAGTCCAAAAGAATTATACGAACCCGAAAAATATATTTTGAGTTTAAACGCAAAACGTTTAAGGCCATTACTAACACTAATCGCATGCGATTTGTTTGAAAAAAATAGTTCAAATGCTTTACATTCGGCTTTATCTGTTGAATTATTCCATAATTTTTCACTTATTCACGATGATATTTTAGATAATGCTCCCATTCGGCGCGGAAAAGCAACCGTTCACCAAAAATGGGGAAATAACATTGCTATACTAAGTGGCGATGCTATGCTGGTAAAAGCATTTCAAGCCATTGAAAAATATGATGCGAACGAATTTAAACAACTGCATGCGTTATTTAGTAAAACTGCACTTGAAGTATGTGAAGGCCAGCAAGAAGACATGAATTTTGAAACACGTAACAATGTTAATGTAGCTGAATACATTGAAATGATTTCAAAAAAAACAGCTGTGTTATTAGGTTGTGCTCTTCAAATGGGTGCTATCAATGCCGGTGCAACTATAGCTGAACAAGAAAAAATTTATTTATTTGGAAAAAATATTGGCATTGCCTTTCAACTAATCGACGACTATTTAGATGCCTTTGCCCTCCCCGAACAAAATTTTGGTAAGCAAATAGGCGGCGACATTATTGCAAATAAAAAAACTTATTTATCCCTAAAGTATAAAGAACTTTTAAAAAACGATGTTTGCCCTAATGATGAAATCCTAAATAACGACTTAAAAATAAAAAACACCATTGCGCAATTTAAATTATTGAAGGTTGATGAACTTTGCTTACAAGAAGCTGAAAAATACACGCACATAGCAATGGATTACTTACTCAGTTTAAATAAAAACAAACTCAAAACCGAAAATTTAATATCCTTGGCAAACACTTTGCTTTACCGCAAAAAATAAGGCAGTTAATCTATTTTTGATTAGCCTAAATATTGCTGCAATAGTTTACTACGGCTGCTGTGGCGTAGGCGGCGAATAGCTTTTTCTTTAATTTGTCTAACACGCTCACGAGTTAAGTCAAATTTATCGCCAATTTCCTCAAGAGTTAAACCATGGTTTAAGCCTATGCCAAAAAATAATTTAACAACATCGCGCTCGCGTTCAGTTAAGGTGCTTAACGATCTGTCAATTTCTCTGCTAAGACTTTCATTTATTAATCCAATATCTGCTTTTGGCGAATCGTGATTAATTAACACATCTAATAAACTACTCTCTTCTCCATTTGCAAATGGGGCATCCATGCTTACATGGCGACCACTCACTTTCATGGTGTCACTTACTTTGTCAATTGGTAAATCTAATATATCTGCTAATTCTTCAGCACTTGGTTCGCGCTCAAACTCTTGCTCAAGTTTGCTGTATGCTTTGTTTATTTTATTTAATGACCCTACTTGATTTAGTGGTAAACGCACAATACGGCTTTGTTCAGCTAATGCTTGTAAAATACTTTGACGTATCCACCACACCGCATACGAAATAAATTTAAAACCACGTGTTTCGTCAAAACGGCGGGCAGCTTTAATTAATCCTAAATTTCCTTCATTAATTAAATCCGGTAAACTCAAACCTTGGTTTTGATACTGCTTGGCAACAGATACAACAAATCGCAAGTTAGCACGTGTAAGTTTTTCTAACGCGCGCTGATCACCATCTTTAATACGCTTTGCTAATTGTACTTCTTCTTCGGCTGTAATTAACTCTTCACGTCCAATTTCTTGTAAGTATTTATCTAACGATGCGCTTTCGCGGTTAGTTATGGATTTGGTAATTTTAAGTTGTCTCATTTTATAAAAACAGATTAAAGGATTTTAGGATTTTTGCAAATTTAGTAAAAAAAGGTCATACTTCTTTAAAATAAACACGCCATTCGTCAAAAAGTTTAAAAAAGAAAAAAAAAACGCCTTAACTTTCTATTTTTAGTCTATAAAACTTACTTTTGCTGCATATTTTATGGCAGATTTAGTTATTTTTCGTCATGGCCAAAGCCAATGGAATCTCGAAAACAAATTTACAGGCTGGGTTGATGTTGATTTAAGCCCAAAAGGAGAAGATGAAGCGCGCAGCGCAGGATTAAAAATTAAAAATTTTACGTTTGATTACGCCTACTCATCTGATTTAAAACGCGCTCAAAAAACATTGCAAATAGCATTAAACTCTGCTGGTCATACGCCAATTATACCTATTTACAATAAGGCGCTTAATGAGCGTATGTATGGCGATTTACAAGGCCTTGACAAAGCCGAAACTGCTAAAAAATATGGCGATGAGCAAGTAAAAATATGGCGTAGAAGCTACGATATTGCCCCTCCTAATGGCGAAAGTTTAAAAGATACTGCCGCCAGAGTTATTCCTTATTTTGAAAATGAAATCGTGCCAAAATTAAAGGCCGGAAAAAATGTTGTTATTGCAGCGCATGGCAATAGCTTAAGAGCATTAATAATGTACTTAGAAAAGATGACCCCCTCGCAAATACTTGAATTTGAAATAGGAACTGCGCAACCACGCTTGTATAAACTAGACAGCAACTTAAATGTTTTAAGCGTAAATAATTTATAAATGAATTTAATAAACCATAATAGTAAAGTAATTGCTGTTGATTTTGATGGAACAATTGTTGAGCATAAATACCCCGCAATTGGTCGTGAAATGTTATTTGCTTTTGCCACTTTAAAAGAACTAAATAAAAAAGGACATAAATTACTTTTATGGACAATTAGAACAGGTAAAGAGCTAGATGAGGCCGTTGAGTTTTGTAAAAAAAATGGGGTAGAATTTTACGCTGTTAACAAAAACTATCCCGAAGAAATTATTGACGAAAAAATTTCACGAAAATTAAATGCCGATATTTTTATTGATGATAGAAACGTTGGTGGTTTTATAGGTTGGGGGGAAATATGGCAAACCCTTCACCCCGAAGGAAAAGAATTTTCGCATCAACTTAAAAATGCAGAAGCACATCAAAATTATAATTCAAAAAGTAATTCGCTTTTTAAAAAAATATTTAAAAAATAATGATTTATCTAAAAACCCGCGAAGAAATAGAAATTATGCGTGAATCGGTGCTGCTGGTTTCTCGTACCTTAGGTGAAGTTGCAAAACACGTGAAGGAAGGCGTTACACCTATTTTTTTAGATAAGCTTGCCGAAGAGTACATACGTGATAATGGCGGAACCCCCGCATTTAAGGGATATAAAGGTCACGGAAACGTTCCTGATTTCCCGGCTACGCTTTGTATAAGCATTAACGAGGCGGTAGTACATGGAATACCAACGAATAATCCGCTAAAAGATGGCGATATTGTTTCGGTTGATTGTGGTGCAAAAAAAAATGGTTTTTTTGGTGATCATGCCTATACCTTTGCCGTTGGCAATGTTAAACAAGAGCATTTACACCTTATTGAAAACACAAAACAGGCACTTTATAAGGGCATTGAACAAATGGTAAGTGGCAATCGTATTGGCGATATAAGCTATGCCATTCAAAACTATGCTGAAAGTTTTGGTTATGGCGTTGTGCGCGAGCTTATTGGTCACGGACTTGGGCGCAACTTACACGAAGACCCCGAAGTACCTAATTACGGCAAACGGGGTGATGGGCCAAAATTAAAAGAAGGTATGGTGCTGGCAATTGAGCCTATGATAAATTTAGGCACTAAGCAAATAAAGCATTTGAATGACGGTTGGACTGTTATAACCGCCGACGGAAAACCAAGCGCGCATTTTGAGCACGATGTGGCAATTATAAACGGTAAACCTGAAATATTAAGCACATACGCATACATTGAAGATGCGCTTAAAAGCAAGTAACTAAAAAAATGTATTATAAATTTAATTAACGGCTACTTTGGGGGCAGTGTATTTTTCGCTCTTTTTTTGTTTTCCAGATTGATCAAAATAATTCCAAGTGCCGTCTTTATTTAGTTTACCGTTATTATCTAAAATAAAAATACCTTCTTCTTTTACTTTTCCGTTTGAATAATAATTTTTTGAAGAGTATTTTTTACTTTTTTCATCTACCATTTCTAAATCTGTTTCAGGCATACCATTGCTGTACCATGATTTTTTTAATGTAATGTATTTTAAATCTTTATCGTTCTCTTCAGAGTATTTTGGGTTGCCATTAGTAAAAAACTCATATTTCTTTTGCAATTTTCCGTCGTAATAATTTAATTTTTTTCTAGTATTTCCGTTTTCGTAAAAAACCTCAATGTTAACATGAAGCGGATCAGGGTTTACTGCATTACGTTCAACTTGGCCATTTTCAAAAAAATTTTTAAATACGATTATTTGCCCGTCAACATAATAGCCGCGATGGAGCAGTTTGCCACTCATATAAAAATCTTCGTTCCACCCTTGCATGTTGTAGCCAGCCTTATTGTAATTTATAGAGTCGCCCCCTATTGCGCCAATTAAACGATTGTAAAGCATTATTCCATCAACCGAATCAACAATATCTTTTTGGTAATAGCGGCGAATTTGAGGCACTTGGTCTGCAAAACGCTGAGCAGATGCGCATACAGTAAAAAAGAATAATGATAAAAAAGTTATCTTTTTAATAATCAGCCTCATACCGCAAATGTAATTTTTTTTACGAAACTAAAAAGATTTTGTTTCAAAATAAAACTAACATTTTAAAAATTGTTTTTACTTTTATTTTTCATCAATTCGCACCACATTATTCACGCCTTTTACTTTTTTTAAGTTTTCCATAAGTCGTTTTAAATGCATTGTATCATGTACATACACCATTATTGTTCCTTCAAACAAACCGCCATCTGTATCAAAACTAATTGAACGCATATTTACATTTAACTCGCTCGAAATTACTTTTGTTAAATTATTTACCAGTCCTAGTTCGTCGGTGCCGGTTACTTTAATGCCTGCTAAAAACGAAATTAAGTGGTCGTTTAGCCATTTTGCCTTTACAACACGGTATGCGTAATTAGAGAGTAATTTTACTGCGTTAGGGCAATTTACGCGGTGTATTTTAATACCTTCTCCAACTGTAACAAAGCCAAAAACATCATCGCCAGGAATTGGGTTGCAACAGGGCGACAGTTTGTAATCAAGTTTTTGCATATCATCGCCAATAACTAACATATTGCTACTTCCACGCGCGTTTGTAACCAGCTGTTCTATTTTAGGTGCTACTATTTTTTTTACACCACCTTTGTGTACAGTTTCTTTACTTTTAATAAAAGCTTTTATGTCTTTTACATCAATATTTTCGAGAGCTGCCCTGTAAAATAATTCTTGAGAGCTTGGTAAACGCAAGTAATTACAAAAATCGTTTACATTTTGAAGTGTAAAATCAAGCTTGTATTTATAAAATTTTCGTTCTAAAATTTCTTTCCCGTCTTCAGCAATTTTTTTACGTTGCTCCTTTAAACTGTTTTTAATTTTTGATTTAGCTTTTGCTGTAATAACGTAGCTTATCCAATCTTCTTTTGGGTGTTGTTTATTGCTGGTTAATATTTCTACTTGATCACCACTTTTAAGCTCATAATTAAGTTGAACTAATTTGTGATTTACCTTTGCACCTATGCAATGTTCGCCAACTTTTGTGTGTATTTCAAAAGCAAAATCTAAAGCAGTAGCGCCTATTGGTAATTGTTTCATATCTCCTTTCGGGGTAAACACAAAAATTTCATCGCTAAATAAATTTAATTTAAAGTCGTCAATAAATTCTAAAGCATTTGGATCGGGGTTTTCGAGCATTTCTCTTACTCTTTGCAACCATGATTCTAAATTATTTTGACGTTCGTTGCTGCCACTGTCTTTATATTTCCAATGAGCAGCAAAACCATTTTCGGCTATTTCATCCATTCTAACCGTACGTATTTGTACTTCAACCCATTTACCTTCAGGGCCCATAACAGTGGTGTGCAAGCTTTCGTATCCATTACTTTTTGGACTGCTGATCCAATCGCGTAAACGTTCCGGACTTGGATGATAAAAATCGGTAATTATTGAGTAAACTTTCCAGCAGTCTGATTTTTCTTGATCAAGCGGAGTATCAATAATAATTCTAATTGCAAACAAATCGTAAATTTCTTCGAAGGCAACATGTTTTGTGTATATTTTGTTATGAATACTAAAAATTGATTTTGGCCGGCCAATAATTTTAAATTTAAATCCTTGTTCCGCTAAAATTTCTTTTAGTGGTTCAATAAATTTCGAAATAAACTTTTTTCTTTCAGGTTCAGTTGCTTTTAGTTTTAATGCTATTTCGTTATACTCATTGGGGTTTGTATATTTTAATCCTAAATCTTCTAATTCGGTTTTAATTGCATTTAAACCAAAGCGATGAGCTAACGGAGCGTATAAGAAAAGAGTTTCACTTGCTATTTTAATTTGTTTTTCATGCTTCATGTGTTCAAGTGAACGCATGTTGTGCAAGCGGTCGGCTAATTTTATTAAAATTACTCTTATATCTTCGCTTAAAGTTAATAGTACTTTTCTGAAATTTTCGGCTTGAATGGACTGGGACGAGTTATCAATTACACCCGATATTTTTGTTAAACCATCAATAATTTTAGCAACCTTTTCACCAAATAATCCTTTAATATCCTCAAGAGTTAAATCGGTATCTTCTACTGTGTCGTGTAATAGTGCGCATACGATGCTTGTAACACCTAAACCAATTTCTTCAACACAAATTTGGGCAACAGCAATTGGGTGATAAATGTAGGGCTCGCCGCTTTTTCGCCGCATTTCCTTATGTGCCTCTACAGCTATATCAAAGGCTTTTCGAATAAGCTCCTTGTCAGATTTGCTTAGTGTGCGCTTGTAAGATTTTATTAAAAGCTTGTATCTATTTAATATTTCTTTACGCTCGGCTTCAATGTCAATTTTCATTGTGAATTAGAATGTTTGAAAAAGATTAATTAGTTTGCAAAAATCATAATTCATTTAATAATGATTTTTTTTTGTAAACTAGTATGAAGATATAAAAAGAATTGTTGTTTTTTATTTGTTTTCAAAAATTCTTTTAACAAAGAAGCGTTATAAGTTTTATAGTTGTTTAAGCAAACTTTTTAAGCTTACTTTTTCTTCGAAATATGCTAATAAATTGCTAATTGGCATACGCTCTTGATTCATAGTATCACGGTTTCTTACAGTAACTGTATTATCTTGTAAACTTTGGTGATCAACCGTTACACAAAATGGCGTTCCTATTGCATCTTGTCTGCGATAGCGCTTTCCTACGGTATCTTTTTCATCGTAGCTCACATTAAAATTGTATTTTAGTTCAGTAATTATTTTTTCTGCTAATTCAGGCAATCCATCTTTTTTTACTAAAGGAAAAACAGCAACTTTAATTGGAGCTAATGCCGGAGGTAAGCTAAGTACAATTCTGCTGTCGCCGCCTTCTAATTTTTCTTCTTTGTACGCGGCACTAAGTATTGATAAAAATAAGCGATCTAAACCTACACTTGTTTCAACAACATAAGGCACGTAGCTTCTGTTTTCTTCAACATCAAAAAATTGTAGTTTTTTTCCACTGTGTTGTTCGTGCTGCTTTAAATCAAAATCCGTGCGACTATGAATACCTTCTAACTCTTTAAACCCAAACGGAAATTGAAATTCAATATCACAAGCAGCATTTGCATAATGGGCGAGTTTTATATGGTCGTGAAATTTGTAGTTATGCTTACCTAATTCTAAACTTAAATGCCATTTTAACCGGTTGTTTTTCCAATGTTCGTACCATTGCATCTCGGTACCTGGTTTTACAAAAAATTGCATTTCCATTTGTTCAAATTCACGCATACGGAAAATAAATTGGCGAGCAACTATTTCATTGCGAAAAGCCTTGCCTGTTTGAGCAATGCCAAAAGGTAGTTTCATGCGCCCTGTTTTTTGAACATTTAAATAATTTACAAAAATACCTTGTGCTGTTTCAGGGCGTAAATATATAGTGTTGGCCTCGTCGCTTACTGAACCTATAGCTGTTGAAAACATGAGGTTAAATTGCCTAACATCTGTCCAGTTTTTTGTGCCGCTAATAGGGCAAACTATTTCGCAATCAATGATTAGTTGGCGTATTTCATTTAAATTATTATCATTAAGAGCTGTTTTAAAGCGCAAATTAATGTCGTTAATTTTAGTTTGATATTCTATAACTCTTGCGTTTGTTGATCGATAAACAGTCTCATCAAAATTCTCGAAACGCTTGGCGGCCTTTTCAATTTCTTTTAAAATTTTATCTTCTATTTTTGCCACAAAATCTTCAATTAAAACATCAGCTCTGTAGCGTTTTTTGCTGTCTTTATTGTCAATTAAAGGATCGTTAAAAGCATCAACGTGCCCGCTAGCTTTCCAGGTTGTGGGGTGCATAAAAATAGCGGCGTCAATGCCAACTATATTTTCATTTAGCTGCACCATTGCCTTCCACCAATATTCGCGAATATTTTTTTTAAGCTCTGCGCCATTTTGTGCGTAATCATACACTGCGCTTAGTCCGTCATAAATTTCGCTGCTTTGAAAAATGTAGCCATATTCTTTACAATGCGAAACAATGTTTTTAAAAATATCTTCGGGTTTTGTTGACATACTAAAATAAATTAAGTTTCAAAATTAACTTTTTTATGATTTCTTTTTTTCTGATAGAACAGATGTTATTAAAAATTGTTTCTTAATTAATTATAACAGCAAGTAAACTGCTAAAAGTGGCTTTAAATACAAATGTAAATGGGCCAGTAAGCAAATTCAATTAAAAAACTACAATTTGTAGCCACATTCTCTTAAAATTTAAAATAACTTTGAATAGTGAATTCAAATTTAAATAGCGACCCCGAAAATCTTAGTCAATCAGATAAAGAGGTTGAGCGAGCCTTGCGCCCCCTTGCCTTTAATGATTTTTCAGGGCAAGAAAATGTAGTTGATAATTTAAGAGTATTTGTAGCCGCGGCTAAACAACGTAACGAATCGTTAGACCATGTTTTGTTACACGGACCTCCGGGTCTAGGAAAAACAACACTTGCACATATTATAGCAAACGATTTGGGTGTGAATTTAAAATTAACAAGTGGCCCTGTGCTGGACAAACCCGGTGATTTAGCCGGATTATTAACCAACTTAGAGCCTAACGATGTTTTATTTATTGACGAAATTCATCGCTTAAGCCCTGTTATTGAAGAGTATTTATACTCAGCAATGGAAGATTACAAAATAGACATAATGATTGATAGCGGCCCTAATGCCCGCAGTGTTCAAATAAAATTAAATCCTTTTACATTAATTGGCGCAACTACCCGTAGTGGTTTGCTAACAGCACCCTTAAGAGCAAGATTTGGAATTACCAGCCGGTTAAATTACTATAATTCAAAAGTACTCACATCAATTGTTATGCGAAGCAGCGAGATATTAAATGTTGAAATTGATGATGTGGCTGCTTATGAAATTGCAAGAAGAAGTAGAGGTACGCCCCGCATCGCCAACGCTTTATTAAGAAGGGTTAGAGATTTTGCTCAAATAAAAGGCGACGGCAAAATTAATATCGAAATTTCAACCTATGGTTTAAAAGCGTTAAACGTAGATAAAAATGGCTTAGATGAAATGGATTTGAGAATATTAAACTGCATTATTGATAAATTTAAAGGCGGGCCCGTGGGAATAAATACAATTAGCACCGCTGTTGGTGAAGAAGCCGGTACTATTGAAGAAGTGTATGAGCCATTTTTAGTTCAAGAAGGTTATTTAACGCGAACCCCAAGAGGTAGAGAAGCAACCGACTTAGCGTATAAACATTTGGGTAAAAATAAATGGGGGGGGGGAAAATAGGCTATTTGATTAAAAACGGTAAATAAAAAATTGGCACAATTATTCAAACATATTTAAAACAATTTATAAAAAGTAGCATAATTTGCGTATCAGTAAAAATCATTAAAAATTAATATATGGGAGTAGAAATTAAAACAATAGAAGTTCCGGACGAAGACTATAGTGAAGAATCTGGTGAAACAATAACACACTATCTTATAGATAAGGATGATGGCGCGATTGTAATAAATATTAATAAAATACTTGAAGAAAGCATTTCAGAATGTAGTTGGTATGGCAACGATAAAAAATTTATTGGGGTTGATTACTATGATTGGGACAGTAATGAACTCACCGCTATTATGAATACTAATGGTGATGTTCTTAGGTCTGGCATTACTTATGTTGAAGAGTATTTAGAAAAACAACAACTTTTTATAATAAATATTTCAGGCTATGGATTAAAATACCAGAGCTTAGATTATGATATTGAAGAAGATGAAAATAAATTTGCAGTAATGGACAGAGAAGGATGTTTTATTATACCGCCTAAATATAACGCTATTAGTTTTGATAAAACTGCTGGTGTTTTTTATGCCGATAGATTTGGAGAAAATAGTGTTACATACTCGATAAAAGGCAAAATTATAAACGAAGAAGATTAATACTAAGTATAGGGCTTTGCTAGTATATAATTTAAAAAAGAGCTCGAAAATTGTGCGAAGAGTATTAAAGTAGCAAGTGTGAAAAATAATAGCGCTAAGGGCAAATTATTTATTTTGCAATGATTTTGATATGTAAGTAATGTTAAAGGAAGATATTGACTAAATAAAAGTTGGCGGCAGGCGATATAAATTTGTCAATAGAACAGATGTTGTCTGAATAAAAAGAATGAAGTTATTTCGTGTAGATTTGGTTCGTTAATCATGCAATTTGTAAATGGTGGGTGGGATTGAAGCAAAATCTATTCAATCAAAATTAAAAAAGTGAAATTAATGTACATCACAAAACTGTCTTACGAAGCAGTAAACTCCTATTTTTGGATAGGTGCTGTTAGCCCAGTAATTTTTCAGTTAAGCTAAATAAATTGTTAATAAATACGTTAAACAAGTAAGTATGGAAAATAGAAAAAATCAAATCGCTTTATTGTCAGCAAGTGCCATAGGGAGTTATACTCTGCTTAAATTACCAAAGTCAAAGATTGACCCTTACACAAGAGCTGCGATAGGAATAACTATTGGTGCAGGAATGTTTTTAAGTAAAAACCCATTAGTAAGATATGCTGGTGTTGGTGTTGTAATAGCCGGAGCATTACAAATTTTAGATGTCTTTAAAGGTGGTCGCCTTACTTCAAACAAAGCTAAAAGTCAGGTTTATGTTCTACACGAAACTAAAGGTGTAATTGAATTAAAGTCAAATGAAAATCCCGATTATAATATTGATGGCTTCACATATAAAGGTCTTAATGGAGTTTTTAAGTTGTCAGAAGGAGTCTATGCAGGCATAAGCTTCAACAACAAAATAAATGTTTTTGGTGTCGGGGCAATAGTTAATAAATTAAGAACTGCAGGATTTAAGCCAAAATCTTGGGTAGATACTCAAACAAATAAAAGATGGTGTAACCTTTATGAAAGTAGTGTGCAAAATGGATAATGGTCTTATGTTACTTTTATGAAATTTGCAATAGTTTATGAAATTTTAGATTATTTAAAATCTAAGAAAGATGCTTTTTGCCCGAAAATAAAACCAATAACCGCACCTAAAATAGTCAAAACCTATGAGTTATTATTGGGCTCGCGAATAGCAAGTAAATAAAAGACACTATTTCACTAAGTATGCAAAAAAAATTTAAAATTTTGTAATGGTTTCGATATGTAAGTAGATTTTTTGTTCTTATTATTGCCTATAAAATATAAGCGCACTAAAATGGCATACATACTTTTAACCGTTTTAACCAGTGTTTTTTTATTAATACTATTTAAGTTATTTGAGCGATATAGCATTAATTCGTTAGTAGCAATTATTGTAAATTATTTTTCTGCAGGCATCACTGGTATTTTATTTTTAAACGAACCTTATTCATTAAGTAATTCTATTCAATCTAACTGGTTTTGTGTAGCACTGCCAATGGGCTTGTTGTTTATTGTTGTGTTTTACTTAATTGCATTAACTGCACAAAAAATAAACATTTCAACAGCAAGCGTTGCAAATAAGATGAGTGTTATAATGCCTGTATTATATGCTGTTATAGTATTAAATCAAGCGCTTAACAGGATTAAAATATTAGGAATTTTGCTGGCATTATCTGCCGTATTTTTTGTTTCAAAAACAAAAAATAAAATCGGAAAAAAACCACATACTTTATGGTATCTGCCAATAGTTGTGTTTTTTGGGAGTGGCTTGATAGACGTGCTTATAACAATTGTAAACGCTTACTATATCAATAACAATAAAATTGAAAGCGCTTTTTTTAGTATAAGCACATTTTTTGTAGCTTTATTTTTTGGAAGTGCTTTTTTAATTATTTTAATTATTCTAAAAAAAATAAAATTAAATGAAGTGTTTAAAGTAAAAAATTTATTAGGAGGCATTGCTTTAGGAATCCCAAATTTTTTTAGCATTTATTTTATTTTTAAATCACTCGAAAGCAATATTTTAAATAACACTCAGTTATTTCCCATATTAAACGTTTCAAATGTATTGCTATCAGCTTGTGTTGGATTTTTTATGTTTAAAGAAAAACTTTCGCTTTTAAATCATATTGGAATTTTAATTGCCATATTATCAATTATACTTCTGTCCTATTAGTAAATTCTTTAGTATCTTTATCGCAATTAATATAAAAACAAATATTTTAACTTTTTTATTATGCATTTGCATCTGTAACACTTATTTTTCGGCTGTAAATGGCAAAGTAATTGATAGCTTAAAAAAAGTTGCGTTAACCCAAAAAGACACCGTTAAAGCAAAAACATTCATTATTATTTCTACTGCCCTTGAAGCAAATTATCCTAATGAAGCTTTAAAATATATCGATTCCTCAGTAACGTTATTGAAACCAACAAATTATCTAAAATTAAAAATCTCTGCATTACGCAGGTTGGGCGGCGTATTAACAACATTAGGCAATTACGAAAAGGCTATTAGTGTGTTAAGAGATGCTTTAACACTAAATGCAGAACTAAAATCAAATTCCATTTATATAGGTGTGTATAATACGCTAGGCAATACATATTTAGGATTAAAACGATATGATTCAGCTTTAGAAAACTACAAGCTATCTTTATTTTATGCGCAAAAATCTTTAAAAAACAAAAGCGATTGCGCTGTTGCTTATATAGGAATAGGCAATGCTTATTCAAATAAAAACAATTTACCAAAAGCAATTGATAATTTTAAAAAAGCCGAAAGTATTTTTAAGAAAGCAAATAGTAAAATGTACAGCGCCTACGTTGAATCTTTATTAGGCGAAGTATATGTAAAAAACAAAAAACCCACCATAGCACTAGAATACCTTTTACATAGTCTCATTTATTTTAACGAATCAAACGATTTATATGGTTCAGCCTTAACACAAGAAAATATTGGAACTGCATATATACAACTTAATAATTACAGCAAAGCAGTAACTTATTTTAAAAATGCTTATGAAATAAACACTAAAAGAAACGCCTGGGATAATATTATGTCTTCGGCAGAAGGATTAAGTAAGAGTTACGAATTACTTGGCGATAAAACAAAGGCTTTAAATTATTATAAAGATTATGCAAAGTATAAAGACTCTATTTATAATAAAGATCGAACCAGAGCTTTTGCAGATGTAGAAACAAAATACGAAACCGAAAAAAAAGAACAAGAGTTAAAAATAAAAAATATTGAGCTTGAAAAAACTTCGCTTAAATTAAGTAAAAGAAATACCATTATGTATTACACACTCGCAATACTATCCATTTTTTTATTAATGACAATTATTTTATATAAACAAGTAAGAGCAAAGCAAAAAGCAAACACTTTACTCTCTCATAAAAATACTGAAATAGAACAAAAAAATTTAGAAATTGAATTAAAAAACAAAGAAATATTAGATTCTATAAAATATGCCAAGCGGATACAAATAACGCAATTTCCTAGTGCGAAATACATAAAAAAACATTTGAATCAGTAGTTTTACTGAGCAAAATAATTGTATTTCTCTATTTTTTTATTGACCTTTAGCTTCGTGTGAAAGCCTTTTTTAATATATTACTTTTTTTAATAATTACCTTTACCTCTTTAGCAAATAAAGACTCGTTATTATTAATAACAAAAGAAGCAAAAGCAAGCGATTTACAAAAAATGAACGCCTTGTACGAATTAAGCTGGGAGTTTATTTATACGAATGTTGACTCATCATATTTATTTGCTAAGCAAGCCTACGTTCTTTCTAAAAAAAAAGAATTTTTATATTTCAGACCTAAAATTTTAAATTTACTTGGCTCTATATTTCAAATAAAGGGAGAGTATTTAAAAGCCATTGAGTATTACCAACAAACTGTAAATTTTGGACTAAAAAACAAAGACGATGAAACGCTTTTAAAAGCCTACTCTAACATTGGCGCTTTATACATTAATATACACGATTCAAATAAGGCTTTAGACTATCTTACAAAAGGCTTAGATATTGCGAAAAAGTTAAATAAACAGTCAAGTTTTTCGTCTATATACAACAATGTAGGTCTTGTTTATATGAATAAATTTCAATATGATAAAGCACTTGAATACTTTAAACAAAGCTTAAAAATATACGAAAACATTAATGATGAAAACGGTATTGGCTCATCTTTTGCAAATATTGGCAATGCTTATCAGCAATTAAAAAAAAATAATGATGCTCTTTTGTATTATAAAAAATCTTTAATTATTGCAGAAGAACAAGGTAATTTATATGAAGTTTCAAAAATAAATTATGATATAGGCGATATTTTAAATTCACTAAAACAATACGCTTCAGCTATAAACCACCTCAACAAAGCAAAAACTGTTGCAGAAGAAATTGAAGAACACGAAACTTTAATGAATTCCGTTGAAGAATTAAGTTCAAGTTATAAAGGATTAAAAAATTACAAAAAAGCATTTGAGTTTTTAGAAAAATTTTATTTGTTAAAAAAGAAAAGTGACTCTATTTTTAAAAAAGATGAAGTACACAAAAAAGAAATTGAGTTTGAGTTTAATAATAAATCTTATCGCGATAGCTTAACAAACGCTGAATTAAACAAAACTAAAGATGCGCAAATTAAAGCCAATAAGGCACAAATTGAAAAAGATAAATTATTTAAAATTTCGCTTTCAATAGGATTTATTTTAGTTATTATTTTTGCCGCAGCAATACTTAACCGATTTAATTTAATTAAAAAACAAAAAAGAATAATTGAAATAAAAAATGAGGAAACCGAGCGTCAGAAAAAAGAAATTGAAGATAAAAATAAAGAAATACTAGATTCTATAAAATACGCTAAACATATACAAAGCTCTATTTTGCCCAGCCATAAATATATTTCAAGAGTCTTAAAAAAATCTAAATGAGTATTGCATCTAATATAGAAAACTTAAAAAAATCTATTCCAAAACATGTTAGTTTAATTGCTGTTTCAAAAACAAAATCTGTTACCGAAATTCTTGAAGCACTTAATGCAGAGCAATATGATTTTGGCGAAAACTATGTGCAAGAACTAATCGAAAAACAAGCACTACTACCCTCCACTATTAACTGGCATTTTATTGGGCACCTGCAAACAAACAAAGTTAAATTTATAGCGCCTTTTGTACATCTTATACACAGTGTAGATAGCATTAAATTATTAACAGAAATAAATAAACAAGCTTTAAAAAACAATCGTATAATTAATTGCTTACTCCAAATATACGTAGGCAATGAAGAGACAAAGTTTGGCCTATTGCCAAACGAGTGCGAAGAAATAATTAACTCATCAAAAATAAAAAATTTAGAAAATATACGCATAATAGGGCTTATGGCTATGGCAAGCAATACAAATGACGTTAAACAAATAACTAACGAGTTTGCTGCACTAAAAACTATTTTTGAGCGCTTAAAAAAAACACCTATTACCTCACAAAACATTCAACTATCCATACTAAGCATGGGAATGAGCACCGACTACGAACTTGCCATAAAATGTGGGAGCAACATGGTAAGACTAGGAAGTTTAATTTTTGGGCAAAGAAATTATAATTGATATTAATTAAAAATTATACACTATATTAAATTTTTATTTGTATTATTATAATTCCTGTCAAAACAAGATAAGAATTGATTCA
The DNA here is from genome assembly GCA_018267655.1 of Bacteroidota bacterium. Classification (GTDB taxonomy): domain Bacteria; phylum Bacteroidota; class Bacteroidia; order B-17B0; family Aurantibacillaceae; genus Aurantibacillus. The sequence continues at coordinate 22,406 of JAFDYB010000007.1, forward strand.
AAAAGCGATATACCTCTTTGTAATATTATTGCATTTAAAAAGTAAATCTCAAAAAATTGACTCTGCATTTGTTATGCATAATAACGATAGTATTTGGGAGTACATGCAAAACAATAAAAACAAAGCTAACTTGTTTGCCTTAAAGTCAATCTTATATGCCGAAAAGTTAGCTAATCCCTGGGTGCTTGCAAATACATACCATTCAGTAGCTAGCTTATATTACTTTACCTCTGAGTATGAAAAAGCGATATTGTATAATAAAAAAGCTTTAGGTATAAACATTAAATTAAATGATACCAAAGGCTTAATTAAAGCATATAATAATTTAGGAATTGTTAATCAGCAATTAGGAAATTATTCTGATGAAATTAAATTTTATGAAAAAGCATTAAAGTTAGCTCAAGCGATAAAAGACACGTTAATTCAAAGTTCTGTAATCAATAATATTGGTGAAACTATGATGAGGCAAGAAAATTATGAGTTAGCACTAACTTGGAATTTAAAAAATTTAAAATTAAGAGAGCTTATAAGAGATGAAGATGGTATAACTTCAACACAAATTAATATTGCAAACGCCTATTTTAAATTAAAGAATATTGTTAATGCAGAAAAATATTACAGACTAGTAAAACCTAAAATAGAAAAAACAAAAAATAATTATTATAAAAGTATATTTTACCTTGATTATGGTGTTTTTTTAAAGGATTTAAATAAATTTAATGAGGCCATTGAGGCCATTAGTTTATCAATTTCAGCTAGTAATGCTATAGGCGACAAAGATGGTATTTTAGTAAATATGCTAAACCTAGCTGATATTTACAGCATGCAAAAAAAATTCTCAGAGGCAATTAAAACTTATCACCAAACGTTAACTATAAGTAAAAATATTAAAAACCCGCTTTGGGAAAAGCAATCCTACTCAGGCTTAAATACAAGTTACTACTCTATGGGCGAATATAAAAAAGCTTACGATGCCTTTTATAAATACGACAGCATAAAAGAATATATAAAAAACAGTGAACTAAGAGAAAAAGTTTCGGAGCTTGAAAAAAAATACAAAACGCAAGAGCTCACTGATAAAAATGCATTGCTCCAAAACGAAATATTTATAAAAAAAATAGAATCAAAACAGCAAAAAACAATTGTTATATCACTTTTGATTTTGCTATTAATATTATTAACAGCTGCATTTTTATTTTATAAGCTAAACCGGTCAAAGCAATTAATAGAATTAAGAAGTGCAACCATTAAAGCCGAAGAGTCTGAAAGAATGAGAATTGCAAAAGATATACATGATGACTTAGGATCTGGATTAACAAAACTAAGATTCATGAGTGAAGCATTAAAAACAGAAGAACAAAATGTACAAAAAATAATTCTCAACATCAATGAATCGTCAAATCAGCTTGTTGATAGCTTAAAAGATTTAATTTGGGTTATGAATAAAGAAAATTCAACTCTCGAAAATTTAATTAGCCGAATACGTGAATTTTCAAATCAATACCTCGAAGATTGTTCATTAGAATTAAAATTTATTGCTCCAGCACAAATTCCGGAAAATAAAATAAACATTGAGGTTAGTAGAAACATTTTTATGATTGTTAAAGAATCATTGCAAAATATTGTAAAACATGCCAAAGCAAAAAATGTGATCATAGAAGTATTGCTAAGTGACGTAGCGCTTGAAATTTTAATAAGTGACGATGGATGTGGTATAAAAAATGAGAACAAAACGGGTAATGGCTTATTAAATATGTCATCAAGAGCTAAACAAATAAATGCAATTTTTAATATAAATTCTAGCTCAAGTGGCACAAAAATTAAGCTAAATATCGCACTTACAAAATACTACTAAATGGTTAGTTAAAGCTATGGCAAAATCAATAATTTTATAAAATGAAAACTATTTCTGTTGCAATTATTGAAGACGAAAAAGAAATTCGTGAAGGCCTACAAAAGCTATTAAACAATAGCGAAGGCTTTAAGTGTATGTACTCTTTTTCAAATGCTGAAGATGCTATTGCTACACTCTCCAAAACAACAGTTGATGTAGCACTTGTTGATATTCATTTGCCCGGCATTAATGGCATTGAATGTGTACGTCAATTAACAAATTTAAAATCAAAAATTCATTTTTTAATATGCACTTCTTTTGAAGATAGTGATAGTGTTTTTACCGCGCTTAAAGCAGGAGCCATTGGCTATTTAGTAAAAACAATACAAGCATCTAAATTGCTAGATGCAATTACAGAGGCCTATAACGGTGGCTCTCCTATGAGCAGTCATATTGCTAGAAAAGTTGTAAGTTCATTTAACGATAAGTCTATAAACAAAGAAATTCAAAAACTAACAAGCCGAGAAAAAGAAATTTTATCCTACCTGTCAAAAGGCTACCGCTACAAAGAAATAGCCGATTTTTTATTTGTAAGTACTGAGACTATTCGCACCCATATTCGTAACATCTACGAAAAACTGCAAGTAAACTCACGAACGGAAGCTATTAATAAAGCCTTTAACTCGTAACACTACCTTTTTAGTTATTTGCACTTGATATTAACATCAAACACAAATGTGTTTTTTTAAAATTTAAGCCCGAGAAATTATGCACTTACAAATGCATTGCACCCGATTGTGCTTTACGCGCTAGATTGTTTTGAACTTTTTTACGCCACCGAGCTTATCATCTACCGGTGCTATAAGCAGAAATAAAATGTTGTGAGTACTTATTTTAAATACAACTTTAATGTTTTTTCAACCATTGTGTTGCGCAGATTTTTTGCTAAAATAACCCCTCCGGTATCAAGTAAATAATTCATTGGAATTGACGATATATGATATAAGTAGGCACCTGTTTCATTCCAGTTAGCGCTGTCTATAAGATTATATTTCCAATTGTAATGGTTGCTTTGGATACATCTCATCCAACCTGTTTTGTTTGCATCAACACAAACACTATAAATTTCGAACCCCTTAACATTTTTAAATAACGTATCTTTATAATTTTGGTAAATAGTTTTAAGTTTAAGGTTTTCGAACCTGCAAGGGGCACACCAACTAGCCCAAAAATCTACTAAAACTATTTTCTTTAACAAAGAAAGGCGAATAAAATTCCCGGCAGTGTCTTTTAATAGAAGATCGGGGGCTTTGTTGCCAATTTCAAGGCCAATAGTAGTGGTTTGAGGAGTGGCCGGTAAGGACGAAAAAACATTTCTATTGGTAGCCACATATTTTTCGTTACTTTTTTGGCAAGAAAATAAAACGAAGCCCATAGTTACAACAAAACATATTCCCTTTATAACATGTAAAGGCAAATATTTATTATAAAACAGAAAGTGCCGTGTTTGTTTTTTCATCAGTTTTTTATCTTTTTCATGTTAAAATTAAAGCATTTGCACTAGAAAAATTGTTCAAGCAGAAAAATTTTTAGTAAGCTCTGAAATAATTATCCCGGTAGCTATTGCAGCATTAAGCGACTCACTGCCTACATTTTGTTTAGCAGGAATTGTAATAGGTTTTGTAATTAAATGTTTAAAATCGTCCCTAATGCCATTTGCTTCATTGCCTACTACAAGCAAGCTATTTTCATTAAATGTATGTGTGTAAATAGATTCGCCTTTAAGATACGCTCCGTAAATTTCTGAAAATTTAGTTTTAGCAAGTAAATTTGGAAGTTCAATATATTTTACATTCACTCTTAAAAATGCACCCATTGTGCTTTGCAAAACCTTAGGGTTAAACATCTCGCAACAATTGCTTGAACAATAAACAGTGCTTATCCCAAACCAATCTGCAGTCCTGATTATGGTTCCAAAATTTCCAGGATCTTTTATTTCATCTAAATATAATGATAGTTTTGAGTTTTTATTAGCAGCAATTTCAAAATAGCTACAAACCGCCAAAACATTATTAGGTGTAGATTGTAAGCTAATTTTTTTCAATTCTTCTACTGTTATAACATTACAATTTTTTGGTGGAATTTCAATAATATTTGAATTACACTCATGCAAAAAAGTATCTGTAAAAAACAAATCTTTAATAATAGATGGCATTTGTTTTGCCACTTCAAGCACCAACTTTTTACCTTCAATAATAAACAACCGGTTTAAATCTCTATTTTTTTTCAAATGAAGGCTTTTAATAAAATTTATTTGCTTTTTACTAATCATAATTTCAACTAAATTAGTACATTTTATTTCATTTTTTTGCAAAAACTTAAACATATACAATTTATACCCTATTTTTTACTTTGGATATTAGCAGTGGCTTGTAATCCAACAAAAAAATTAGCTCCTAATCAGTATTTAGTTGAAAAGGTGGACATTAGCGGATATGAAAAAACAACTTTACTTAAAGAAGACCTAGAGGCTTTTGTAAGACAAAAACCAAATAGAAAATTGTTTAGAAGCATGCATTTTTTTGTGGCTTGGTACAACCTATTTAATCAAAGCAAAATAGATACTTTAAAAAGTTTGCGTAATTTGAAATATGATAAAATAAATGAAGAAAGGGTAAAGAAAAATAAATTGATAAATCAGCAAAGAGCAAAAAAAAATAAAGCACCTCTTCAAGTAAAGCTCAAAGATAAAGATTCACCCACCATGCGCGAATCAATACGCGACATTGGTGAGCCACCCGTAATTCTTGATTCAACTTTAACAGAACAAACTACCACGCAATTAGGCATGTATTTATTTAGTAAAGGCTATTTTGATTATCAAGTGCGCGACAGCATATCACTATACAAAAGCAAAAGGTTAAAAAAACGAGTTAAAATAAATTACATAATTGTCCCTAAAAAGGCTTACACAATAAGTGCTATAACGTACAATATTGCTGATAAAAAAATTGCGCCGCTAATACTTTCAGATACAATAAATAGGCTTATTGAACTTGGTATGAATTATGACATTGACTTATTTACAAAAGAGCGGCAAAGAATTACAAATTTTTGCTTAGACAAAGGTTATTATTACTTTGAAAATGCTTATATAAACTTTAGCATAGATTCAAACAAAGCCGGACACAGCGTTAGCGTTGAAGTACAAGTAAAACAGTTTTCGAGGGCATACAGTTCCTCAAACGATTCGCTTGTACTTGTAAATCACCAGCAATATAGAATAAACAACATTTACGTTATTACCGAGATGGTTTTAGGTAAGGTTAAAGACGCCTATTTTAAAGATACCATTCGTGATAAACACAACCGCCTCAGTTACTTACTTAATAACATGCTTCCATACAGGCAGGCATTATTGCCAAACTACATTGATATTAAAAAAGGAAGCTACTTTAATCATGACACTGCAGAAATTACCTACAAACAATTAATAAACCTTGGGATTTTTAAAAACGTAAGCATTCAATTTTTTAAAGCTGACGACGATGACACAAAGCTAGATTGTTATATTATTTGCGTACCTTTACTCAAACAATCCGTAACAGCGCAAACCGAGGGTACAAATACATCTGGAAACTTGGGTATTAACGGCGCTTTAGTGTACAACAATCGAAATTTTTTTAAGGGAGGTGAGTATATTGATTTTAAATTGCAGGGTTCAGTTGCTGCTCAACGTTTATTAAATTCTGATACCACCTACACACGCGAGGTTAAAGATTTTACCAATATACAAGGCTTAACTAACGTATTTAATACTATTAGTTTTGGTCCGGAAGCTTCTTTTTCGGTGCCACGAGCATTCTTTCCATTTTCGATATTGCCGTTTAAAAAGGAGCAGTCACCACGCACTTTCGTTAAAACTTCGTTAAACTTTGTTGCCCGAAATGATTTTACACGCGTTATTTCTAACATTTCTTACGGTTTTAAATTTAAATCGCATCAAAACAAAATTCAACACGAAATTATTCCTATTGAAGTTTTATTAATTAAAGCTACGCTATCGCAATCTTTTAAGCAAACGTTAGCGCAACTTAACGATGCTTTTTTGGTTAACTCATTTCAAGATCACATTACCACTTTAAGTAAATATAATTTTATTTATGCCAGTAAAGAAAATCCCAATACCTCACTAAAACCTTCACATTATTTAAGAGTAACGCTTGAAAGTTCAGGAAATATATTAAGAGAATTTTTTGATTTAACCGGGCGGCAAAAAGATCCGAACGGACGCTACCTAATATTTAACGTGCCTTTTGCACAATTTTTAAGAGTTGATTTTGATTATAGATTTTATGTGCCAATTCGCAAAAAGAGTAAAGTTGTTTATCGTGTTGCCGCAGGTGTTGGTAAGCCTTTGACCAATTTAAATGTAATGCCTTATGAGCAAAGTTTCTTTTCGGGTGGCCCTAACAATAATAGAGCTTGGCGAGCCAGAAGCTTAGGTCCGGGTGGCTACAATCCTGTAAATAGTAACGCAAAATTTGATAAAATTGGAGACGTATTATTAGAGGGAAATATTGAATATCGTTTTCATATTATTAAAGATTTTAATGGCGCATTTTTTGCAGATGCCGGAAATATATGGCGTTTAACCGGCGATTTTTCAAAACCAAACTCACAATTTTTATTTAATAATTTTTATAATGAAATTGCTTTAGGCATTGGAACAGGCTTGCGATGGGATTTATCTTTTTTAATTTTACGCCTCGATGCTGCTACACCAATTCGTGACCCTCGTTACCCTCCGGGTGATAGAATGACGTTTAATAAAAAGCCTTGGAATAATATTATTTTAAATTTTGGTATTGGTTATCCATTTTAAAAAGAAATTAAGTTACATGAATGTTGAAGAAAAAAATATTAAAATTGCAGGTTTTACAATCATTAGAAATGCTATTAAATTTGATTACCCGGTTGTAGAGGCAATAAACTCAATATTACCTATTTGCGATATCTTTTATGTGGGTGTTGGAAATAGCGATGATGAAACGCTTGCACTCATTAAATCAATCAATAACCCTAAAATTAAAATTATAGAAACCGTTTGGGATGACACACTTCGAAAAGGAGGCCTTGTGCTATCAATTGAAACAAATAAAATTCTTGATGAAATTCCAAATGAATTTGATTGGTGTTTTTATATTCAAAGCGATGAGTGTGTGCATGAAAATGATTTACCTGCCATTATAACAGCCATAAAAGAAAACACTGCCAATAAAAATGTTGATGGTTTACTATTTAAATACAAACATTTTTATGGGCAATACAATTACATTGGTCTTGGCAAACGATGGTATAATAATGAAATTAGAATCATTAGAAACAATAAAAACATTCGTTCATACAAAGATGCTCAAGGTTTTAGAACCATAGCCGGAAAAAAGCTTAAGGTAAAATTGCTAAATGCCTACATATATCACTACGGCTGGGTTAAACCACCAAAAAAACAACAAGCCAAACAACAAAGTTTTCATAAAATGTGGCACGATGATAATTGGGTTAAGGAGCATGTAGCATCAAACAGTGATTTTAATTATAATGAAATAGACCTTTTGGAACAATACACCGGCACTCACCCCAAGGTTTATCAAAACCGTATAAAAAATGCTAATTGGAAATTTACTTTTGATAAAAGTAAAAATAAATTAAATTTTAAGTATTGGTTGTTATTTAAAGTAGAGAAAATTTTTGGCTGGCGTATAGGTGAAAATAGAAATTATATATTACTTAAATAAAATTATTCTTCTATTACAACAAAACTGCCAACACCGTCAAGTTGCATGGTTCTATTACCACCGCTTCTTCCTGAAAGGTTAATGTTAAATGGCAATCTTACTTTTGATTTAGTAACACAAACAACATTATATGAACCTACTTTAATGGATTGATAGGAGCTTTTAGTTTGCCTGGCAATAGAAGTAAAAACAGCTGTTTTATTTCCTACTAGCACACTGTCTATATCTTCGGTATATAAATTTGAAAAGCGTAATTGAAAATCTTTTTGGCAAGAAGTAATAAGAAAAATACTTGTACAAGCACTAATTTGAAAAAATATTTTTTTCAGATTCATATTCAAAGGCATTTTCGTGTTCAAAAACCTCATCGCCTAAGGTAGCAATAAATAAATTTTCTTTAATAAAATAATAACGTTTTTTTATTAAATTTTCAACTGAAAATAGCCCAATTATACTTTTTTGATTTTCAAAGTAGCATTCCTCATAAACCTCGATAGGAATTATATGTTTTAAATTATCTAAACTATTGAACCTAAAATAAGCTTTAATGAGTATAGAATTAGTATAACTATTTTGCTGCCCTTGTAATTTTTTATAGCTGTATTCATAATTCATTAATAGCGAAGATATGTCTGATAGAACAGCAAACCCGGTTGGATAAGCGCCCGCTCCTTTACCTTGAAAAAATTGTTCTCCGCAAAATTCAGAATTAATTTGTACAGCATTATATTCGTTGCTTGTTAAGGATAATGCGGTGTTTTTTGCTACAAATTTTGGCAAAACAAAAATCACTATTTTATTGTTTTTTATTCTTTTAATTGTGGCAATAAGCTTTAGTGTACAATTATGTTTATTGGCATAATCAATATCAGTTTGAGCCAAAGTAGAAATGCCAATATTAAGTACACTGTTTGGCTTAACATAAACTCCAAAAGCATGCAGGGCAATGATAACAGCTTTATATTTTGAATCAAACCCCTCTATATCACTGCTTGGATCTGATTCGGCAAAACCTAAATTTTGAGCTTTATGAAGTGCATTTTTATAGCTGATTTTTTCGTCAGTAATTCTTGAGAGTATATAATTAGTGGTTCCATTAAATACTCCCGAAATTAAATTTAATTTGTCATAACCAAAATACTCTTCTAAAGTTTTTACAATTGGAATACTCCCACACACACTTGCTTCGTACAACAGTTTTACATTATATTGTTGTTGAAGTTGCACTAATTCTTTTAAATGAGTAGCAATCATTTTTTTATTCGCACTTACAACATGTTTGCCGTTTTGGAGGGCGTATTTTACAATTTCAAATGCTTCATCTGCATCGTTTATCAGCTCTACAACAAGCGTTATTTTAGTGTTATGTAAAATATCAAATTTATTATGTGTAAATAGCTGTGAAGGTACATCTCTAATTTTATTTTGGTTTTTAATTGCAATTTTACAAATATTTACTTTAAGGTTGCTGTTAAGCAAAACATGATATAAACCTTTTCCTACACAACCAAAGCCAAACAGTCCTATGTTTAATTTTGTATTCATACTTGTGCTAAATGTTTTGTTTTACTTTGCGAAAATTGTCTTATTACAGATTTAATTTTTTTAGTTTCTATTAAAAAACCATCATGTCCGTATTCCGACTCAATTATATTTAAAGTGCTGCTACTTATTAATTCATGCAATTTTTCTTGTTCTTGTGTTGGAAATAATATGTCGCTTTTAATGCCTATTATAAGTGTTTTGTTTTTAATCACAGATAGTGCAGCTTTACAGTCATCTTTATTTCTACCAACGTTGTGAGAGTCCATTGCATTAGTTAAGGTTACATAAGCGTAGGCATTAAATCGCTTAACTAGTTTTTCACCTTGGTAACGTTGATATTCAGCAGCTTTGTGTGATTGCAGTAAAAATTTTCTATTTTCGGTTTGAGTTTTTACATACGTTTCGTAGCTTCTATAGCTTAGCAATGCAATACTCCTAGCGGCAGATAAGCCTTTTTCTCCTCCATTTTCAATATTAGCATAATATGTTCTATCAGCTTTTATGGCCAAGCGTTGACTTTCGTTAAATGCAATGCCCCATGCCGAGTGTTTAGCGTTAGCTGCAATCACAATTGAGGTTTTAAATAATTGAGGTTTTAAAATATTCCATTCTAATACTTGCTGTGCTCCTTGCGATCCGCCTATTATAGTATTTATTTCGTTGATATTTAAATGCAATCGTAATAGCTCGTGTGCATGTACCATATCGCGAATTGTAATTGCCGGAAACAAGCTAAAGTATGGGTAATTTGTGAAAGGGTTAACACTTAATGGGCCTGTTGTGCCATAACAAGAGCCTAAATTATTGGCACAAATTATAAAATGTTTCTTTGGGTTAAAATATCCGCTTTCTCCAAATAAATCAGGCCACCATTCAAACACATTACTATTTGCTGTGAGTGCGTGCACAACCCAAACAACATTGTTTTTTTTTGCATTTAATTCTCCGAAGGTATGGTAAGCAATTTCTATTTCAGGAAGGTACTCTCCGCTTTCAAGAAAAAATTTTTGCTTTGATTTAAATTTTTTTACAATCATGTTTTATAAATTTTAATTACAACATTGTGTTTTATAATGCGAAAATTTTATACCTAATAACAAACACAACGGAAATATTTTTTGAATACATGCTAAGCATAAAATCGCAAAAAATAAATCCGTAATGTTATTAAGCAAATTCAAACATTTAGTTTAACAGTAGTTCAAGTTCGTTTGGCTTTAAAATTTTTAGTTTTGAAAATGCTTGCGTTAAATCATTTTTTAAATCATCAACATGTTCAATACCTACCGATAGGCGCAGCAAGCCTAATTCAACGCCTGCCTTTTTTTGTTCTTCAAAACTTAACTGCTCATGCGTTGTAGTTGCCGGATGAATAATTAAAGATTTTGCATCGCCTATATTAGCCAAATGACTAATTAATTGTAAATTATTTACAATAAAATCAGCAGCAGCTTTGCCTTGTTTTAATTTAAAAGACAACACTCCGCCAAAACCATTTTTTAAATATTTTTTAGCCAACAAATTATATTTTGAAGATTTTAACCCTGGATAGTTAACATATTCAACTTCATCACGAAGTTCTAACCACTTTGCTAATTCTAAAGCATTATCAACAGTGCGCTGAACTCTTAACGCCAATGTTTCTATACCCTGTATTAATTGAAATGAATTAAATGGTGAAATAGCTGTGCCAAAGTCGCGCAAGCCTTCAACACGCGCACGAATAATAAAAGCAATATTTGGTAAACCCAAGGGATTATTTTCACCAAAAATTTCTGCAAATTTTAATCCGTGGTATCCTTCAGAAGGCTCTGTAAATTGATTAAATTTTCCATTAGCCCAATTGTAATTTCCACCATCAACAATAACACCCCCAATACTTGTGCCATGACCACCAATCCATTTTGTTGCAGAAGCAACAACAATATTTGCACCATGTTTAATAGGTTGAAATAAGTAACCTCCGGCGCCAAATGTATTGTCAACCACTAAAGGTATGTTGTGTGCTTTTGCTAAATTAGCAATTGCTTCAAAATCGGGAATATTAAAGCCTGGGTTTCCAATAGTTTCTAAATAAATTGCTTTTGTTTTTTCATTAATTAATTTTTCAAATTCGCTAACGTTATCACCATCGGCAAAGCGCACCTCAATCCCTAATCGCTTAAACGATACTTTAAATTGGTTATAAGTGCCCCCATACAAAAAAGATGTTGACACAAAATTATCACCTGCTTGCAAAATATTATTTAATGCAATAAACTGGGCAGCCTGCCCTGAAGAAACTGCTAATGCAGCTACCCCTCCTTCTAATGCAGCAATACGTTTTTCAAACACATCAGTAGTTGGATTTGTAATACGCGTGTAAATATTTCCAAACTCTTTTAACCCAAATAGATTGGCTGCATGTTTACTATTTTTAAATACAAACGATGTGGTTTGATAGATGGGCACTGCGCGACTTCCGGTTGTTGAATCAACCTCTTGACCTGCATGAAGTTGTAATGTTTCAAATTTTAATTGATTGTTAGTTGTACTCATTGTTTTAAATTTTTAAATTGATTAATTATTAGATTATTTGTTTTGAATCAATAAGATTGATCAAGTCTTATCAATATTTTAAGCATTAATGCTTTATTGGCTTTTGAAAATTGTTGAAGTGCAATAAAAATTAGCACATGCAACAGCAGCACATACACATAGTGCTACAAAAAATAATTGAGCTTTTGTTTTTGTAAAAATTCCTAAGGTGTTGTGTAGTGTTAATTTTCATATTAGTTAATTTATTTTTCCTCTTACTCTCATCAGAGGTAGGATTTAGCACCGGTTTTCCAATTACACTAGGTAACTTTTAGTTGGTTGCTCGTGGGTCATTGAGCCTATTCTCTCACCACATCTTTATAAATTAATACACTTTTTAGGGTAATTAATTGTGGCACAAAGTTAAAGTAATAAAATTATATTATCCAAATATTTTTAAAAATATTTTTAAAAATGCAGTGTTAGTGAGTATTTCAAGGCTATAATTTTTTGTGTTTTTAAAAGAATACTTTTGCTTATCGTAAAAAATAAAATAATAATTATCTTTTTTTTAATTTGTAATACATACTTTATAAATTCACAAGTAATAAATATTGAAAGCAAACGATTTTTAAATGACACCAACGGCTTTGTTGGTAAGGCAGAAGGTAATTTTAATATTAATCAAAATATTTCAGTTATTACAACCTTTGGAATAAACATACATGCTCAATACAAATTAAATAAACATCGCTTTTTAGCCATTAGCGATTTGCTGTTTATTAAAGCCGGGCAGCAAGATTATGTTAACTCCGGTTATCAGCATATTCGCTATAATTATGGTCTTACTAAGGTTTTAGTTTTTGAATCATTTATTCAGGCGCAGTACAATTTAATTTTAAAACTTAACAAGCGTTATTTGGCAGGCATAGGCCCTAGATTTAAAATTTATAAAGGCAATAAAGTAAAAATTTTTTCAGGAGCGCTTTACATGTATGAATACCAAGTTCAAAATAATGAACAAATTATTCAATTTAATAACCGTATCAGTTCTTATGTTTCACTTACTTTAGATTTTGAAAAAGTAGATTTTGTTTCGACTTGTTTTTATCAGCCAAAAATAAACTATTTTGATAATTACAGATTTGCAACAGATTCTTCATTTGAATTTCAAATTACAAATCATTTTAATTTTAGAGTTGGAATTAATCTACTGTATGATACACGCCAACCTCCCGGTGTACCCGCACTTACATACATGTTAAAAAATGCAGTCGGCTTTAAATTTTAATTAGCCCAATGTATTTTATTTGTTACTATCGTAGTATTTTACTATCTTTAATCGCATAAATATTTTGTAAAAAGTATTAAAAATAAATTTAATTATTATGAAAAATTCAATTAAAGTTTTTGCGCTATTAACAGTATTATTTGTGTTTGTTTCATGTAAAAAAGATCAAACATCTGTGCAGCAAAATCCTAACAGTTCAAATAATACAGGTAATACTTCGCCACAAGGTAATGCAATAAAAGTTTCGTTTAACCACACATCTGGCACAAACCCTTTGTTGTTAAATACAAAATATGTAAATGCTAATGGCGATACCTTTCAAATTACTACATTAAAATATTACATAAGTAATGTTGTATTTACAAATACAAATAGCACAACCTTTGCTGAATCAAAAAGCTATCATTTAATTGATATCACAAACCCTGCTTCAACGCAATTTACAATAGGCAGTATTCCAAGCGGGCAATACAGCGCTATCACGTTTATGCTGGGGGTTGATAGTACACATAATGTTTCCGGCAGTCAAGCCGGCGCATTAGATCCTGTAAATGGTATGTTTTGGACATGGAACACAGGTTATGTAATGTTTAAATGCGAAGGAAAATCGCCGGTTGTGCCCGCATATCTAGGGCAATATTATAATCACTTAGGCGGTTTTAGTGGCCCAAATAAAATACAACGAACACTTACTTTTAGCTTTACACCCACATCTATTAATGCAAATGTTACCGCAAGCGCTTCGTCCACAGTAAATATTAATGCTGATATATTAAGGTATTACAGTGTACCAAATGTAATAAGTATTAATACATATTCTGATGTAACAATGCCTGGCGCAAGAGCTGCCACGCTAGCCGATAATGCTGCCGGTATGTTAAAATTTACATCGGTTCAAAATCAATAATGAAACTAATATATCAAATACTCTTTTTTTGCTGTTTATTATTTATCTTTTCTTGTAAAGTTGATCCTAAAATAGCAACCCCTCTTCCTGATAATACTTTATACGAACAAATACCACAAGGTTGGCCTACACCTGTTTATCGCTTTTCAAACAATCCCATTACAGTAAATAAATTTGTGCTAGGCAGGCAATTATTTTATGATCCTATTTTAAGTTCCGACAACTCAATTGCCTGTGCAGATTGTCATCAGCAATTTGCTGCATTTTCAAATTTAGATCATCCGGTAAGCCACGGTGTTAACGGCTCGCTAGGAAAAAGAAATGCCCCCGCGCTTTTTAATTTAACTTGGCACCCTTTAATGATGCATGATGGTGGGATTTTATCGTTAGAACTTCAGCCATTAGCGCCAATTACGAACACGTTAGAAATGAATTTGCCCTTAACAAATGCTTGGTCTAAATTACAATCTTCTAAAAAATACCAATCACTATTTAAAGCTGCTTTTGGCGATTCAATAGTTTCAACCGAACGAGTTGAAAAATCATTTGCAATTTTTATGGCGATGATGTATTCAAACACATCGCGCTATGATTATTATAAAGCCGGAAAAAACAATGTACAATTTAATTCTTCAGAACAAAGAGGCTACACTTTATTTATTCAAAATTGCGCACAATGTCATAAAGAACCCTTATTTAGCGATTACGCATTTAGAAATAATGGAATTGGCGTAGATCCTTATTTAAATGATATTGGGCGAGCAAAAATAACGCAGTTGCCACAAGACCAGTACAAATTTAAAACACCCACTTTAAGAAATATTGCATTTACTAGACCTTATATGCACGATGGAAGATTTAATACATTACAAGAGTGCTTAGATCATTATACAGCCCCTGCAACAAATACAATTAACTTAGATCCCTCTTTAGCAACTCCAATGAATTTATCGGCACAAGATAAAAATGATATTATTAATTTTTTATACACCCTTTCTGATTATAATTTATTAAGCGATGAACGATTTGCTAACCCCAACCCTTAAATGTTTTTTGTTATTGTTAGCGCCAATGACTTTACTAACTTCATGCAAAAAAAATGCAATTGGCGGAAACTCTGTGCTGCAAGGCTATGTAATGCACCACTCTAAATATATTTCAAATGCGCGTGTGTTTATAAAATTTAATGCTACTGAATTTCCGGGAACCGACACCACAAAATACGATGCTAAAGTTACAGCAAATGCAAATGGTTACTATCAAGTTAAAGTTTACCAAGGCTCTTATTATTTATACGGTTACGGATACGACTCACAAGTACAAATAAATAACGGCACCGTAACTGGCGGCCTATCTATAAAAATACGTTATAAAGAAACTATAAATACAGATGTTCCTGTAACAGAATAACTAGTGTTATTTTACTATTCTGTTAGTGTTAGCGTTAACAAAGGCTTTCCAAGAATTTGAGGAATTTTTATTTGATTTTTTAAATACGGAGCCTTGATTATAATGACATAGGGCAACTGCCATGGCATCAGTTGAATCGAAAAATTTAGAATCAACTTCTATTTTTAAAAGTGTTTTTATCATTTCGGCAACTTGCTCTTTACCTGCATTTCCATTACCCGTAATGCTAACTTTTACTTTTTTAGGCGAATACTCTGTAATTGGTAAATTTTTGTTTAAAGCAGCGGCAATAGCAATGCCTTGTGCACGCCCAAGCTTAAGCATTGATTGAACGTTTTTACCATAAAAAGGGGCTTCAATTGCCATTTCGGTAGGCTTATATTGGTTTATAATAGCCGTGGTTTGTTCAAAAATTTTTTTTAAGCGATCGGCCTGATCTTCGTACTTGTCAAGTTTAACAACGCCAATGGCTATAGTTTTAAGCGATTTTTCTGCACACTCAAGCACACCATAACCCATAATTACGGTTCCGGGGTCTATTCCTAAAATAATTCTGTTTGGTTGTTGCATAAACTGTAAATTTATGGCATTTTGAAAAATAAAGGCAAAATATTTTCGATACTTATTAAACTGCTAATTGGAGCATTAAGTTTTAGTTTTATTTTTATAAAGCTAAAAAATGTTTTTCATAACGAAAATGCAACTGTAACTCTTCAAAACATACTAACGCTAAACAATATTTCTGTTTTTATTGCATGTGTTGCATTGTTCCCTTTAAATTGGGGCATTGAAAGCTATAAATGGAAATTAATAACAACTCAAATTGAAAGCATAAGTTTTTTAACAGCAACAAAATCGGTTTACAGTGGCGTTTGTCTTGGTAACATGGCGCCTGGCAGAGCAACAGAGTTTATAGCAAAAGTATTTTATTTTAAAAACGAAAACAGACCTAAAATAACCCTCTTACATTTTGTTAATGGTTTGTTTCAGCTCAGTATTACCATTTTATTTGGCATAACATCTTTTTTATTTTTTTCAAAAATTTATTTACTCTCTCAAGCCTTAGTTTATACTGTATTTGGTGTTAGCGCAGTTTTATGTTTATTATTTATAATAGTACTCTTAAAAATCAATTATTTTTTACCATTTATCGAAACAAAAATATTAAAGCGAAATCATATCGAAAATATAAATTTTAAATTTAACATCTCGCTCCTAATAAAATTATTTATACTTTCGCTTATAAGATATTTAGTATTTATAATTCAATTTTTACTGTTGGTAAAAGTATTTGGATGCGATACATTAAGCGTTGATTTAATTTCCGGAATTTGTATTTATTTTTTACTTACAACTGTTATACCAATGTTTAGTTTTATTGAAGCTGCTGTTAGAGCGGCTATTGGGCTCGTTGTATTTGGCGGAAATGATTTAAATGAATTTTCAGTCATTTTTATTACAACTTCGTTATGGCTAATTAACATTGTTTTTCCAAGCATAATTGGTTATTTTTTGCTACTACGATTAAATTTTAATTTTAATTTTTTTAAAAAGAAAAAAAAATGACAGTATTGTTTTCATTTTTCTTATTGATTTTAGTAATTTATATTTTTTTTCTTGTTTACTATGCAATTGGATTTGTTAGTCACAAAACAGAGTTTCAAAATAACGAAAAAGATGAGCCAATTGGAGTAAGCGTAATTATATGTGCCCATAATGAGGCGGCGCATATAGGCAAATGTTTGTCTGAAATACTAAAACAAAATTATGATTTTTCTAAAGTTCAAATCATTGTAATTAATGATGCCAGCAATGACAAAACGCCACTGATAGCAGAACATATACTCAAAAATTCAAAAACCGAATACATTGTAATTTCTAATAAAATTAAAAAAGGGAAAAAGAAAAGCATTACAATGGCCGTTAAACAATATGTTAAATATACTAATATTATTTTGCGCGATGCCGACACGCATACCTACTCAACATTGTGGTTAGCCTGTATGACAAGAAAATTAAGTAAAGGCGATAAGTCTTTTATAATAGGGCCATTAGGCCTCAGCAACAATTTTGGATTATTGTGGGCGATGCAGGTAATTGAGCAAATAATTTTAGGTATTATCACATGCGGCTCTTCAAAATTTAAAAAAGCCTTTTTGTGTAACGGTGCAAATTTAGCTTTTACTAAATCAGTATTTAATGAAACATTAGGCTATAATAATCATATTAATATTGAAGGCGGCGATGACGTTCTTTTTTTAGAAGATGTAAAACGACTTAATGACGTAAAGATATCGTATCTAAAATCTCAATCTGCCATGGTTTACACTTATCCTCAAAAAAATTTAAGTAAATTAATACATCAACGAGTTAGATGGGCGCATAAATTTAAATTTAACCCTAACCCTATTAATACTATTTTAGGTGCAATTGTGCTGATTACTAATATGATTTTTCTTTTTTGTCTAATTTATAGCTTTTTTGTGCCCAAAAACACCGGCATTTGCCTAATTTTTATTTTAACAAAATTGTTTTTTGATTTCTTATTACTATTTTTAGGCTTGCGTTTTTTTAAATACCGTATAGTATTATTTTTTTATTTGCCATTGGCTTTAATTTATCCAATATATGCAATAATAGTAGGTGTACTTTCTGTGTTTAAAAAAGTAAATTATAAAAGTGTTTTTTAAAAAGAAGAAAATAGACTTTGAGTCAGAGAATTTAAGCGCCCAAACATGGCGGCGTTTTAAAAAAAGTAAACTATCAATGTTTGGCTTGTTTGTTATTGTAATTTCTTGTGTCATTTCAATTTTAGGATATACAATTACTCCAGACGATACGCCATTTGCAAACGATCAAAAGCCAGAATTAAACATTAAAGCACCTGGTTTTTCGGTTAATTTTTTAATGGTTAAAATAAACGATGCCGAAATTCATAATAATTTTTTTCACACTATGATATTTGGAAAAAGAGAAGAACAAACCACTTACTCTATTTTCGATTATTCTTTTAAAAATGACAGCCTAACTGTTGAAGAATATACAGGCTCAAACCCAAATAAAGGGCCTAAAATTTCATTCAATATTGCCGATGTGGTTTATAATATAGATGAACGCTATCCTATTGTTTATAATAAAGCATTAAATCATGTTACATTTTATGAATCAAATAACAGTACAAAAATTGTAAAAACAATTGATGAACTTAGGCAAGAGCTTGTGAAAAATCATATTGTAAAAAAGAAATATTTATTAGGTACTGACCAACTTGGCCGCGATTTATTAAGCAGATTACTAATAGGAACCAGAATTAGTTTAAGCGTTGGTTTAGTTTCAGTAATAATTTCTGTGTTTATTGGTATTTTTTTAGGAGCTGTGGCGGGCTTTTACCGCGGTAAAATTGATAGTGCTATCATGTGGTTAATTAATGTTGTGTGGAGTATTCCAACCTTGTTATTAGTAATTGCCATTACCTTGGTGTTAGGCAAAGGCATTTTTATTGTGTTTATTGCTGTTGGGCTAACAATGTGGGTTGAAGTAGCCCGTATCGTGCGTGGGCAAATATTAAGCATACGCGAAACAGAATTTGTTGAAGCCGGCAGAGCATTAGGTTTTAATAATATGCGAATTATTATGCGCCATATTTTACCAAATGTAATGGGGCCTGTTGTTGTAATGGCAGCTAGTAATTTTGCGTCGGCAATTTTAACTGAAGCCGGCTTAAGTTTTTTAGGCATTGGCGCACAACCACCGGTACCAAGTTGGGGCGAAATGATTAGCACGCACCATGGTTACATATTAATGGACAAAGCTTATTTAGCATTTATACCCGGTGCTGCTATTATGTTATTGGTATTAGCCTTTATGTTAGTTGGTAATGGTTTACGCGATGCGCTAGACTCGCGCTCACTTGATGATACGCCAATATCAATTGGATAATGTCTTAAATTGTATTCGTTTTTATTCTCTATGCATTTTAATTAATAGATTTTCCTAAAAAATCAAGCATTATAAGCTCTTCTAATGTGTAACGTTTACCTTCTACAAAAGCAACAATCCACGCATCTGTTTGCCCTTTTGCAATTGCTTTTTGGCGTTGTGCTTCAGCTTCTTTTATTGTATTAAATTGCAATTGTGTAAAACGAGTTATGCCGTCGGGATAATCAACTATTTCTGGCTTACCATATTGAGTTAAATGGCTATAGTTATAATTTTTAGGGTGACGATAAGCTGCAATTTGAACTTTGAAAATTAATTTTTTTGCACAATAATTACCTGCTGTTTCTATTAATTGCTTATAAACTTCAGGATTGTTTAATGATTTTCCTTTTAAAATGCTAAAGTCTGGTAATGGTACGTTTGTATTGCAAGGTGTATTTTCAGTTTTATCGGCGCTGTTTGTCGTTGAGTTTTCAGTTGTTTTATTGTTATTAGCTGCTAATGTATTACTCAATTTTGCTTGCGAGTACAAGTAAAAGTCTTTTTTACTTTCCATGTACTTATCTAAATTTTCTAAGTCTAAGTCTTCGCTTACTGGCTCAAATCCTTCTGCTGATACCTTAATATTATACACTGCACCCGGACTGAGCGCTAACATATACTTACCATCTTCTTTATCACTGGTTATAGGATCAATTTTTTCTTTTTGAATTATTTTAGTAATTTCTATTTTGGCTTGAACCGGTTTATCATCGCCATAAATAACGCCTTTTAATAAAGCTATAACTGGCTTATCACCTAATATACCCGGTGTTACTTGGTAAATATCTTGTCCGCCTAAACCACCAGATCCCCCCCTATCACTACTAAAAAATCCCTTATCACCTTTTGAGTTTATAACATAATACCTATCGTCTTCGGTTGTATTTAGTGGCAGTCCCATGCTTGAAGGTTTTAACCACTCGTTATCACGTTTAACTGTGTACATTATATCGTAGCCACCTATGCTTTGGTGTCCTTTACTGCTAAAAAATAAAGTTATTCCGTCGGGGTGGATGAATGGAGCGTCGTCATCGTAAGGTGTATTTATTGAGGGGCCCATGTTTTTTGCCTCTCCCCAATCGCCGTCAATTTTTTGACTAACCCAAATATCTCTACCGCCTAAACCACCCGGCCGTTCGCTGGCAAAATACAAAGATTTTCCATCTGCAGAAATAGAACATGAGCCTTCCCAAAAATCAACTGAATTAATGTTTTTATTTAAAGGTTTGGGTTTTGTAAATTCTTTTCCTTCAAGAGTTGATACATAAATGTCGCCGGGGTTTTTAGTATCACTAATATACACAAAAAGAAGCTTACCATCAGGTGAAACAGAAATTGCCGCATCATTTCCTTTCGTGTTTACAGAAGTAACTGATTTTGGCTCTGCCCAAGTTGAATCGGGAAGTTTATATGTAACATAAACTTCCTCTAAATATTTCCCGTTTTTTTCGTCTGGTTCAAGCTTCCCGTTTTGTTTACCACCTAAACTCTTTTTCCCTCTGTAGGTAAAAAACATTATGCTTTCATCGGTAGTAATGCAGGGAACATATTCATCTTCCTCTGTGTTTACAGGCTTTCCTATGTTGGTAATATTTGCTATCACTTTATTGTTAATTAACTCTTTCCCGTTTGCACAATTTTTTAATGTTAGCTCGGCATCTTTTTTATAATCAAAATCATCTTGCGGTTTAAAACTATTTATGTTGGCCAAAAAACCTTCTAATAAGGGAATTGCTTCATCAAATTTATAATTTACATGATAGGCTTTCCCTAAATAATAGTCATATAAAGGATTTTTTGTTTTGCTTTTTAGTTCTGTAAAAACTTCAATTGCTCTGTCCTTTTTTTCGGCAAATCGAATACAGCAAATACCCAGCTTTTCTTTATAATCAATGTTTTTAGGGTATTTTGCCGACAATTGATCAAAGGCTGTATAAGCTTCTGCATATTGCGCATAATTAAGCAAGTCGTATGCGTTTTGCTCTAACTCGTCTTTACGTTGAGCAAAAATATTAAGCGCTTGACTTATAAAAATTAATATCAAAAAGGGTTTTAATATTTTTTGCATTTTAAATTATTTTATTTAATAAATCTCATAAAATAATTAGCGCGTTTTAATAGTGTTTGGTAAAACTTATTAAACACGATATGTTTAATAAGTTCTACACTCTTTTATGCAAAAAAACAGTTGCTGTCTTAAGATAGCTTTTACTTCTGTATTAGAGTAAACACGCCTTTAACAAGGCATCTTAACTCTCTTTTAAATCTTAAAATTTATACCCAAAGCCTATGGCTATGGTGCTTAACAATTGTAAGCGAGGGCCCGAATTGCCCGGTAAAATTGCTCTATCGTCATAGTACATTTGCGAAATAAAATTGGCTGTAAAAAATTTGTTTATTTTAAATGTAACTAAGTTGTTAAACACAACCACCATGTTTTGTGGGTGATCAATATAATTAGAAAAGACGTCTAAATATGAATCGAGATTAATATTTTTTACGATATCTTTCTTAAATTTTAAAACTAATCTACCTCCAATTCCGTAGGTAACTGTTTTTCCGGTTCCGGGTATAGGGTTGCCATTGGCATCTTTAATTGCTTTAGTTGCACCAAAAGCGCCCATATCGGCTAAATATTGACGGTTAACAATAACTGCACGCCCGGCAAGTGGCGAAATAAATGCCGAAAAATATGAAACGGGTTTATAATCAAAACCCAGCGCCAGTTGTATAATAGCAGGAGAAAAAAAATCTGAGATGGCACGCCCGGCAATTGAATCGCCTACGTAATTATAACCTGGCGCAAGTTGCGACCTAAAATCGGCTTGTGCTGCATAATACCAATGTTTACCAAAAGCATCTACATTAAACCGTGACAAGGCAAAGAGCTGATCGATATTTTTGCGAAATAACTTATTAAATCCAGGCCGAATTATTCCATATTGAGCGTCAAATTTATTATCCCACACAATTTTTCCTTTTGTGTAAGTGGCTTGCCCATTTAATATTGCTGTTAGGGTAATGTTATTTTGGCCTCCGCCACCCCAATTGTCAAGAGCAGTTTGGCTAAAATTTAATCCAAAAAAACCACTTGTTTTCCAGCTGGTATCTTTTTTGGCAATTGTAGCAGAATCTTTGTTTTGGGCAATAGTAATGTTAGTTAAAAACAATAGTAATAGCACACCTTTTTTCATAAAAGTTTAATATAAATAAAATTAAATTTGGTTAATTATTTTTTTAGTAAGTCGCGGATTTCTGTCAGTAATTTTTCTTGATTACTTGGTTCAGGTGGAGCTGCGGGTGCTTCGTCTTTCTTTTTCATAGCAGCATTCATCCCTTTTATTATCATAAAAAGTACAAAAGCTATTACTAAAAACGAAATTACAGAGGCAATAAATTTACCAAGTAACATTCCTCCCGGTTTCCACGATGCTAAATCTTCGGCACCTGCTGCTTTAAGGGCAGGCTGAAGCATAATTGGTGTGATGATGTCTGCAACTAATGAGTTAACAATTGCGCCAAAAGCACCACCAATAATAACCCCTACTGCAAGGTCAACTACATTGCCTCGCATAATAAAATCTTTAAATTCTTTCGATAATCCCATAATGTTTGTTTGTTTGTTTCACTTAAATTATCAGCATTGCATCACCGTAACTATAAAAACGATACTTTTCTTTAATCGCTTCTTTATACGCTTTCATTACTAAATCGTATCCTCCAAATGCGCACACCATCATTAATAAAGTACTCTCTGGCATGTGAAAGTTTGTAATCATACTATTGGCAATGCTAAAATCGTATGGTGGAAAAATAAATTTATTTGTCCAACCAACAAAAGGATTTAGTTTACCATCGGTGCTTACCGATGATTCAATAGCTCGCATAACGGTTGTTCCTACTGCACACACCTTTTTCTTTTTTTCTTTTGCGGCATTAATAATTTTGCAAGTATCTAATGAAATTAAAGCCTCTTCACTTTCCATTTTGTGTTTTGTAAGATCTTCTACTTCCACAGTTCTAAAGGTACCTAAACCAATATGGACAGTTAATGGTGCAAATTGAACGCCTTTAATTTCTAAGCGTTTTAATAATTCGCGGCTAAAGTGCAAGCCTGCAGTTGGCGCAGCAACGGCACCTTCGTTTTTAGCAAATACTGTTTGATAGCGTTCTGCATCTTCAGGCTCTACATTACGCTTTATGTATTTTGGTAGTGGTGTTTCGCCTAAATTGTACAATATTTTGCGAAACTCTTCGTACGAACCATCATACAAAAATCTTAATGTTCTTCCGCGACTGGTAGTGTTATCAATTACTTCGGCAACTAAAGAATCGTTTTCGCCAAAATAAAGTTTATTGCCAATACGTATTTTTCTTGCGGGGTCAACTAATACGTCCCATAGGCGACTTTCAGCGTTTAATTCGCGAAGCAAAAACACTTCAATTTTAGCCCCGGTTTTTTCTTTGTTGCCATACATGCGTGCAGGAAACACTTTTGTATCGTTCAACATCATTACATCACCATCATTAAAGTAATTTATAACATCCTTAAACTTTTTGTGTGTAATTTTCCCCGTGGCTCTTTCAACAACCATCAAACGGGCATCTTCTCGGTTTTTTGACGGATGTTCTGCCAATAGTTCTTTAGGCAGGTTGAATTTAAACATGCTAAGTTTCATACTCTATAGAAAAAATGATTTGAAATTAAAAATATCGACATAATCTTACGGGATTATTAATGGGTTGCAAATGTATAATAATTTTATTACAAAATCAAAGTAAAAAAGAGTTTCTAAAAATCTAAATTAAAAAATATTTTTCGGATTTTTGTTTATGCTCATATTGTTCTCTATCTGAGGTACGTTGGCAAAAACGGATGTTTTTATGAATTTATACAGTAAAAATTTTCTTTTATTTCTATAGCTTTTAATACTAACAATAACTTTTATCCAAGCACTATTTTAACAACTCTAGGGCTTCTTGAGTAGAGATAACATCATCTTTAAATGTTGCTATTATAAACGCATCGTCAAAGCCTTTAGTAATAATTTCTTTTAAATATTTTTGGGCTTCATCGTATTTATTGAATTTTCCGGCAACAAAGCGGATACTTCCGGTTTGTGTTATTTGCTTTTCTATGCCATCAATTACTTTTGTACGGACCTCCATTAGTTTTTCGGTGCCCGGTTTTTTAAGCAAGCCTATTTGAATTCTAAATTTAACTAAGTCTTTACTAACAGAACTAAAGATTTTATTTTCATTCAAATCTTCTTTAAATTTCTTGTCAACTACTGTTGCTTTTGTTTGTGTTAAAAGTATGCGTTTTCCATCTTTATAGGCAGCAACAAAGGCATCGCTATACCCTTGAATAACTAAATCAGCGCGTACTGCGGCAGCTTGTTCAATAGTTTTGAAACCCTTAGTAACGTAACGGTATATGTTGTCTCCTGTTTTTAATTCGAGTACTCCTGCATTAGTATTAAATACCGAGGTTGAAATTTTATTTTTAAATGCCCCTAACTGCACGCGGTATATAATGTCATCTTTTGAGTAGTTTTCTAACTGATCTTCGGTATTAGCAGCAACTGAGTTGTTGTTAGGAATATTAGTTGTTGGGTTGATATTGTTTGCGTTGTTATTTTTAACAGTGATACTGTCAGATTTAATATTTGTGTTAGTAAATAAAATATTTTTTTCTTTTTCAACCAAAGCAGCTACCTCGTCGTCGTTTAATGGATTTATATTTTTGCCTTTTATTTTTGCAACAACCACTTTATTATTTCCTTCTTTTCTAAATTCATCTCTGCGTTTTGCTGCTGTGCTTACTTTTTTATAATCTCCCGCAGTATAAATTACGGTTGTTCCATCATCTAATGTAGTTGATTTTATATCGCCAATACTGAGCAAATAAGCCATTTCGTCAGAAGGAATACTGCCTGTATATCTTGCTAGCTGAACTGTATAAACATCTTTTTCTAATCCTAAAGTTTGATTGTTTTTTACCATACTTTCGGGGCCTCCAACAACTTCTATTGTTTTATCTATACCCGTGCTGTCATTCATATATGCGTCGTACCATTTTTGCCAATGATCATCTCCAATTGCAACACCATGTTCATT
Source organism: Bacteroidota bacterium (assembly GCA_018267655.1). GTDB lineage: Bacteria > Bacteroidota > Bacteroidia > B-17B0 > Aurantibacillaceae > Aurantibacillus. Next base: position 47,809 of record JAFDYB010000007.1, read on the forward strand.
AACAATGCTGCCGGGTGGTGTACTTAATTCATCGTCTCTGTAATTTGGAATGCCGTCGCCATCATCATCAAGCGGGCAACCATTAGCATCTACTTTTACATCTTTTTCTGTTCCGGGGCATTTGTCTTTTAGGTCCTCTACGCCATCTTTATCCAAATCTTCTTTATCAAGTGCTAACCAAAAGGCATCGGTTTGCTGTTCTTTACTTAACTTAACTTTCTTTTTATTTACAGTAATTAAATCGTATTGAATGGCAAGAGAAGTGTATGAAAAATTATTTTTCTTTAGTGGTCCAATTGCAGTTTGCGAAGTTATACCATCAATATAGGTTGTATTTGTAAAATAATATTGAAATCCAAATTTTACATCAATACGATTAGTTGCCTTTAAAATAAAGCCAATACCCACAGGTATTGCCCAAGTAGATTCTGCGTATTTTCCATTAATTTTTTCGTTCATAGTTCTAACGTCGGTTTCATAAGAGTAATCGCGTTTTAACATCACGGCATGCTGGGCGTCTGGTGCATTTTGAGGCATATTTCTAATACTACCATCTGTCCAATAATAATAAGTGTTTCCGTTTTTATCTTTAATATCGGTTTTACTTAAAAACTCAAAACCTGTTATACCTGCGCTAATAAAAGGCCTTACAGTGCATTTATCCGGAATAAAATTGCCAAAATCGTAAAGCAAATTTAGGCCTCCAGCTCTAATTTCTGATTGAAAGTTTGCATGCCTGGTAGCTAAATTTTCATTAGCACCCAATTTACCAAACATAGCATTAAAATTAAGTTGAAGGTAGCGTGCTAATCGCATTGAAATATTCAAATCAAAAGCGTAACGCGCTGTAAGTGGTGATTGAAATGCTTTTTCATAAATATTACCATGGTAGCCTAAGCGACCAACGCCTAAAGAAATTTTTGGTTTTAATTTATATAAAGGGTCGTCAACCGAGTCAGGTAGGTTGGCACTTTCATTTAACAGAGGATCGTTTCCCCATCTAAATAAAGCATCTGCTTCAACAGTTTTAGTTGGCACCACCAATGGATTTAAATAATTAAAAAGAGAGTCGCCTACTTTTTCAGGACCTTTGTAAAGCCCTTGCGGTTCTTTTTCATTAATGTAATATTTAAGTAGCTCATCAGGGCTAAGCTTATTTAAATAAGCAGTATCAACCTGAGCGTTTGCAGCTACAGAAGCCAATAGAAATAATAAAACAAGTAACCTTTGCATTTTACCTTATAGGGATAAATATACAATTTTTTTTGATTGAGAATGAAACGTATAATAGATTTGACTAATAATGCGGTTTTTATGCGTTGTAAGAATTAATGTTCAGTATTTTTTTTATGCAATTTATTTTGGGTTACAAACCAAGAGGACACAAACGCCGTAAAGGTTCCAAACATGCCAACCCCAACGGTCATTAAAATCGCTGCTAAAACTCTTCCTTCGGTTGTAACCGGGTATTTGTCTCCATATCCAACAGTTGTAATAGTAACATAGGCCCACCAAATAGCATCTTCTGCTGTTTTAATATTGCTGTTTGGTGCAGTTTCAAATTGTAATATTGCAATGCTTGAAAAAAGCAAAGTAAGCAGCGCAATAATTGATACAGAAGTTAATGTGCCACTAATTTTACTTTTAAAAAGGTGATGAATAATATGGCGGATAGATCGAAAAGCCCTAAGCACTCTTATTAATCGTATTAACCTAAAAAGCCTGCCAATTCTCATAAAATTAAAAGTTGGAATGCTTGAAATTAAATCTATCCATGCCCACTTCATAAATTTTAATTTATTTTCAGCATTTTTAAAACGGATAATAAAATCTATTAAAAATATAACACAAATTGAATTGTCAATATAATTAAGCATTTTATTGGTTTCGTCGGGGATTTTTAAGAAAGTACTGGCTGCTAAGGCTCCCAAAACGTAGATGGATAGAAGAATGATAAGTAAATTAAAAAAATTGATTTTTTCGGAAGCTGCTAAATTACTATTACTAGATGCATTCATTTTACATAAAGGTTAAAAAATTATTTTGCAGCGTTCATTTTTTAATAAAGACGTATCTAGCTCAAGATTAATATTAGTTTTAGCTAATTTTAAATCTTTTTTAGATTGCAGGCGTATTTCCTTATGTTTGATAGCCTCTAAAAAATGTCTTGCATCTTCTTTATTTTCAAGCAACAAACCGGGAACTTGACTTAAATTACCACTATCATCTTTGGCAACCATTGTAAAATATGAGGTATTTGTGTGTTTTACTGTGCCAATTTTAAAATTCTCGGCAATAACTCTAATCCCCACTACTAGGGAACTGTTTCCAACATGATTCACAGAGGCGTACATACTAACCATATCACCTACTTCAACCGGTGCTAAAAATTCAACGTTTTCAACGGCAACTGTAACGCAATACATGCCTGCATGTTTTGATGCGCATGCGTAGGCCACTTTATCCATTAAGGAAAGTAAAATTCCACCATGTATTTTTCCGCCAAAATTGGCGTAAGCAGGAATCATTAATTCAGTAAGCGTTGTTTGCGAATAGCTTACTGGCTTGTAATCGTTTTCTAAAATAGTATTATTCATTGGCGTTTTAAACTGTCATTTTTACCTTATGCAAATATAAAAACATACATTTTGTCGGATAAAGTTAATGATTTTAAATTGGCATAATTTATGAAGTTCACAAAACACATTTTAAAAACAACATTTATGTCGAAAATAAACGTTAAACCATTGGGCGATCGTGTGTTGGTTGAACCTGCGCCCGCTGAAACGAAAACAGCAGGAGGAATCATTATTCCTGACACTGCCAAAGAAAAACCTATGCGCGGCAAAGTAATTGCTGCCGGAACAGGTAAAAAAGATGAACCTACAACTGTAAAAGCAGGTGATGTAGTTTTATACGGCAAGTTTGCCGGTACCGAAATTAATATTGACGGTAAAGAATATTTAATGATGCGCGAAAGCGATATTTATGCAATTATTTAATTAAATTTTTATGGCAAAAGAAATAAATTTTAACGTAGAAGCTCGCGATGCTTTAAAACGCGGTGTAGATGCATTAGCAAATGCAGTAAAAGTAACCCTTGGCCCAAAAGGACGCAATGTAATTATTGATAAAAAATTTGGGTCGCCGGCAATTACTAAAGATGGTGTAACAGTAGCAAAAGAAATAGAACTTGCTAACCCAATTGAAAATATGGGGGCACAGCTTTTAAAAGAAGTTGCCAGCAAAACTGCTGATGCAGCAGGTGATGGTACTACCACTGCTACTGTGCTTGGTCAAGCAATTGTAACAGCAGGTTTAAAAAACGTGGCTGCAGGTGCAAATCCTATGGATTTAAAGCGCGGCATTGATAAAGCTGTATCTCACGTAGTAGAAAACCTTAAAAAACAATCATCGCCGGTTGGAAATGACAATAAGAAAATTGAGCAAGTTGCCACCATTTCAGCAAATAACGACAGCACAATTGGCAAATTAATTGCCGAGGCAATGCAGAAAGTTAAAAAAGAAGGAGTTATTACTGTTGAAGAAGCTAAAGGCACTGAAACAACTGTTGAAGTTGTTGAAGGAATGGAATTTGACCGTGGATACATTTCGCCTTACTTTGTAACAAATGTTGATAAGATGGAGGCTGTTTTAGAAAGCCCATATATCTTGATTTACGAAAAGAAAGTAAGCGGTATGAAGGAATTGTTACCAATTCTTGAAAAAGCAGTTCAAACCGGTAAACCTTTATTAATTATTGCAGAAGACTTAGATGGAGAAGCGCTTCAAACCCTTGTAGTTAACAGATTGCGCGCTAATTTAAAAATTTGCGCAGTTAAGGCTCCAGGCTTTGGCGACCGTCGTAAAGCAATGCTAGAAGACATTGCCATTTTAACCGGCGGTACATTTATTAGCGAAGAACAAGGCCGTAAATTAGAAGATACTCAAATATCTGATTTAGGCAAAGCCGAAAAAATTACAATTGATAAAGACAATACAACAATTGTTAATGGAGCCGGTAAAAAAGCAGAAATTACAGCGCGTGTTAACCAAATTAAAGCTCAAATTGAAACAACAACAAGCGATTACGATAAAGAAAAATTGCAAGAACGTTTAGCAAAACTAGCAGGCGGAGTAGCAGTTCTTTATGTTGGAGCAGCTACCGAAGTTGAAATGAAAGAGAAGAAAGACAGAGTTGATGACGCACTTGCAGCTACTCGTGCAGCAGTTGAAGAAGGCATTGTGGCAGGCGGAGGCACAGCATACATTCGTTCAATATCATCACTTGAAAAATTAAAGGGTGAGAACGAAGATGAAATGACCGGTATTGCAATTGTAAAGCGCGCCTTAGAAGAACCTTTGCGTCAAATATGTGCAAATGCAGGCTTAGAAGGAAGTATAATTGTTCATAATGTAAAAGAAGGAAAAGATGACTATGGATTTAATGCCCGTACGGAAAAATTCGAAAACTTACTAAAAGCAGGTGTAATTGATCCTACAAAAGTTAGCCGTATTGCTTTAGAAAATGCAGCATCAGTGGCAGGAATGCTTTTAACTACTGATTGTGTTATTAGTGAGAAAAAAGAAGATAAGCCGGCAGCTCCTGCTGGAATGCCTGGCGGTATGGACGGAATGATGTAATAGAAAATAAGTATAAAAAAGCTGCCTTAAAAAAGCAGCTTTTTTTATACAATTTAGTTTATACTTTGCGCTTGGTATAAAAGAGTATTAGGTTTTAGCTACAATTTTGTTCTTGCTAGTATTAAAAACAAATTGTAGCTTTGCCAACCGTTTTATTAAACGCCCGGGTGGCGGAATTGGCAGACGCGCTGGTCTCAAACACCAGTGATAGCAATATCGTATCGGTTCGACCCCGATCCCGGGTACGATGCCGGAAAGGGAGCAAATTTTGCTCCCTTTCCTTTTTTTATCCCCGCTGTGTTGCCCGTCTCCGTAGATGATTAGTGATATCAATGAATTTAATTTCTCCGTTCGAACTTTTCCTTCCGAAAACACCGCATTTTCCTTCAAGGTCGAACGGATAATATCAATTTTTCCGTTAATATGCGCATTATCAAAGAGATGTCCTAAATTCTTAATTGCCATCAATCCTTTCTTCAAATAACCCCTGTATTCGACTTCGATTTGGTTGAAGCCTAATTGCTGGGTTAATAATGCTTCGATTTTCGGCTCAATATTTCGCTTTATTTCTTTGTAATCTGCCATTTCCATTTCGCCATCCAGCATCATTTGTTGGGCTTTATTTAGCCTTTCTTTGTTCTTATCAATCTCTACCTGTAAAACCTGTTTATTAGCCCCATTCTCCCCACTCTTGCTTTTAAAAAGAGAGTGAAGCACATAGTCGTATAATTCCTGAACCCTGGCTTTAAATTGAAATTTTGCGATATGGTTTGAAAAGGCACTATTAACCTCTCCTGATTTAAACCGAATTTTACAAGGGTACTTACAATGGTAATAGAAATGTTTTATTCCACTACCACCTTTAGAACCACTACCACATAATTTCCTACCACAACTAGGGCAATTTAAGAAACCTCTTAGTGGTAAATCTTCCTTAACACAAATTTTATAAATAGTCTTAAATCTCCGACCTGCGAGTACTGCTTGAACCTGATCATAAAGTGCTTCGGAAATTAAAGGCTCGTAATTACCTTTTATTATTTGTTCTTCTTCATTCTTATAGGCAGGAATAACAATCCGACCGCAGTAGGCTGGATTTCTAAACCAATCGTAAAATTGTGTCTTCTTAAAATCGTATCCTTTCTCAACGCACATTTTACGAACTTCCTCAACTCCGTATCTACCAGTTGCTAAAGTTTCAAATGCCCATCTCAATATGGGTGCGAACTTATTAGGTACTATTGTCTTCTTTCCGTTCTCGTCCGTTTTATTATCATAACCTTTAGGTGCGGTGGAAATCCAACGTCCCTCTTTTCTTGCTCTTCTCATACCTACCAAAGTATTTAACGCTCTTCTGTCGTTTTCAACTTCAGGAGCAGATAAATAAAAGGCAAGCATAATTTTATTTTCAGGTACGCTCAAGTCTAATGGTTGCTCCACCGCTTGAGGTTCTGTTCCAATTTTTTTCAAGGTGCTTATCATTGCATAAGCATCCGGTGCGTTTCTTGAAAATCGATCCCACTTTGTAAAAATTAAATACTCGGCTCTGAGCTTTCGAGTTTTCAATTTCATCAAGAGGTCATTAAATGCAGGGCGCACAAATGTCTTTGCAGAGTAATCCTCTTTAATAACATCTACAATTTGAATCGAATTCATTTCACAATACCTTCTCAAGTATTCTTCTTGGTGTCTTAAAGAGTATCCTTTGTCTGCTTGTTCATCTGTTGACACCCTAATGTAAACAATTGCTCTTTTCATTTTTTATGCTGCTTGTTTGTATTCTTCTTGTTGTTCTTTTGCAAACTCCTTTTCTCGAATTCTTTTTCTCAAGTAAACTTCGTGTTCAATTTCAGCAAGCATGTATAAATAATCTCTTATTTGTAATACTTCTTCATCGGTGTACTTTGAGCCATCAGATTCAAGAACGGATTTACATTTACTTAAACTTATTTTTTCAACTGGCTTCTCCATTTCGCATCCATCTATTTTGTTCAACTTCTTTCAAATCACGATCACCGCTAGTTGAGGGTACTAACGACAAGTTCGATACACTTTTTCAAACGTGGTAGCGATTCCTGCTTTCTTTTTTTGAGGGGAAAAAATCAAGGGAATAAACTTGCACGTTTAAAAACTAAATGCCATACTCAATGGCAAATACCACTAAGAATCGTCTATTTTCGTGGGATATGAGGTATAACAAAACACAGAGCAAAACTATGCCTGTGAATTAGGAGGGTTTCTTATTTTTTGTGCAACCCTTGAGTGTTATTGAGCTGTTCCAAAATGTTTTGAGGTATTTTACGAAGCTTTAAGAAAAAGTGAAAGCAAAAAAACTGTTTTCAAAATTAAATGACTTTGCCTTTTATTTTTAGTAATGTTTCTCTGTCTTTATCCCCATTTGCAAAAGACACTTCAGGTCGAACTTGACAAATATATTTTCTATCTATTTTTTCAAAATAATTGGTCTTCTCGGTAACTCTGTAAAATCTTGCTTGAACAAGTCTTGACCCAACGGTTATCTTTACTGGATTATTATTCACGTTAGTTAATTCCATTGAAATGCAACCACAATAACCAGGTTCTACAATAGCTGAAACAGAAAGCCCTAATCTACTGTATGAGCTTCTTATCGTTAAGGATAAAAAAATATCGTCAGGAAGTTTAATATATTCTAAAGTTGAGCATAACACCGTTTGTAATGGATGAAAAAGAAAACTATCTCCAACTAATCTCCTTGTCTCTTGAAAAAAACTACTTGAAGGATCTGAATTATGATCATTTTTAGAAGCGTCGATAGCTGAATTTCTTCCCTGAAAAGAGAGAAGAAAATCAGTTCCCAATCGGAAATCAACAGATAATTCTCCTACCTGTTCCGCTCTATCAAGCAACGGTCTTATTATTAATTCATCTGAATCAATAAGTTTCAATATTTCACTTTTGGTTAAATACATTTAACTATTTCCACTTATCTTTTATAATATAATTACTAATAGACTTTTCCAAAAGATTATTTGTAATCTTGTAAGTTACTTCTCTACCAAATTTTTTCAATGTGTCATTAGGCTTTTCTCTCCAAAAAGTCCACCCAGCTAAAAATGCAGAATGCAACTCGGTGACATTTTTTATTTCAAGTGGAATAAGTTTTTTAAAATCATCAACAGGCAAAATAACAAATCTAATTTTTAGATCCATTTTTGCACGTGCTAAAGTAGTTGTCATAATCTCGTTTAATTTAACAGCATGATTATTCCCTGCTAAAAAATCATTAACTACTTTTATACGTGTTGCTGTTGCAGGATGTGTAGGTTGATCACTTGCATTGTGTGCAATGTAGTTTAGAACGTGGTTACTACAATCTCCAATATACTGAGCGGCAAACACATCTGCAAAATGTTCCATGTAATAGCGAAGCTCCTTTAAATTTTGCTCTTTCGATGCAGGATTTAAAATGCCAGACATTATTTTGGATACTACAATTGTTTCTGATATTTTAAATTTATGGTCAATAAAGTGTCCTAACTCATGATAAAGAACAACATTCGATAAGTAATCATGAACAAAATATCTAGGTAAAGTTATTTGAACTAACCTAAACTCAAATTTAACCGAATACTCTGCTTCAATCAGTTGGTAAATAGGGTCTTCTAACGCTAAATACCTTGTAAATTTATAATCATTTAGATCATTTGACAACGATGTCACAATTATAAAATTATGTCCGGGAATCCATTCAGTTAAGGCTTGTTCTAAACAAAAAACAATCTCAAATGGTATAATCGTTAAAGTGCTATTATCTAAAAATTGAATGCTGTAAAATATAAAATCAACAATCTTTTTCTTGTTAGCAATTTCAGAACTAGTAAAGGTGGAAAAATCCTCCGTTGAAATTTTATCATACAAAGTAACCAAGCTTTCTTGGTATTTCTTTTTCCTTGCGTCTGAATATTTATTAATTTTAGATTTAACTATGCACTTTGAAAGTTGTGCAAGATGTAATTCAATATCCCTCTGCTCCATCTCAATAAAATGGCTTAGGCAATTTCAAATAAATCCTTTTCCAAAAAGGATTTAATTGATTGGTAATCCTCTTTTTGAATTTGCGCAGGATTTATTTTTGTAAAAAATGCCTTTTGATGTATCGCTAGAATTGAAACAACATCAAATATTTCAGAAGGAATTGATTGAGAGTCTATTTTACCAGTAGTTAGTTTGTGAGTAATATCGACGATGTTATTTAATATATTCTTATATGACTCGCTATCCTTTTCAATAACGTCATTTAAAAATGAAACATAAATTTCAATATTAGCTATTTTTGAATTTCTTGCAAATAACATATCAACGACGAATTTCTACTTTTTGTACGTTCAAAAATTAAACGGGTTGCTAAATTATAAACTTTTCACTATTGATAACATATTGATTTTAAATATATTTCACTACAATATTTACTTCAGCAAACAAATTCTGATTAAATTATTTGTTTAGTATTTCCTAATTTTATACATTTGTATTCAGCAAACATATTCTGATGCAAATAGTACTAAAAAACATAGCAGAGATTTTTTCCGGACACACAGTTCGTGGGCGTGTTGAAAGCGATCCGTCAGGAGACGTTTATGCTATCCAATTAAAAGATCTCGCAAAACATTATTCTGAAATTACAGACTTTCCTCATCAAATAAAATCTACAGGTGTTCCCAAAAATCAATTTTTACAAAAGGGAGACATCCTGTTTGTTTCTAAAGGTGCAAATAACTTTGCATTGGTATTTGATAAAGATTATCCTGCAATCGCAATTTCTGTATTTTTTGTTTTAAGAATAACGGATAAGAAAGTTGACCCATACTACCTAGCTTGGTATATCAATCAAGATAAAGCACAAGGATATCTTCACACCGGGAAAGAAGGCACAATGATTACAAATATTAACAAGGCAACACTAGAAAATCTAGAAGTTGAAATTCCCTCCAAGGATAAACAAAAAATGATAAATGAAATAAGTAAATTGTGGGAACGTGAAGTAGAAATTTCAGAAGCAATAATAGAAAAAAAGAAAAAATTAGTACATACATATTTAACGAACATCATAAAAAAATGAGTACAGCAACATACAAACCCACACAAGAAGAAATTAATTCAGCTCTTTGGGCTGCATGCGATAGCTTTAGAGGAGCAATTGACTCTCAGGACTACAAGAACTATATTCTAGCATTTTTATTCTTTAAGTATTTAAGTGATAAACACAAGGATAAATACGAGGAGTTTAAAAAGCAATACGGTAATGATGAAGAGTTAATTGCCCGGAAGCTTAGTCGTGAGCCTTTTATTTTATCAAGTGATTGCACCTTTGATTATGTGGTTGAAAACAAGAACCACTCTAATCTTGGCGAATTTTTAAATAAGATCTTCGAGAAAATTGAAGATGATAATAAGGCAAAATTAGAAGGTGTATTTGGCGACCTTGATTTTAATTCAAGTTCAAAACTTGGAGACACAAAGGATCGTAATAGAAGATTGAAACTTTTAATAGAAGATTTTGACAAACCAAAATTAAACTTCCGCCCTTCAGTAATTGGCAGCGAGGACATCATAGGTAATGCATACATGTACTTAATAGAAAAGTTTGCAGAGGGTGCAGGAAAAAAAGGTGGAGAATTTTATACGCCACACGAAGTATCGGTATTGCTTGCTAAACTAATTGCGCCTAAAGCCGGAGATCGTATTTGTGATCCTGCTTGTGGTTCAGGTTCATTGCTAATTACCGTAGCAGAAGAAGTACCTTTTAAAAAAGGAACACATGTACGTGATTGTTCATTATGGGGTCAAGAGAGTAATGGTAATACTTGGGCGCTTGGTAAAATAAATATGTTCCTGCACAATGCAGAAGCAAAAATAGAATGGGGAGACACTATTAATAATCCAAAGTTAGTAGAAGGTGATTCGTTAATGAAGTTTGATGTGGTGGTTGCAAACCCTCCCTTCTCGCTAGATAAATGGGGTGCTGAACATGCCGTGAACGACATCCATAAACGTTTTTTACGTGGCATACCTCCAAAAACTAAAGGCGACTATGCTTTTATTTTACATATGATTGACACAGCTGTAGAGAAAACCGGGAAGGTTGGCGTGATTGTACCTCATGGTGTATTGTTTAGAGGAAGCAGCGAACGTGCTATTAGAGAGGTATTAATAAAAGAAAATTTATTAGAAGCTGTAATTGGTTTACCTGCTAACTTGTTTTATGGTACTGGTATCCCTGCTGCAATTCTGATTTTTAATAAAGGTAAGAAAAACAAGAATGTAACCTTTATTGATGCGAGCAAAGAATTTGAAGCAGGAAAAAAACAAAACAAAATCAGAGAAGAACACATCAACGCTATTGTAAGTGCCTTTAAAAACACCAAAGAGATTGAGAAGTATTGCCACATAGCAACTTTTGAGGAGCTTGAACAAAACGATTTTAACTTAAACATACCTCGTTATGTAGATTCATTTGAAGCTGAAGAGGAAATTGACGTAAAGGCTGTACAAAAGGAAATTGATGTATTGGAAAGAGAGTTAGTAGATGTAAGAAAGAAACTAAGTGGTTATTTAAAAGAACTTGGATTGAATTAATGAGCAAGATAGAAAAACATAAAATCGGATCATATATCGAACAAGCTACCGGGTTTCCCTTCGAAAGCTCTAAGTTTAATCAAGAACAAAACGGTATTCGGTTATTGCGTGGTATCAATATAACACGTGGCAGACTTCGTTTTGATTCTGACAATGAAATGTATTATGATGATCGTGAAGCCGATTTTTCAAAATTTCATTTAGCCGAAAATGATATTGTTATTTCAATGGACGGCTCCCTTGTTGGGAGAAATTATGCAATGGTAAATTCGGAATTTTTACCACTACTATTAGTCCAACGTGTTGCAAGAATAAGAGCTAATGGAACTAATCTTGATCAAAATTATCTTTATCAATTCATTTCAAGTGACTATTTTATAAAGTACGTTGATTCAGTAAAAACAAGTTCAGGAATTCCTCATATTAGTTCAAAACAAATAAACGAATTTGAGGTGCCATTCTTTCCAGTTGAAGAGCAAAAGGGCATTGCTGAAATTCTTTCAACTTATGATGGAGCCATCGATAAGCTTTCAAAGTTGATAGTTTCAAAAGAAAAGCAAAAGAAAGGCTTAATGCAAAACTTGCTAACGGGTAAAGTGAGGTTTAAGGAGTTTAATAAAGACAAGTGGCGCGAATTTCCACTCTCTGATGCAGCTTGGTATCAGGAAGGTCCAGGATTGCGAACATGGCAATTTGCTAAGAGTGGCATCAAGGTAATAAATATAACCAACATAGTTGATGGCGTACTTGATCTTTCAAAAACTGATAGACATATTAGTTTAGAAGAGTTCAACAAAACATATAAACATTTTGAGATTCAAGCTGGAGATATTGTAATCGCAAGTTCGGGAAATTCATATTGCAAACATGGTGTAGTTCGTGAATGTGATTTACCGTTAGTAATGAATACAAGCGTGATAAGGTTTAAACCATTGGAAAATTGCGATTATAAATATTTAAATCAATTCCTAAAATCACCTTTTTTAAAATCACAAATCGATATTTTAATTACTGGTGGAGCTCAACCAAATTTCGGTCCTGCTCATTTAGCTGAGATAACCATTCCACTACCCTCAATTGAAGAACAGCAAAAAATAGCTCAGGCTTTGAAAAGCGCAGATGATGAAGTATCAAATCTTAAAACACAACTTGAAAATACTAAGCTGCAAAAAAGAGGGCTTATGCAGCAATTGTTAACAGGAAAAATCAGAGTAAAATAAAATGAATCCATTAGAAGATATATTTATAGAAGGACTTTTGAGAATTGATGACAAAGGAATCGTCTATCAAAAAGAGGATACAAAAGTTGAGTTCAAAGAAAAGTTCGATCGGGAATCGAAAGAAGCTCGTGCCAAATACACCAAGGAATTGGCAGCGATGCATAATTGTGAAGGAGGCTACCTAATTTTTGGAGTCGATGATAAAACAAATGAGTTAAAGGGCTTAAATGATTTTAAAGACGTAGACAATGCTATTATAACTGACGACATTAATTCTTATTTCTCTCCTCACTTCAAAATCATTTCCAGGCATATTAAGATTCATGGAAAGGTTGTGTTTGTTATTTATGTTTTTAAAAGAGAAGGTATACCTACCGTTTGTATTAAAGGACATCAGGATGCTGGCATAAAAGAGGCGACAATCTATTGGCGATATTCAGGTCAATCATCGCCCATTGAAGCAGGAGATTTGATTAACCTTCTTCATTCTTTGCGAGGAGAAGAAGTTGGTGAATTAGTAGCGGTAAAAAAAACTGAGCTAAAGCTGCAATACAAACCTGATTTGAGGAGTAATGGTGGGCAGAGTGGTTTGGATAAAGTTAAGCTTACATTGGATAATCACGGAGCAACCGCCAAAATACTAGAGCTTTTGGTTCTCGAAGGCAACGTTAATGCTGCTCCTTTTGGTTCTTTGCCAAGATTAGTTCGCAAAGGAGAATCATTTGTATTTCAAGTAAGCACAAGCGATGGTAGTGTTGCGAACTCAAAGCAATTTGCTCTGCAAATTAATTTTCAAGATGAAATGGAAACGAAATATGCAATAATTGGAAAATATACAGGAGCCTCCGGAAAGTTTGGTGAGGCAAAGGAGGTGTAAATGATAACAAAAATTGAATATGATACTTTTATAAGAAGTTGGCAGATATTACCTGCTAACTCTATGAATGTGCTGCTCGGTGCAGGTGCTTCCATATCTTCAGGTATCCCAACCGGATGGATGCTAATGTGGGAGTTTAAAAAGAAGATATACTTATCCCAAAACAAACACGTAAGGGAAGAAAAATTTAAGGATTTAGAAAGCGAATCAAATCAAAAGATACTCCAGGAGTATTTTAATACCCACGAAGGTTATCCCAAATTTGGTGACCCCCTTGAGTATTCGTTTTACTTTGAGAAGTGCTTTCCACAAGCGATTCATAGACAATTTTATATTCAAGAATTAATAAAAGATAAAAAACCTGCACTTGGATATTTGTGTTTGGGCGGTTTAATAAATAGTGGTCACATCAAGCATATATGGTCAACTAATTTTGATGATTTAGTTGAAAAGGGAGTATCGAGAATAGATCATTCCAAAAGTTTTGCATGCTACTCACCGGAAACAATTGGCAAATATGTTCAGTTAAATTTTTCCGACCCATGTGTAATGAAATTGCACGGTGATTTCAGATATGATTTTCTACAGAATACTGTTGCTGAAACTTCAGCAATGGCTTTGGAAAAGCAGTTACATCAGGAATTTGTGGAACAGCATAAAAAGAAAGGACTCATAGTAATTGGCTATTCCGGTAGCGATGACTCGATTAAAAATGTGATAAGTGAATCTATTAATTCTGACAATCCATTCCCTTTGGGGCTCATTTGGTGCATTAGAAAAGGGGAAACTCCTAAACCGGAAGTTATTGAATTGGTAAATAAGGCTAATTCGAAGAATAAGAACAGCGGCTTTTTAGAGATAGAAAATTTTGATGATTTTTTGTATCAACTATACGTTGGGAAAAAATTGAAAAATGAAGAAGTAGACAAAATAGCCGAAGCACTTTTCGAGAAACGTCAACCATTTAAAGCAAAGCAGGCTACTCCGCAGTCCTTTGCCCCTTTAAAATTAAATTGCTTCAAAATTATTTCTATACCCAAAAATATTTATTCTTCACAAACGAAAATTAAAACTTGGAAGGAGTTAAATGCCTTTAAGGAAGGGAAAGACATGATTGTTGCTCCATCACGAGGTAAAACATATTTCTTTGGTGATCTTGAAAAGATAAAAGGATATTGTAAGGAAATATTAGAAAAGGAAATCGAAATAGAAGACGTCAAAAATGAGTGGCTTCGAAATGAAGATTCATTCTTTAAGAGTATGCTTTATGATTTAATCGAAGCAGCCCTCAAAGAAAAATTAGGATTAATCTGTACACGAAAGAAAAGTGGAACAAAGAAATTTTATTCTCCAAGTCATACCATTGCCACAGATAACAGTAACTACGTTACATTTGAAGCCATTGAAATTCAATTAAACTATTTAAACGATCAATTATGGATTAATCTTATGCCATGTGTTGAAGCGATTTCAAAAAGACAGCCGGAAAATCGCTTATCTAAGCAGGCTTTGGCAAACAAAATACTATCTCAACGATACAACCAACAATACAATGGAACTTTAAAATTTTGGAATGATTTGTTTACTCAGGCGTTTGGAAGTCCAATGGAATTAAAATATTTCGGGTTCTCTATACAGGTAAATGCCTTAAACGCCTTTGCAGGTGCAAAAATAAACGAGAAAATAACATCTTTTGAAGGAGCATTTAATTTAGTAGAACCAAAGCTGAAATTCAATCTATCGGACAATAATTATTCTACAATTCACCCATTAAAAGGATTAAAGGATTTTTATCCTTTAGATTATTCTTTTACCACTGATCACAATCTTAAAAGCACATTAAAGCTTGCTATAATCAGCCCTGATGATAAGTTTGATTTGCTGATTAAACAATTGAATTTACTAAAATCAAATGTCCCAATTAAATCAGAGCGTGAGTACTTAATTGATTATCCGGGATTCGATACCGTTTATCAAAAGTATATTGATTTTCCAGTTAGCAGCACAAGTGAACTTTGTTCTCTTATAAAAAGTTCAGAAGTATCGAGCATGAATATTCAGCAGTTCTATGATTTGATAAAAAGGAAAATTGATTACTTCGATTCCATCAAGGGTGATTTCAATCTTATCATCTTATACATACCTAAAGCGTGGGAAAGATTCAGAGAACAAAAAACTGACAATTTTTATTTCGACTTGCACGATTCTGTTAAACTCTATTGCGCTAAAAAGCACATCAAGGTTCAATTTATTGAAGAGAAATCCTTGAACTACTTTGATCAATCCAAAGTTCAATGGTGGTTATCACTCGGACTCTATACGAAGTCCAATGGAATCCCTTGGATGTTGGAAGCTTCTAACGATTCGTCCGCCTATGTTGGATTAGGATTTGCGATAAAGAAGACAGCGACTAAAAACAAAGTTGTTATGGGTTGTAGCCAAATTTTTGATTCAACTGGTCAAGGATTGCGATTTATGCTTCAGCCCTTAAACAATCCGGTTATTCGTGGGAAGAATCCATTTATGAGCAAAGAAGATGCACGGAGAATAATGTTGAAACTTCGTGAATCATATAATAGACTTGATACTAACGGCAAACTTGAAAAAATTGTAATACACAAAACAACATACTTTACAAGGGATGAGATGGAAGGAATTGGGCAAGCATTGGAAGGTGTTCCTCAAATTGAATTATTACAAATTCAAGAACTTCATTCATGGAGAGGAATTCAAGGTGCGTATGACGCAAGCGGTAAACCAATAATACACAGCTATCCAGTTAAGAGAGGAACGACAGTTCAACTTGACAATCATAGTTTTTTGCTTTGGACACATGGCAATGTAACGGATTCATCGTTAAACGGCGCAAATTATTATCAAGGAAAAAGAGGGATTCCTGCTCCGTTGTTAGTTAAAAGGTTCAGGGGATTTGACAGTATAGAAACTACTGCAAATGAGATATTGAGTTTAACTAAAATGAATTGGAATGGTGGGGAACTTTACAAAAAAACACCTGTAACACTTGAGTTCTCAAAAAGATTGTCTCAAATGTCAAAACAAGATGAACAATTAAACAACACACCTTACGATTTTAGATTTTTTATATAATGGGAAATTATCAAGAAATAAATGATTCGCAAACTCCAGCGTTAAAGCTACTTCAAAAGCTTGGCTGGAAATATATATCTCCTGAAATGACAGAAGTTCAACGAGGCGGTATTTTAAGTAGCGTATTATTAGAGGGAGTTTTAGAAGAGAGACTTAAAGAGATAAATAGCTTTGAGTACAAAGGCAGCAGTTATAAATTTTCTGAAGGTAACATTCATGCCGCCATTCACACATTGAAGAATTTACCGGATGAAGGTTTAGTTAGAACTAATGAAAAAGCTTTTGATTTATTGACTCTTGGAAAAAGCTACGAAGAGACTATACAAGGTGATAAAAAAAGTTTCACCATTAAGTATATTGATTGGGTTAACATCGATAATAACGTCTTTCACATAACGGATGAGTATGTTGTTGAAGGGATAAATGACACAAGAAGACCTGATTTAGTTCTTTTTGTAAATGGAATACCATTTTGCATTATTGAAAATAAACGAAGAGACAAAAATGCATCCATTGATGAAAGTATTTCTCAGCACACTCGCAATCAGGGTAAGGAACAAGGGATACCAAAGTTGTTCTATTATAATCAATTGCTTTTAGCAGTACAACCAAATGAGTTAAAGTATGGTGCTATTGATACAAAGCCAAAATTTTGGAGTTATTGGCAAGAGCCTGAAGATATTGAGGCTAAAGTAAAAAGCATTATTAATTCAACAATAAACGGTATTCAGAAAGAAGACAGATTACCGACAGAACAGGATCGTGTCTTGTTCTCTCTATGTAGTATAGAGAGATTAATGGAGTTGGTTTTCAAATTTACTTTATACGATGGGGGTGTAAAGAAAATCACACGGTATCAACAGTTTTCTGCTGTTAAACATTCCATTCAAAGAATTAAGGAATTCACAAATGATGGGCAGAGAAAAGGTGGAGTGATTTGGCATACTCAAGGAAGTGGAAAATCATTAACTATGGTAATGCTTGCTAAAAGCATTGCATTAGAAAAGGAAGTTGTTAATGCTCGAATTATTATAGTTACAGATAGAGTTGATTTAGACAAGCAAATATCTAATACTTTCCATTCATGCGGTAAAGAAGCTATTCGAGCTAAAAGTGGAAATCATTTAATTGAACTATTAAATGAGTCAGGTGTTGAAATCATCACAACGGTAATTGATAAGTTTGAAAGTGCATTGAATAGAAAGGATTTCAACAACGATTCATCAAACATTTTTGTTTTAGTTGATGAGAGTCACAGAAGTCAATACGGTTCTACGCATGCTAAAATGAAACGTGTATTACCTAAAGCTTGTTATATTGGCTTTACCGGAACACCTTTGTTGAAAAAAGATAAGAGTACTGCTGACAAGTTTGGTGGCTTTATTGATAAATACACCATTAACCAAGCGGTAAAGGATAAGGCTGTCGTTCCGCTTCTATACGAAGGAAGATCAGCAAAGCTTACGGTTAATCAAGGACAGATTGATAGAGGCTTTGATCGTTTAGCAGAACCTTTAAACGAATATCAAACAAAGGACTTAAAAAAGAAATTCTCGTCTATAACAGAGATATACAAATCGCAACAGGTAGTTGAGGAGATTGCTTTTGATATTTCTGAACACTTCTGTAAAAATGTAAAGGGAACAAAATTCAAAGCAATGTTGGCTGTTCCATTAAAAGCAACAGCCATGCAATATCAAAAGTATTTTGAAGATCAAACTAATCCTTCACTTAAAATCAACACGGCTGTTATCATCTCTGCACCTGATTCACGAGAAGATCATGAGGAGGTTGATGAAGAGCCAAATGACGAAGTACAAAAGTTTTGGAAACGTATTGTTACTAGAAATGGAACACCTGAGCAATACGAAGAATCTGTAATTCACAAATTCAAGCAAGATGATGATGAAGTTGAATTACTGATTGTCGTGAGTAAATTATTAACCGGATTTGATTCGCCAAACTGCGCTTATCTATACATAGCAAAACCATTAGCGGAACATAATTTATTGCAAGCGATTGCTCGTGTTAACCGATTAAAAGAAGGCAAAGACTTCGGTTTCATTATTGATTATGTCGGTATTCTTGGTCAACTTGATTCTGCATTAACTAAATACAGTGCCTTACAGGAATTTGATGAAGAGGATTTAGTAGGTACGGTTGTAAATGTAACTGATGAAATTAAAAAGATCGGTCAGCGACACTCAGAACTTTGGGATGTGTTTAAAGAAGTTAAAAACAAAAAGGATATTGAAGCATTGGAGCGATTCCTTGCGCCAAAAGATATCCGAGATTTGTTCATTGAAAAGTTAACTGCATTTGCGAAGAACTTACAAGTTGCATTATCTACCGATGAGTTCTACAAACTTGTTGAAGAGAAACAAATCAAACATTATTTAGCAGATCTAAAATTCTTTCAAGGCTTGCGAGCTTCTATTTCATTGAGGTATGCGGATAAAATCAGTTATAAAGAATACGAATCACGAGTAAGAAAATTATTGGATACCTATATTGGAACAGAAGGTGTTGAGCAAATAACTGAATCCATTAATATTTTTGATGAGGAGTTATTTAAAAAAGAAGTTGAAAGAGTCACAGGCTCTGTGGCATCTAAAGCTGATGCAATCGCTTATAAAATGAAAAAGGTTATAAGTGAGAAAATGGATGAAGACCCGGTGTTTTACAAAAAGTTCTCTCAATTGATTGATGAAACAATTAAGGCATTCCTTGACAAACGTTTAACTGAAGGGCAATATTTAGAAGCTATTCTGAAAAGCAGAGATAGTTTGGTAAAAGGATCATCTGATGGCACTCCTTCGGTGTTGAATGGAAAGCCTGAAGCAAGAGCTTTCTACGGAATATTAACTGAGAATATCTTGCCACCTAGTATTGAGCCAATACCAAGCAATATATTAGATTCCTTGGCGCAGATGGGAATTGAAATTAATGACATCATTCAAAGGCTTACTATTAGAGATTGGAAACGAAATGAAGATGTTCAGAAGCAAATGAAGAATGATTTGGAAGATTACCTTTTGGAAAAAAGACGAGATTTAGGCATAGAGATATCATTCACTCAAATTGACAATGTTTTGGAAGAAGTGTTGAAGGTGGCAAAACATAAATTTTAATGGAAGAGTTTATTCAAGATTCAGAAGTTCAGTACGGAACAACAACTATAAAGTATAAGGTACATTTTAGTACTCGTAAAACATTAGGAATTGAGGTTCATCCTGATCAAACAATTAAGGTTGTTGCTCCAAACGGAGCTTCTCTTAAGCGCATTGCAGAAAAAGTAGAGAATAAAGCACCATGGATACAAAAGCAAGTTAGGAAGTTTAAAAAGATAGAGAAATTAGAACCAGCAAAGGAATATGTAAGCGGTGAAAATGTGTTCTATTTAGGCAGGCAATATCGCCTAAAGGTTATTAAAGGCGCTCAAAGTGTTAAATTGATCGGGAAGTATCTTAAACTAACAACACCTGACAAAGAAGATAAAAGATTGTCATCTGATTTGATTAATAAATGGTACTCAGATCATGCTCAAATAAAATTAAACGAAAGGTTTGAGAAGTATAATTACATTCTAAAGCAAGAAAAGATCAAGTTTAATAAACTACAAATCAAATCAATAAATAAAAGATGGGGAAGTTGTACAAAACTTGGAACAATAACTTTAAATCCGGAATTAATAAAAGTTCCAGTTAACTGTATTGATTATGTGATAATTCACGAAATCTGCCATCTTAAATACCTGAATCACAGTCCAAAATTTTTTCGACTTTTAGAAAAATATATACCTAATTGGCGATCTGTTCAAGAAAAACTTAATATGTTTTAAAACGTTGATATACAATACATTGAGATTTTAGTTGGTAATTTATGTGCAATATATTTTGCATAATTGCAGAATATTTATACTTTTGATATGCAGTTGAATCGAAAGTATAAGACAGATGAATGCACTCAAATTGAATCCAAAAATGTTAACGGTTGCTCGTGAAAGCAGAGGACTAACTCAAGCTGAACTAGCAGAGAAACTTAACCTCTCGGCATCTAATGTTAGCCGAATGGAACAGGATTATATTGAGATAACTTCGTCAAATCTAAATTCGATAATTACTGTTTTAAATTACCCGGAGGAATTCTTCTATCAAGAAGGAGAAACCTTACCTCCTGCTCTTGCTTTGCGTAAGCGCAATATAGTAGCGCAGAAAATAATGGTTCCGATTGAGGCACAAGTAAACATCTATCGTTTAAACGTAGAAAAGCTTATTAAAGCAATTAATTATCCTGAGATTAGTTTACCTGTACTTGACATCGAGAAGTTAGGATCGCCTGCGGAAGCTGCACGTAAGCTGCGTAAGCTTTGGAAAATTGAAAAAGGTATTATCCCAAATCTGACACAAGTATTAGAAGAGAATGGTTTATTCGTAATCAACTTTGATTTTAATACCGACCGTGTAGATGGAATGAGCATTTTAGCGAATGGAAAATTCCCGATTATATTTTCTAATAAGAGAAGCCTTGGAGATCGTCAACGATTTACTTTGGCTTATGAATTAGGGCATTTAGTGATGCACCTGCAAACCAATCCATCCTTTACAAGAGATATTAGTCATGAAGCAAATGAGTTTGCTGCTGAATTTCTAATGCCGGAGAAGGATATCAAAGGAGATTTTAAAGATGGCGTAAATTTAAATGTCTTAGCAGATTTAAAACGCAAATGGAAACTCTCCATGCAAGCTCTACTTTACAGAGCAAATGATATCGGTGTAATTACCGACAATCAAAAAAGGTATTTGATTAATCTTTTTAACTCAATGAACATCAGGAGAAGAGAGCCTTCGGAATTGGATATACCAAGAGAGAACCCCATGAAGTTGAGAGATTTGATTACCAATTACAAAAACAAACAAAGATTAAATGTAAAACAACTCGCTTTGTTTTTTAATTCAAGCGAAGATGAGTTTTTAAGTAAGTATTCTTAGCTAGTAACAATTTGATATAGAAAGGGACATGAGTATCACGACAGATAAATTTGATTTAAAGGCTTCCACAAAAAAAGAGATGGCAGCAATTTATGGTGTTTCCGTTAGAACATTTAACACATGGTTAAAACCATTTGAAGAAAAAGTAGGAGAAAAAAGAGGTCGCTATTATACAGTGAACCAAGTTGCAACCATCATTGAACTTATCGGTTTACCCGGTACAATGCATTAATCGTATTACAATTTTATTTTCTTGAAAATTTAGTGATGGGTGACCGGAGTGGTCACCTTTTTATTTTAAAATAAGTCAATCTGAAATTGTCCCTCAATCCTTCCGCATAAAACCCATGAAAATTCCTAAAAACCCCAAAAAAAATGCAAAGGAATTTCAATCTCCCCCTATTCATCCCACGGTCATCCCGAAATAATCCCGGATAAAATCTGCATCAATTTCAAAATTAATCTTCTCTAAAATTCTTAAAGCATCTCAACAATACTAGTAGTTTGATTTAAAAAATTGAACTTCGATGCACTTAGGAGCGAATGCATGCGCTTACGTGCACTTTGCTTTAAAATTTTGCTATCATCTTCAAAATTTTGTCATCGTATTTAATTTTTTTCACTTGCATGCGCTTATAGGAAAGTGCCTAAAACTACTGCTGCACCTTTGTATCGTCAATAACAAACGACACAAAATTGTAATCATAAAAACTAAATAAAATGACAGCAGTAAGAAAAATCAAAACAACATCAGCACCTTATTTAAGAGTAATAAAAGGTGGTAAATCAAGTCCAAAAAGCAACACCATTGAGAACACTTGGATTTTCATTCACGCAGCATTGTGGTGCAATAAAGAGTTTACGAATAAAGAAGAAACACATTTTCAGAACTTAATCGCTGCACATTACACTACTGTAAAAAATCCAACAAAGGTTTTTGAAGAAATTATCGAGCGTGTATGTTTAGCAAAGCGCTATGTAAATAGAAAACGTGGACGCTATTTATCAAAACCAATTGATTGGCTAAACATTAACTACCACAAAGGATTAGCCGGAACAGAAGGTTGGAATCAAGAAGTGTGTTTGCAACGCTTAAGCGTACCTGAATACAATAAAGGAATTACGCTACTTGCAAAATCAATAACCAAGTATCTGCAAGAGCCAACAATCAAAACGATTGTAGCAGTTCGCAAAAAACTAATTGCCCAAAAGCAATTTGATCTCCTTCAAATGTTCAACAACACAATAATCAATTTTCAAATCAATAAATAAAAAAGACTATGGCAAAAACAGAAGTAAAATCAATCGAAGTGAGACCATACATGCCCGGTGAATTGGCAAAACTGTATCAAGTAAGTCATCCAACAATTCTTCGATGGATCAAAGGTCTAGGAGACAAAGTTGGAAAACGTGACGGGCAATATTATACCACTAAGCAAGTAGAAATAATTTTTGAGGAGTTGGGATTACCAAAGACAATTTATTTCTAAAAACAAATCAAATCATTTAAAAACCTCTCTAAACGATTTGATACATGAGCGATAAAGTGGAAAGCCACCCAAACCACCGCTGCACCTTTGTACTCGTGATGGATGAAATACTAACAACAAAAGAAAAAACGATGTCAGAAATTAAACACAACCACCAAACGCAAGATGGAACAGGCAATATGCTTTTAACAGCAAGTATCCTGTTCGCAAACATTGATTACTCCGGTCTTGCAGACTATGCGATAAAAGCCTTTGTAGGTGGTGCAATATGGATGGCTTTTAAAGTAGGCGGAGAGTATTTAAGTAACAAGATCAAGAAGAAGTAAATGGCAAGCATTAAAAAAATATTGTTGGGTCTAGGCATAGGAGGAGGCTTGGTAGCAGGTGGAACATATCTGTGGAGATTAAATAAGACCTCAGTTAACTTGGAAGTAGTTCCAACAGTTAAGCTGCACAAGTTGGATTTGCAAGGATTGGTGTTGAGAGTTGATGTGCAATTGAAAAATCCAACTCGCACGAGTTTAAAACTCAAGTTCCCTTTTATCAAACTATTGATTAAGGGAAGCAGCATCGGAAGTTCACAGTCGGTTAATCAAGACATCGCACTTCCTGCTTTCGGTGAGGCAAAGTTCGAAGCAATAATGATTCGGATTCCAATGTTCAGCCTCCTCTCTACTGCCAAAAGCTTACTACAAGCGGTACAAAATGGAGAAGCCTTTAAGATTGGTGTAACGACCATGACAACAATTGACTTGGGACTTAAAAAAGTTCCCTATGAAAAAACAGATGAAGTACAATTAATTGGAGCGCAAAATGGAAGCAACAAAAAAACGGAAGATTAGAAGCGGAGATGAATACGACCACTTGTTTCCAAAGCCTTTGTTCCTTGATCCAACAATTAAAAAAGGTGCAACAGTAAATGACACAGTCCGATTTATTCCGCAAGTAGTGCGAGAAACTTTGTCTCAAACTTCAAAGTTAGCTCCACTTCTTAAAGGAAGTAATGTGTACGAGACCTGCAAGAACATTTGGGAATTTGTTTATCACCACATCGCTTACAAAAAAGATGAAGATGGTAAAGAACAAATCAGAAGCCCGGCAAGAGGATGGCACGACAGGTTTCATGGGATAGATTGCGATTGTTACACGGTGTTTATCAGCAGTATATTGAGCAACTTAAAAATTAAGCACAAACTGAGAATCACAAAATACAGCCAAGATCACTTTCAGCACATCTATCCAATAGTGCCGACAACAGGAGGAAATTACATCACGGTCGATTGTGTGGTAGACCGATTCAATTACGAAGAACCATACACAGAAAAACAAGACACAAAAATGGAATTAGAATATTTAAATGGCGTACCCAGCACAAACAGCGTAGATGTGCAAGACCTAATGGGTTGGGAAGAGTTAGAAGGTGGCGATCTCGGTAAAATTAAACTCTTCAAAAAAATGAGTCAGCCACCGGGAAGTGAAGGCGATACTTCAAAAAAAGGAAAATTAAAAAACCTTTTGCATAAAGGTCTGCATATCACCAACCGATTGAACCCTGCTACAACCTTGATTCGTGAAGGAGTTTTAATCAGTATGAAACTCAATCTCTTCAAAGTTGCTCAACGCCTCAAGTATGCGTACTTGAGTGAAGATGAAGCAAGAAAAAAAGAGATGGACATGGACAAGTTTGCCAAGCTGAAAAAGATAAAGGAAAAATTAGAAAAGATTTTTTACGATGCGGGGGGTAAGCCTGAGAATTTGAAAAAAGCAATTCTAACAGGAAAAGGAAATTCAAAAGGCAAGCACGATGTAAACGGACTTGGATACATTATCGATGACATGAGTGGCATGGATGAGAATACACCATCAAGCACTTTGTTAGGAGTTGAAATGTACGAGAGCGAAGGCTTTGGAGAATTAGGTTCAGCAACCGCAGCAGCAGCTTCAATCACAGCAGCAACAGGATTCATCGGAGCGATTGCAGGATTACTAAAAGGAATCGGAAACATGTTCCCTAAAAAAAGTAAAGAGGGAGCAGACTTTGAAAATCCTGAATCAACACCTGGCGATGGAACATCAACCGCAGAAGTTTCTCAAAATGCAGGGAATGTAAAAATCACAAACAGCGATGATGGTAGTTCAACTACATCAAGCAGTTCAGATGATGCAGGAAGTAAAAAAGCAATGATGAAAACTAGCGGTGGCTCATCCGATAGCAGCGACACTTCTGATCCTGACAAACCACAAGGCTTTTGGGACAAGAACAAAAAATGGATCAAGCCAACAGCAATTGGATTAACAGGATTAGGATTGGTTTTCCTTGGAGTAAAGATGATGAACAAACCAAAACCACCTGCGCCACAGCCGGCTTTAACAGGAGTTAATCACAGAAAGAAAAAAAAGAAAGGAGGACGTAAGGGCAAGAAGAAAAAGCAAGCAGTAGCATACATGTAAACAGAAACAAACGATTAAAGAAAAGAGAAATGGCAAAGAGTAAAAACAGTTATCAAAAAGCAGCGCAGAAAAAAGCACTTAGCGGAACAGGCGATGCAAGCACCGGAGAGAAAATGAAGGATGCAGCAACCGAGTTGGGAAAAGACATCGTGGTTGGAGTGATTGGTGGCGGAGTTGCAGGTGCTGCATTAGGGCGATTGTCCTTCCTTGTTGGCGCAGCAGTTTCAGGAGTTGGTCACTTCGCTAAAAGCAGATTAGCATCGGCACTCGGATTAGGCATGATGGCTTCCGGTACTTACCAAACAGTATCCGGCATGAACGGAAAACCTGCTGAGGGATTAGAAGGAGTTAAAGAAAGATTACTCGCATTGAAAGATGATATGAAGAAGAGAGTCTTCCTTGACAAAGTGCTGAAAGCAAAAGCTCCCAAAACCGAAGAGAACGGAACCAACGGACTAGGTCAAGTGCAATACTTCGTGTATCCGAATAGCGAAGAGTCAATGGGCGAATTGGATATGAGTGCCTTGGATAAATTTCATGAGCAAATTCAAAACCACGCCACCAATGGACTGAACGGAGAAATGGAAATGGTAGAACCATCAGAAAAAATCTACTAAACAAAATCATACATCCATCACACAAAAAAATAAACAGAAGTTAAATTTTAAAAACAAAAAATCATGTTAGAATTATTAGACGGAACAGAAGAGTACAACAATGCCGGAGCATTACTAGGATTAGATGGTGCAGAAGGAGAAGAACTGTTGGGGGCATTACGCAGAATGAATCCGATTGCTCGCCAAAGAACCATTAACAAATTGGCGAGTCCAGGAGTTTCGAGCAAAGGCTCTCGTGCAGAAATGGAAAAGCACTTCCGTGAGTTACCTGCTCACATCAGAACTGCACTAGCAAAAGGAGAATTGCGTTTGGCAGACACCATCATCTACTCCATCAAACCTGTGAATTCAAAAACCATCAAGTTGTTTGAAACACAAGATGTAAAAGAAGTTGGTTTGAGAAATATCAGCAATGCGAAGTTGCCAAAGAACCAAGCCTTATTGGTAAGCGGTATCTTCTTATTGGCATCCATTCCGGCAGATAACACACCGGATAAAGTAATGGGGTCGAAGTTTGGACAATTGGAAGACTTCCCTGCCATCGCAAGCGGAGAGTTCAGCTTAAAAGCGAACAAAAAAGTGATCATCCCTGAAACAAGCATTGCAGCTTTCAAAACAAGCAACATGCACAGCTTACCATTAGGTTATTACAAATTAGCGAACCCACGCTTAATTCATGATGACATCTTGGTTGAGTTTACAGTTGACTTGGGCTCAATGGAAGGACTTGATCCAAAGACCCAATTGTATGTTGGTTTACACGGAACAATCACAACTCCTTAATCATTAACCAATAGTCGGGAGAGCAATCTCCCGGCTTTTAAAAAACAATACCATGTTAAAAGCAACAAAGAAAAGATTTGACATAAAGATTACTCAGGCGAACTCTACTGTGAGTGACACCTTTGAACTCGACAAGAACATTGTGAAAGTGCATGGTGTGTTGGTTACATCGGATAAGGACGATTTACTGTATTACAGAGGCACTCAAAAAATCGAAATCAACAAGGAGGAATTCTTTCCTGAAAACTACGAGAGTAAGTTGTTGATGTCAGGAATCAATGTAGCACCGAAACAACGCTACTATGATTTGGGTGGTGTTGCACCGGGCAACGGAAGGGTTCAAATCACCTATAAAGATTTGGACGATGGCAGAACAGCCTTTGTGCCTTACAGAGTGAGTTTGTATTTAGACTGTGAAATGGAGGATGAGTTATGATGAAGGAAGGAGTTATAATCACTAAGATCAATATCAAGCGACAAGGAGAAAGGAAGCACTTTCAAATAAAACTTCCGAACGACACAAAGTACATCATTGGTATTGAGTATGGAGGAAGATTGGTAAGCAAGGGTGATATAAAGGCTACGGATGCTTTACCACACGCAATTGCAAAGAGCGAAGTAGCATTAGTAGAAACGCCTTATGTAAAAGCAGAGTATGTTGAAGTAAAAGAAAAAGCAAGAACCTTTTTTAAAAGAAATCAATTAGTCGGAGAGTTGAAATTACAAAGTAGTGAAGAGTCAAATTGGTTTTATTCAGCGGATGTTTTTTTGAACGACAGCAATATTGGTCTTGGTGATTTCTCTCAATCCGGATTTCCTGTAAATGATTTTACACACGGCAACAAAAGAACAGAAGAGATTGTGAAGGTAGATGCTGAGTCAACAATTATTCAGGGATGGTATTTAGATGCCATTGGCAAAACACAAAAAACTGATATCAATTATGAAGTAACCATCTATGTATGGATTAATGTGGAGGAATAGAAAATGACAATAAATCTCGCTTTAGAATACATCCCACGAAGGATGCAGGAGTTAGGATACAAGGCAGATTACTTTATCCGATTCCGACACTTGGTCTTACAACCAAACGAAGAGCAAATCATTGATGCTTTTAACCAATTCTATTACCTCGTTGAAGAAGCCGAAAACGTGAGAGTTGAAAGTGAAACAGGAATATTCGACTTGAGTGAAAGCAGCACCAATGAAATGCAATACGAACACCAAAGTAAAATACAGATCACAAATTATTTATCCGGTATTAATCATTTGCGATTTATTCAAGTAATACCAAAACACAAAATAAAAAAGAAAAGATAATGCAACAAACAAATCCATATAACGATGTGAAGCTATCGCAATTTAAAATGTGGCTTCACGACATGGCTACTAAAGGCGAAGAGAAACATTTTGAAGTGTACGTGAACGATGTAAAAGTTGTGCCACGCACCAATAAGATTGAGCAGATGGATGACCACAAGGCTTATCTAGAAGATACAACTGAAACGGTAAAAGTATTTGTATATAACACCGAGAACTCAAACCGCTACATCCAGTTCATCTTCTTCATTGAAAAGAAAAAGCCTATTGAACATGTTGAAGCTATCCATGCACCACAGCAACCACAAGGCTTGTCAGGAATTGAGCTGGAGAACAGAATCAACGAGCGATTAACTGCTGCCTTGGCTCAAGAGAGAGAACGCTGGCAAAATGATTTGATGAAACGTGAGTTTGAAACCTGCAAAAAGGACTTAGCAGATGCAGAAGAATACATCGAAGATTTGGAAAAGCAACTGAGCCAATACAAAAGCAAAAAGTTGCATTGGGGCGATGTTAACCTTGGCGATGTAGCCTCTGTCATTGTCGAAGGAATGGTTAAACGAAATCCGCATTGGGTTGCCAAATTACCCGGTGGAGATGCACTTGCCGGATTGATAGCAACTGAAACAACAACTGAAAACGGAACAGCAGAAGTAGTAGAAAATGAAGTGGTGTTCAAAAAGAAAACACCTGCCGACGATGGTCTGTCTGAAGAAGTAAAAGCGCAGCTTGGTTTCTTAAAACAATTGGAGACACATTTCAATCAGGAACAACTCGACAAGATTATGCTCATCCTGCAGTCCTTTGTGGAAACACCAAAAAACATCGAAACAGTATTTGAACTATTAGAAATCAAAAAGTAAAATGAAAAAGTTTAGTTACGACCTAACCATTGAAGCGGCTACTGAAGCAGAAGCCGACTCAAAAATGAGTGCCATAGGCACTTTATTAAAAAAGCTAACGACTAAGGAGTTTCTAAAACTTGCCGACATCGTTAAAAATGATCCCGTAAAAACCGCATTAGCAAAAAAAGCATTAGGAGTTTAAAATGAAAAAAGATACCACCAATAATGATTTAACCCTGAAGGAGAAAATCCTTTACTCCCTGATTGGATTAGGGATCGTGGGAGGTGGTGTTTTCTTTGGGAGAAAACTTGTTTTGAAGAGTGTCGCTAACCGTGAAGAGAAAAAATCTTTTGAAGATGGTACTCCGGCAACCTATGCCAAACAAATAAAGATGGCATTTGAAAATGATGGATGGTGGGGAACGGATACCGAAAAATTAAGAAGCACGTTGCGAGAAATTCCAAGCAAACAAGTTTTTGCAAAAGTTCAAGAGTCCTACAAAAAACTCTACAACTCAAATCTCATCACCGATATGAGCGATGAGTTACAAACGACCGAGTACAATGAGATGCTTCAAATCATCGGACAGAAACCGGATAAAACAGGCGGTAAACCACAAATAACAGGTTACAGCTATGTGGGTTGGGCAAAGAGATTAAAAGCAGCCTTTGATAAAAGCTACGGCTTTTTACCCGGTACAGATGAAGATGCTATCAAAGCTGTATTCAATGAACTGCCAACACAAAAGGCATTCATAGCAACCGGAGTCGCTTATAAAAAGCTTTATGGAAGTGATTTAACAAGCGACTTAAAAGGAGAATTGGAGATGTGGGAAATAAACGACTACATGAAAATAATACTATCAAAACCAAAGGGATAATGGAAAACAAAACACACAATAAAAGAAAAACAATCCTGATTGGACTAGGCGTATTAGGGACTGGAGTCGCAGGTTTCTTAGGATGGAACTATTGGAAAAACAAAAAGAAAGCAAATCAGGAAGAAGATACAAGTTCCTTCACAGAAACTGCAAACACAACAACTGCTGCTTCAAGAAACGATGACTTTCCATTGAAGAGAGGAAGTAAAGGAAGCCGAGTAACACTATTGCAAAACGCTTTAGTAAAAAAATACGGTGCAGGCATACTGCCAAAATATGGAGTGGATGGAATGTTCGGAAAAGAAGTGGAAGCAGCTTTAGTAAAAGCAAAAATGCCGACCACAATCAACGAAGCAAACTATAGCAAAATTGTAGGTGGCGGTTTAAGTGGCTTAATCAAATACGGAGAAGAAGTGATCTCCATCGAAGAGTGCGAGATCTTCAAAGTAGAAGGTAAACTCAAAATGAAGATTCCCAAGCACATCATTCTTGGAGTTAAAGAGTTCACGCATCAAGGTTGGATTTATTTCATTCCTAAAAACAGCACGGAACTATTCAGGGTAAGAAAAGAACAAGTAAAATCTCTAAAGCAATTTAAAAATGAAAAATCTTAGAAACATAAAATATATCGTGGTTCATTGCACAGCCACTCCTCCAACAACAACTGTGGAGTCAATCAAACGCTATTGGAAAGAGCAACGTGGATGGGGAGATACTCCCGGCTACCATTATCTAATCCAACGACAAGGGAATATCCTTCAGCTATTAGATGAAAGTAAAAACAGCAACGGAGTTTATTTACACAACTCGAACTGTATCAATATCGCTTACATCGGTGGCGTTGACAAGGACAACAAACCTGTCGACAACAGAAGCGATGCTCAAAAACATTCCATGTTTGATTTGATTGTTTCTCTTACTGAGAAATATCCGCAGGCAGAAGTGTTAGGACACCGTGACTTTCCGGATGTACACAAAGCTTGCCCTTGCTTTGATGTAAAGACATGGTTGAAGGAGTATGAACCCGACTTAGGCAACGCTGCATAATGATACTGGCGAAGATCAAAGGGATACTGCGCAGTAAAGGATATGAACTCTATACAAAGCCATACGAGTTAAATATTGTCGGGATCAGGTCAGCAAGTACCATCCCCAACAGGTTTGATGATGAGATGCATGTCTTTTACAAAGTAGCTCCTTTAAAGTGGCATTACCATGTTTACAAGGTCACTACTGATCCGGGTACTTTTTGGTTGCGTAATCCGATGCAGCCTCAAGGTACAGCCATCCTCGCTCAAGGTCAATACAAGGGTGCTTATAAAATTGGATTGCATCAGGGAAAATACAAAGCGTTAGTTGAGGCGAAGCCCCTAACAGTTATCAGAGATTACGACAGAGATGCAAAACTAGATTTTAGAAATGGCACAAAGAGTAAGGGAATGTATGGGATTAACATCCACCGTGCAAGTTTGAATGGAATCACCAAGCAAGTAGATAAATACTCAGCCGGATGTCAGGTGTTCGCCAACATAAATGAATTCAATGAGTTCATGGGATTGGCAGAAAAGCACAGGTCACTACACGGTAACAGTTTTACTTATACGCTGATTGATTTCAGAGCGGTAAAAAGACAAACTCTTAAACGATGGGCAATTGGATCGGTTTCGGTAGCATTAGGTTTAACAGCCTTGTGGGGGATTCTAAGAAGGAAGAACAAAAAGAAAAAACAAAAATGAAAAATCAATTCTTAATAGCATTAGCAGCTTTACTGAAAGACAAGAACGGTTGTCACAGTCTACGAGAAGTAGCAACTGCTTTATTCATTGTGATAGTAATTATCAGTTGGATAGCGCAACAATTCTTCGGAAAAGAAATACCGGAGTTTATGTTTTACTCCCTAGTAGGCTTGGTAGGTGCAGGATGCTTTGGGTACTCGATTGAAAAGAAACAAGTGTAATTAATTAAAACAAAAGATAAATATGAAACAGTTATTCTCCGCCTTTATCATAGGCATCATAGTTTGCTTCATTGCTGTAAAAAGCTGCAATGACAAACCACAACAGGTAAATGTAAAAGAAGTCAAAAAGGAAATTAAAACCTCCGGCAATTTAGTGGAAACGCTTCATCAAAACTATCAGAAAGTGAAGCAAGAGTTCAACAAGATAGCCGACTCTTTGAAAACTGAAAACAAAAAGCTGAGTGTGAAATTGCAAAACACAAGAGCTTTACTTAAGAAACAGCAAATGCTTGTAGCAAGCAATATACCCTGTGACACATTACGAAGGGAAGTTTTAGTGCTGAATGGATTAAGTAAAATGCAAGACAGTTTATGCAACGTCTCCATTAGTTCATTAAATCAGGCAGTCGCCATCAAGGATTCTCAATTGGTCATTTGCAACCGGAATTACGAAAGCATGTACGACATACAGAAAGAGAATCAGCAAAGACAAATGCAACTCGCTAATGATTTGAACACAGCTTTAAAAGCGAACAGAAAAAAGCGATTTGAAAATAAAGCGCTTACCTGTGGGCTTATGATAATGGCAGGAATAACAACATCACTATTTATTAAATCTCAACAATGATAAAAGAAAAAACCATCGTTTCCACCGCAACATTAGCAACCTCTCTCTTGATGTATTTCTATGCAAAGACTGCGGAAAAAGATGCTGTACCCTATGTAATGATAGGTGGATTTATGGGGGCAGTTATCGGAGAGAGCATTGTTGAATATCTAAACAAAAACAAAAAACAATAATTATGGCGATTACAATTGAAAACAATGGTGCGAGCTTAAAAATCACCGAGGACGGTGCAACTCGCTTTGTATTAAAAAATCAAATCCGTGAGGTGGAAGTCGTAAGAGATACCATCATCAAGTTGGATATCGGACAGGGCGCATTGAACAACATTTTTGTTGATCAGGCAAGTGTAACTGCTCCGGCTTCAACAGGTGTGGAAGATCTGCGTGACCAATTAATGGGTTTCATTCAAACCAATACAAACATTACAGGTTTTGCAACTGAAGTAAATCAAAACAAAGAATTAGAAACACTTAAGTCTTTGCAAGCTACTGTGAATGCATTAAACGAGAAAATGTTTATTGATCCCATCTTAATCGATGAGAGCAATCCAAATGTCATCTACAACGGTTATGCATTACCGGGAGCAAAAACTGGCGATCCTGTGTGGGCAATTCAAAAAGTAACAAAAGTGAAAGGTGTGTTGACCTACCAATGGGCAGCAGGAAACAAAACCTTTGACAAAGTTTGGAACAACAGAACTGCATTAATCTATAGCTAAAAATCAAAGAGCCTCTTTCGGGAGGCTCTTTATTCCTTTTTTAAATGAAGACACCAATAACATATTACGGAGGGAAACAAACCCTATTAAAATATTTACTTCCGCTTATCCCACAGCATAAGCTATACTGTGAGCCATTTTTTGGTGGTGGTGCGGTATTCTTTGCAAAACCGAAATCGGATGTGGAAGTTATTAATGACATTAATGGCGAGGTCATTAATTTTTTTAAAGTCATAAAAACGAAGTTCCCTGAACTTCAAAAAGAAATTCAATCAACATTACACAGTCGTGAGCTATACAAAAAAGCCATGACGATTTATAACAATCCTGAACGCTATTCTGATGTGAAACGAGCGTGGGCATTGTGGACAGCTACCAACCAAGGATTCGCAGGAATGATTGGTTCATGGGGCTTTGGAAAAGACGATTCAAAAGAAGCATCACTCGCTAACAAACGTGATGCTTTTACCAAACAATATGAAAGCCGACTTGCAAGAGTGCAAGTGGAAAATAATAATGCAATTAAAGTAATAAAAAGGTGCGATGACAAAGAAACATTTATCTATGCAGACCCTCCGTACATTGGTTCGGATCAAGGTCATTATAAAGGTTATTCAGAAGACAATTACCGAGAACTTCTCGATGCGCTTTCCAAGGTAAAGGGAAAGTTCCTCTTGAGTTCCTACCCTTCTAAAATTTTGCAATCATACATCACAAAGTATAAGTGGAAAGTACAAAAGGTATCGAAGAGCGTGGCAGTAACAAAACATACCGACAAAGTAAAAACGGAAATGATTGTTATGAACTACGATACTTCTAAAATCAAACCTTTTATACATACACTAAACACGAAGGATGCACGAGACTTAAAAATTATCTACAAACAATTAAATCAATTAAAATTAAAAGCGGCATGAGAATTACAACTAAAAATTATTTTAAAGCTGTTAGTGAAGTTGGTTTTGAGAACCTTCCGGAAGCGCTTAAAAAATCTCACTCGCTAATAGAAGAACGAACCGACCACGGTAACGACTGGAGCATCTACGAACATGATGCAGAAGTGAAACGAGTGTTTGATTTAGCCTTTGAAAAGTTATTTGAATTTATTGATAAAAAGGAAGGCTTGTCAGGCATAAGCGATAATCCAATTATTGCTCGTGCTAAGGCGGATGCCGCCGGATATAAGGATTTACCACTCGATAAATTAAAGATGATATACCGCTTGGAATGCGATGCGGAATTAGAAGATGGCTTAACAGATGAAATCAAAATAAGAAAATCAGCTTTAGAAAAAGCGATAGCAGAAAAAGAAGGTAAAGCAATACCAAAAGAAACAATGAAACAAGAATCTACAATAGCAGAAAAGTTTGTAAAGAGATTTTTACTTCTTGATGGCAAAACAATACAAAAGCAAGAGATTGAGGGATTTCTTAATGATGTACAAAGTGCAATTAAAAGTAAAAAGATTACAGCGGACTCAAGGCTATCTAAGGAAGTTCAACTTGTTCAAACAAAGCTTTTATCTCTTTTGAATACAATGGGTAAAAGTATCAAGGTTGTTTTATCTGCTACTACAAAGAAGCAATTTACTGCTGCTTTAAATAAGGAAAAGAAAAAGCCGGCTACAAAGAAATCAAGTAAGAAATCATTGAGTGGTGTTGAAGAAAAACCGGAAGTGGTTGATCCAAAACAAAACTTGATGAACAGTATAGATTTTGCGAAGCTGCATTTTAACTCAATTGGTTTCTCCGGAAAATGGTTTGACCTTATTGGTGATCCAAGTCCAGGATTTACAGCGATGGTTTTTGGAAGACCTAAAATGGGGAAGTCTTATTTATGCGTAGACTTTGCCGGATACTTGGCTCGCAATCATGGAACGGTTCTTTATGTTGCTAACGAAGAGAAGTTGGATGCTACTCTTCAAATGAAACTCAACGATAAAAACGTAAAGCACGAAAATTTGTTTGTGAGTGATTATTTGCCAAGTGATTTAAGCAAGTATCAGTTTGTTATTTTGGATAGCGTTAACAATCTTGGGTTAAGTCCACAAGACTTGCAAATGTTGAAACGCATGAATCCGGGTAAATCATTCATCTTTATTTTTCAAACAACTAAAGATGGAAAGTTTAAAGGTGCAAATTCATATCAGCATGATGTGGATGTTGTTATTGAAGTTCCGGAAAGAGGAAAGGCTGTGCAGTTTGGTCGTTTCAATCAAGGTGGAGAGATGAGCATTTTTGATGATGCTCCGCAAGAGCTTTCAGGCGTAAAACAAAACGTGATTGAGATTGAAGCAGAATTACCTATTCCATTAGGCGAACTGTTTATTTATATCAAACGTAAGGGAGAGAAAGAAGAAGATGTCACCGACATTTTAGATAACGAACCTGAACGTGCAATTGCAGAAATAACCAAGATTGTAAATTCCATCATCAAGAAAAGGAAAGTCAATGTGAAAGTTCTTGAAATAGAACATGCATATAATGACTCATACAATGTTACTCACGGAGTTGCGTATTTCTCAATTAAGCTCAGCGGTTCAAAGACAGATTTAAAAAAGATTGCGGGAGAGGATAAAGAGATTGTTTACGATTGGGAAGGTGCTGTAAGTGGTGTCAGAAAGAGCGGAAAGAACTTGGAAGTTCCGAAGAAAGTATCGAACGTAGACACCATGAAAAAGAAGCAAAAACAAGAAGCGGACTGGACAGAGCCAAAGCATCTGAACAACTCCGATTGGCGTGATTTAAAATTGGTAAAGAAATACTATGATGAAGGTGATTTCAAACAAGCGATGAATTATGCCTCAAGATTGGAGACTATTGTTCGGGAAGAAATTCCACCTAAAATTTGGGTAGAGATCGGTGGTGAATTAACTCAAACCGGAAAAGACCGAATGATGTCGAAAGATTATGAGAACCGTGCAGACGACATTAACCCAAGGTTTATTTTTAGCACAACATCAACTGCTTTATTAGTGGAGGCTCTGAGGGGAGACTTTGATTTAAAGCTGCTTATTAGGCGAGAATTAGCCAACAGGGGGCTTAATGCCGAGGGCAATTGGGTTGGCTTTGATAAAGCTGCTCAAATCCATAAGATCAAAAAATAACGGGCTTTAATCGTTTGAATTTTAGCGGAGAAAATCTCCGCTTTTGGTCGTTCTTTGAAATATTGTAAAGAAATTTTTAATCATTTACCAAATGATTACTACCTTTCTTCTCGTTAGGTATTTAGGGTTAAACTAAAGTAAAGATATGAACGAAAATAAATTCAATATTGCTGTCCTTATTGATGGTGACAATGCGCAAGCAAAAATAATAAAAGAGATTTTAGAAGAAGTTTCTAAATACGGTAAAGCTACCATTAGAAGAATCTACGGGGACTGGACAACCCCGCAAATGAATAGTTGGAAGGATATAATTAATCAACATTCTATAAACCCTATTCAAAAATTTTCCTACACTACTGGAAAAAATTCAACTGATAGTGCAATGATAATTGACGCAATGGACATTTTGCACAGTCGAAGCGTAGAGGGCTTTTGCCTTGTTTCGAGTGATAGTGATTATACAGGTTTAGCCAAGAGGATTAGGGAAGAGGGATTGTTCGTAATGGGAATTGGTAGGATGACAACTCCAGTTGCCTTTGTACAATCATGTGAAATTTTTACTTTTTGCGAGAATTTAGTTGTACCTGAAGTCGAAAGTAAGGTAGTAGAAAAACCAACTAAAGATGCTACGGCTAAGAAAGAAACAAGCAAGCCTGAGATTAAAAAAGCTAAAGAAGAGAAAGTTGCTGTTGAGGAGGTAAAAGTGGTTGTACCGAAACTTGATGTGAGTATTATTGATAAAGCATTTGAGATTTCCACCAATGAAGAAGAAGAAGCATACATTGCAACTGTTGGGTCATCTCTAAGAAAAATTGATCCGAGCTTTGATCCACGAACTTATGGTTTCAAAAACCTAACTCAGCTTTTCGAAAGTATTGACAAATATGTGATTGTAAAGAATGAAGTGAATGGTTTGTTTCATTCTTTGGTTAAGTTAAAGAGGTAATCCGAACTTAGTGGATTTTCGATTTTATTTCGCTTATTTCAAGTCGAAGATTATGGAACATGTCTTTAATATTCATAACACCTAAATCATCCGGCTGAAACTCCTTGGTACAGAAGCTGCAAACGTGTTCCCAAATTTCAAGAATATCGTTCGCCTTTACTTCAAAAGGTTTATACACGGCATTATCAGAATGCAACAAGAACGTATTTTCTTTTTTGTTTTTTCTATACAGTCGTTTGTAAACTATTCCATCGTTTCTACTTAAAACAACATAAGTCTTTCCGTCCTTAATATCTGCAGTACTTTCAATGTAACGACCAACGATAAATGAACCTTCTTTGTGAGGAGGCATTGAGTCTCCTTCAATTGGAAAGGCTCTGTGTTTACCATTCGATACAAATGGTAACTGCATCTGCTGTAGCTTCTCTATGAAATCGGGATCGCTGTAACCACTTAAATATCCTGCCTTGGCTTTGTGCGGAAGTATTTCAATGTAGTCTCTGCCTGACTTGTCAATTGTGATCGGTAGCAAGAGTCTATTGTCTTCCATTTTGAGCATACTCTCAGCTGGTATTTTTTTCAGATTTACCGAGATAAGAATATCAATACTAACATGGAAATATAAAGCCATTCGTTTAAGAATATCAAACGGAGGTTCACTTATACCTTCTTCATATTTGGCAAGGCGAACCCTTGTGATGATTAAATCATCAGCTAGTTTCTTTTGGGAGATTCCTTTTTGTGCCCTTAGATGCCTTATGTTATCTGAGAAAATCGACATTGATACAATTTGTATCAACAAATATACAAACTTTTGATACAAAATGAACTAATTTTGTTTCAAGATATTTTATAACCCCGAAACCTTCTTAATAACAATGAGCAGATCTATTGTACATATGGATTTGGATACCTTTTTTGTCTCTTGTGAGAGATTGGTTAATCCAAAATTAAACGGACTGCCACTTATTATTGGTGGCACTTCTGACAGAGGAGTTGTTTCCTCTTGCTCCTACGAAGCACGAACATTTGGCGTTCGTTCAGCAATGCCTATGAAATTAGCATTACGACTCTGTCCACAGGCGAAAGTAATTAAAGGAGATATGGAACTATATTCTAATAAATCTCATGAGGTTACATCTATAATTAAAGATAAAGCCCCGGTGGTTGAAAAGGCAAGCATTGACGAATTCTATCTTGACATCACAGGGATGGATAAATTTTTTGGTTGCTACAAATGGACAAATGAGTTAACTGCTAAAGTGATGAAGGAATCCGGCTTACCAATGACCTTTGCTTTATCTGTAAATAAAACTGTTTCTAAAATAGGAACAGGAGAAGCAAAACCACTTGGCAAATTAGAAATTCCGGAAACTAATGTAAAACAGTTTTTAAATCCTCTGCCTATTCAAAAGATACCAATGCTCGGAGATGTAACATTTCAATTACTCTCACGCATTGGAATTAGAAACATTCAAACACTATCAGAAATGCCAGCGGAGTTGCTGCAACAAATGATAGGGAAGAATGGTCTTGAAATATGGAAAAAAGCAAATGGAATAGACAACACTCCGGTCGAACCCTATTCAGAAAGAAAATCTATCTCAACAGAACACACCTTTGAAAAGGATACGATTGATATTGTTAAACTGAAAGCTCTACTTGTTGCAATGGTTGAGAAACTAGCGTATCAGTTACGCTCGGAGCAATTGCTTACTTCTACCGTAGTAATTAAAATACGCTACAACAATTTTGATACAGAAACAAAGCAATGCAGAACAATCTATACATCCTGTGATCATATTTTAATTGATAAAGTAACAGACCTCTTTGATAAAGTCTACGACAGAAGAATGCGATTAAGATTGATAGGGGTTCGCTTCACAGGCTTAGTAAGAGGCACATATCAAATAGACATGTTTGATGACACTACCAAAATGATGTCGTTGTATCAAGCTATTGATAGAATGAAAAACCGATTCGGTTTTGATGCCGTTACTCGCTGTGCAGGAACATTAATGAAAGAAAGTAGAAAAGTTAAAAGATGAAAAACCATGTATTTAAATTGCCATTCATATCACAGCCTCCGTTACGGAACAATTCCTTTATCAGATTTAATAGAGCAAGCAAAAATTTGCCAAGTAAGAACATTAGCTTTAACTGATATAAATACCGTTACAGGGATTTATGACTTTTATAAAGAATGTAAAGCGGCAGATATAAAACCACTTGTTGGTATTGAATTTCGGCAGGATAACAAATTACTTTTCATTGGGCTTGCAAAAAGCAAAGATGGTATTGGTGAGATGTGTCGTCTTATAACAAAACACAATTTTGACAACACACCGCTACCATCAGTCGCTCCTGCATTCTCTAATGTTGCTGTAATTTATCCTATGGATAATACCCCAAACGAATTGCGAGACTTTGAATACATAGGTGTGCAAAGCAATCAATTAATCAAGCTGTTTAGACCTGAATGGAAAAACAGAATAGACAAAATGGTCGTGCTTCATCCTGTTACGTTCAGAACAAAAAAAGAATTCAATCTTCACAAGATTTTAAGAGCGATTGACAACAACGTCATTCTTTCCAAACTTAAAAAGAGAGACTTTTGCAACACCACGGAATTAATGATACCAACAGAAATGTTGCTCAATAAATTCAAAGACTATCCTGAAATTATTCAAAACACAGAACAGTTAATTGAAGAGTGCAATTTTGAATTTCAATTTCATACTCCACGAAATCGAAAGTATTATACTGAAAGCAAAGAGGCTGATAAATTACTACTTGAAAATTTAGCACATCAAGGATTAGTCAAACGCTATGGTAAAAACAACAAGGAAGCACACGCAAGAGTATTAAAAGAACTAAAGGTTATTGATGAATTAAACTTCAGCGGATACTTTCTTATTACATGGGACATTATTCGCTTCAGTAACAGTTGTGGCTTCATGCATGTTGGTCGGGGCAGCGGTGCAAATAGTATTGTGAGTTATTGTTTAGGAATAACTGATATCTGTCCGATCGAATTGGATTTATACTTTGAGCGTTTCTTAAACTCAAATAGAAAGAGTCCACCGGACTTTGATATTGATTGGTCATGGCAGGAACGAGATATCATTCTTGAATATATCTTTAAGAGATTCGGTGCAGATCACGTTGCTTTTTGTGGGACAAATGTTGAGTTCAAGTATCGTTCAATATTTCGTGAAGTTGGAAAGGTATTCGGTCTTCCAAAAGAAGAGCTTGATGCATTGGCAAAATCACCAATGCATGCTCACGATAAAAATTCGGTTGCTCAATTGGTCGAAGAGTACGGAATGATGCTTGAGAAGTATCCGAATCAAAGAAGTATGCACTCCTGCGGTATTCTAATATCAGAAGAACCCATCACAAATTTTACTGCATTAGAAATGCCACCGAAAGGATTTCCAATTGTTCAATTTGACATGCACATTGCTGAAGATGTCGGCTTCGAGAAATTCGACATCTTGAGTCAACGAGGATTAGGCACAATTGACGACACAGTAAAATTGATTGAAAAGAATCGAGGAATTAAAGTAAACATTCGAGATGTTTCACTTTCAAAAAATGAACCTAAGTGTAATGAATGGTTAAGTAAGGGAAAGACACTTGGTTGCTTTTATATTGAGAGTCCTGCCATGAGAGGACTTCTTAGAAGATTAAAATGTGACAACTATAAAGTTCTTGTAGCTGCATCAAGTATTATTCGACCGGGCGTTGCTCAAAGCGGTATGATGAGGGAATACATCTTTAGGCACAACAACCCGGATAAATTTGAATACTTCCATGATGTCTTCAAAGAGCAATTAGGCGAAACATATGGTGTGATGGTTTATCAAGAGGATGTAATAAAAATTGCATTGCATTATGCCGGACTTGAAGCTTCGTATGGAGATATTTTGCGGAGGGCAATTAGTGGTAAAAGCAGATCGCTAAAAGAATTAATTGCAGTAAAAGAGCAATTCTTTTTGTCCTGCGAAAAGAAAGGTCACCCACAAAAACTTAGTGAGGAAGTGTATAGACAGATTGAATCCTTTGCAGGATATTCTTTTTGTAAAGCACACTCTGCTTCATACGCAGTTGAGAGTTATCAAAGCCTTTACTTAAAAGTTTATTATGGAATAGAATTCATGGTCTCTGCCATAAACAACGGTGGCGGTTTTTACAGAGCAGAAATTTATGTTCATGAAGCGAAGATGTCCGGTGCAACCATTCATAATCCTTGTGTAAATAAAAGCCTTTATCAAACGACTGTTTATGGAACAGATGTGTATTTAGGTTTGATGCATTTGAGGAGCCTGGAATCAACACTTGCTAACTCCATAATTGAAGAGAGAGAAAAGAATGGGGACTATAAATCTTTAGAAGATTTTATAAGACGCATTCCAATTGGTATTGAGGGAATACAGACGCTCATCTTCATTGGTGCATTTAGATTTACAGGCAAGGGTAAAAATGAACTTGTATTAGAAGCAAGGTTGATTCTAGTTAACTTTAGACCTGAACGCAGAAACGTACTATTGATTGAGGAGCCGGTAAAAGAATACAAACTTCCTGTTTTGCAAAGATCAGAATTTGAAGACGCATTCGATGAAATTGAAATCCTGAGCTTTCCGGTGTCATGCTCTCCATTTGATTTGCTAAAAACAAAATTCAGAGGAGATGTTTTAGCAAAAGATCTATTGAATCATCATAAAAAAAATGTTCGAATGAT
Source organism: Bacteroidota bacterium (assembly GCA_018267655.1). GTDB lineage: Bacteria > Bacteroidota > Bacteroidia > B-17B0 > Aurantibacillaceae > Aurantibacillus. Next base: position 89,753 of record JAFDYB010000007.1, read on the forward strand.
GGCTTATCTAGTATCGACAAAGCAAGTTCCAACAAAAAAGGGTACAATGTATTTTGGTACTTGGATAGATGCTGAAGGAGAGTATTTTGACACTGCACATTTTGCCAATAGTTTAGTTAACTATCCCTTCCTTGGTGGTGGCTGCTATTTGCTCTATGGCAAAGTGGAAGTTGATTTTCATTTTCCAACAATCACTATAACGAAAATGGCAAAAATGCCATTTGTTCCTGACCCAAGATATTCAAGTTCAAGTGGAAGGCAATACAAAGTTCATGAGCAAATCAAGCAGGACATTAGCCCTACTCATCGTGCGCCTTATCCACAGGAACATGAGATTGGTCTCCCACGAAAAAAAATGAACGCAGAGTAAATTTACATATTGACTTAACAAAAAATGAAGTAACTTTAAGTATGTGTTATCAAGTAATATCCGAAACTTTGGAAGAGCTAAGATATGCCCTTCACCGAGGAGATCATCATCGAGCAGATGAACTGCAACGAAAACTTGACGATCTTGAACAGCGCAAGCGAAAAAAAGTTAGCGCAGAAGATGAGCACCAACCCATCTACTTTGCCAATGGATTTGCACATCCTAAGCTGCGAACATATACAAACATAGAACCATTAGAGCCACAATTTTTCAGTTGGGGACTAATTCCATCTTGGGTAAAAACTGAGGCGGATGCAAAAAAGATTCAAAATCAAACCCTTAATGCACGGGTAGAATCGATCTTCGAAAAGCCATCTTTTAGAGAATCAGCGAAAAAAATGCGATGTCTTATTTATGTGGACGGCTTTTTTGAATACCACACCCAAGGCAAAAAGAAATTTCCTTTTAAAATTGCTGCAAATAATGGCGATCCTTTGGCAATGGCAGGATTATATAGCACTTGGCAAAACAAGGAAAATGGGCAGCTAATTAAAACCATTTCAATTCTTACCACCCAAGCCAACGATTTAATGGCGAAAATTCACAACGTGCCGAGAGATTCCGAGGAATGTAGAATGCCCTTCGTATTACCGAAAGAAATTCAAGACGAGTGGCTTATGGAGGTAAATACGGACAATGACAAAAAGCACCTTTTATCGTTGGCTCAACCTCTAGAAGATGGATATCTGACAGCCTATCCAGTAGCCCAATTAATAGGCAAGGAAGGGGTCGGCAATTCTGAGGAAGCTTTGAAGAAAAAGGAATACGAGGATTTAGAGTTATCGCTTTAATAAAGCTCCTAACTGCTTTGAATTTTAGCGTATTTTTGTGCCATGAATTATTTGATCAAACTTTTTCTAATCCTAGCATTTCCATTCTTATATTCATGTGCAAATAATTCAACATCCGCTAATGAAGTATCGCATCTAAAAAGCGGAAATGAAAAGAAGCAAGACTCCACCAGCAAAGAAGATAAGAAGAACTGTTGCGAAAAACCGGAAGCATCTAACACTTCAATAATCACTTGTCCCAAATGTGGTTACAAAAAAACAGAAGTATTGCCTACTGAGGTATGTCAATTAAAGTATACTTGTGAAAAATGTATGGCAGTGCTGTACCCTAAAAAAGAAGACTGTTGCGTCTTCTGTAGCTATGGTGACCACAAGTGCCCGTCAATGCAGTAGCCAATATAATCTCTTTTGACAATGTTAAAAACCACTATTCATATTGCAAAGATGGATTGTCCTTCAGAGGAGAATATGATCCGCATGAAGTTGGATGGTCAACAATTTCAAAAACTCGAATTTGACATACCTAACAGAAACCTATATGTGTATCATGATGGTCAAGTTACATCCATTTTTGAAGCTGTAAGCGATTTAAAACTAGGAGCCTCTTTAATAAAAACTGAGGAAAGCGAATTCTCAAATGTCAATGACGATCATTCCAAGGAAAAAAAATTACTTTGGACGGTGTTATGGATCAATTTTTTACTCTTTATTTTAGAAATTATCACCGGATTCGTTTCGAGGTCGATGGGATTAGTTGCCGACAGCCTTGATATGCTTGCAGATGCAATTGTGTATGGTTTAAGCCTATATGCTGTTGGACACGTAGCAGCAAAAAAGAAGCGAGTTGCTAAAATTAGCGGTTACTTTCAGATGGCTTTGGCTCTTTTTGGAATAATTGAAGTAATTAGAAGGTTTTTAGGGGTTGAAGAAGCTCCTGTATATCAAACAATGATAATTATTTCCCTTTTCGCCCTAATTGGGAATGCAATATCGCTTTACCTGCTTCAAAAGTCAAAAAGTAAAGAAGCCCACATGCAGGCAAGTATGATTTTTACCAGTAATGACGTAATTGTAAATTTAGGGGTTATAATTGCTGGGGGCATGGTCTATCTGACTTCCTCCAAATACCCAGACTTAATAATTGGAATTATTGTCTTTGGTCTTGTGGCAAAAGGCGCATTTCGCATCCTTAAGCTCGCAAAATAATTAACCCCTCAACCAAGAAAATTAGGTTGCTTAAGAAATTTTATCCTCAGTTAAAAGATGACCGTATAAGTCCCAAATTTGAGCCAAAGCCCTTGTATCTTCTAGGATTTGGTTTACATTTGGTTCGGACGGGGGTACTAAATCAGACTTCTCAGGTAAATCCTGAGAAGTCTTTTTTTCTGATAGGTACGAAACCTTTGATAATTCAGTAATTAGAGCGAACACCGAGTTTACAGTTGTGGTTCGATATTGCTCTGTTTTTGCATCATAGCCTAAACCTGACGGAAACAAAGTATTTTGGAAAACTTGCTTTTGATAGTAGTCTCCTAAATCCCAAGTTTTCACCAAGTTAGTGGCCAATTTGCAGGTGTAATTTATCAGCTCACTTGGGTTCGATAGATTTTTCTCCAATTCTGCAAGTCTCGCTGTAAGGGCTTTAATTTTGCCCTCTGTTTCACTCGCAAACTCGGTATAGACATCCAGTGTAACCAATTCCAATGCGTGTCTTTTACGTAAAGCTTTTTTTCTACTGCGGAATTTGGGTTTAATTCAAACCAATTTGTGGGATCACCTTCATAGTCAAATGTTTCTATAAAGTCAAAGCCCAACTTAGTCAATACTTTTTTGAATTTAAATTTTTCGGGTCAGTTATTGCATAAATTTTGTAAGATTGCTGTTACGAACTAGTTTACTTTTCGATAATAATCCTCTTCATTAAGTTACCATTTGAAAAATCTAATCTTAAGAAGTAAATGCCTTTATTTAGTTTACTAACATCTATCGTATTATCATTTAACATTTCTATTTTTACTATGTTGCCTAAACACGAATAAAGAGTTACACTTCGTAAATCATTGTTACTTTCTATTTTTATATAATTTGATGATGGGTTTGGAAAAATATTGACTTGTTTATCTATGGCGTTTTCAATAATACCAACAGTACTATTGTATTTATAAATTCCTGTTATACCTGAGATATAAATGTCAGTAGATGAATTTGTCATACTATTTCCTGTACTAAGTATTCCTCCAGTCATAGGTGTCATTTGCGTAAAAGACGCACCTCCATTAGTACTTTTATGAGTTGAACCATTTGTTGACAAGGTAATAATATCTGTTCCTGAGAATAACATTTTAATAGGATTGACTGGTAGAGTTGAAGCAACTTGTTGCCAAGTTACGCCATTATCAACTGATCTGTAAATTTTAGTTGCTGTAGAACATAAGTAGATCAGACTACCATCCGAAGCTCTACTAATTGAGTTTTTAGAATCATTCCAAGAGCCAGTCGGCGAAAAAGTTGCTGCTGACCAAGAATCACCACCATTTGTGCTGTAACCAACTCCGTTATAATAAGTTGCAACTAAATTTCCGTTGGAGGCAACACAATACTCCATAAAATATGCACCAGCTCCTGCTAACGAATTCCAAGTTATACCCTTGTCTGTTGAGCTATATAAAACTGAATTATTAAAATGATACCATTTTCCATTGGGCGATTGTATGATTCTTGATTGAGTATTGTATGCACTATTTTGAACTGTAAATGAAGCCCCGTAATTTGTTGATTTTTTTAATTTTGTGATTGGATTAGCATCTTGAACAAATAGAGTGTCGCCGTCCCAAAATATATCCAGTGGAGCTGTTAACGCCATATTAGCTGGGCTTAACCCAGCTGTATCTGGTACGCTATACACCTGCCAAGTTGCACCATAATCATGCGACGTTGTGTAATGATAAGATGATGTAAATGTGGTAGTACTGATTTTTTGAGTAAAGGCCACTATGTTTTTTCCATTTGAAGACACAGCAATTGTCGAGTACGCTTCCGAATACCCAATATTGTGTGGAGCATTCAAGTTTGTCCATTGTGAAAATGCCATTATATTAGAAAGTATAAACAAAGCAGATAAAGTAATTTTTTTCATAGTTAGAATATTTTAATTTATTTTAAATGTTCAGTTTTATTGAAGCAAATTTATTTTTTTTAATTACCGGTAAAAATACTCAGTTTCGAGTATTTTTAAATACCACCTACTGGGCATTATTTTGATACACCAAAACTTAATCTATCAAAGTTTTTCTAAAATAAATTGAATCTCCTTAAATTTACGCTGTTTTAAAAATGAAAGAAGTAAAATTAAAGCACTTTGCCTTGCTTCACTTTATTGTATTTATTTGGGGCTTTTCTCCAATCTTAGGCAGGTACATTACAGTAAACGCACTTTCATTGGTGTGGTACAGAGTATTGATAAGTGTGGCTGTTATGGCTGTTTACATAGTTCTTTCAAAACAATCATTTGTGCTACATCGTAAACAGTTTATAAAGTTAGGCACAACAGGTTTAATAATATTAATACACTGGCTGTCTTTTTATGGTGCAATAAAAGTTTCGAACGTAAGTGTAACAATGGCTGCTTTTAGTACCGGGACTTTATTTAGCGCAATTATAGAGCCTGTTTTTTACAAACGCGCCGTAAGAAAATACGAAATTATTATAGGAATAATAATAGTATTAGCCATAGGTATGATACTTTCAATTGAATTTAAATATTGGCTTGGCATTTTACTTGGCATGTTTGCTGCATTAACCTCATCAATTTTTGGGGTATTAAATGGCTTATTTGTAAAAGAAATAAAACCTGCCATCATTAGCTTTTATGAATTATTTTCTGCATTAATTGGCCTGAGCATTTATTTTTTATTTACACGTTATTTTAGTGCTGATTTTTTTGAATTAGATAATGCATCTATTATTGGATTACTTTTACTAAGCTTAGTTTGCACCGTTTTTCCTTTTATAGCATCAGTTAATTTATCAAAATACATTAGCCCTTATACCATTGTATTAACCGTAAACCTTGAAACGGTTTACGGAATAATTTGGGCCATAATTCTTTATAAAGAAAATAAAGAATTAACCATTGGATTTTACATTGGTTTGTTAATTATTTTAATTGCAATATTTCTTAATTCCTATTTTAAGTCACTCGATAATAAAAAACAAAAATTAAATCTATCGTCTGAGTTTAACAAGTAAGATTGCTGCCACAAGCAACTGTGTTTGCTATTATAATAATTTAAGAAAAACATTACTAAAAGAAAATACACTTTAATATTACCCATGCTTGGCATTAAGCTAAGTTTGTAGAATAAAATTAAAAACTTTATCACCTGAAATAATTAAAAACCAAGTATATTTAACTTCTGTTATTGGAAGTGCATTTTTTCAATTAAACTGTTTAATTTCAATACTAATTTGTTATGACAAAAAAGATTTCTTTACTCTTTATTTTAGCCTTGCCTATTTTTATTTTAGCTGACGAAGGTATGTGGATGCCACAATTGCTTGAAGCTTTAAATATAAAAGATATGAAACGAAATGGATTAAAGCTTACTGCAAAACAAATTTACGATGTTAATAGTGCCAGTTTAAAAGATGCTATTTGTTTGTTTGGCGGAGGCTGTACGGCCGAAGTTATTTCAGAAAAGGGGTTACTGTTAACGAATCACCATTGCGGTTATTCATCAATAGTATCGTTAAGCTCTGTGCAAAATGATTATCTTAAAAATGGCTTTTGGGCATCTAATTTAAATGAAGAGTTTCCGTGCAAAGGCTTAACCATTACGTTTATTAAGCGAATTGATGATGTAACACAAAAAGTATATGAAAACATAAAGCAAAATTTTTCCGAGTTTCAGAAAGACTCTGTTATAAAAATCAACATAAAAAAAATCGAATCTGAAGGAAAATCAAAATCAGGTTTCGACTGTTTTATTCGTGCATTTAATTACGGTAATGAATATTATATTTTTCAAACAGAAACTTTTAAAGACATTCGTTTAGTAGGTGCTCCGCCAGAAAACATAGGAAAATTTGGTGGAGAAACTGATAATTGGATGTGGCCACGCCATAATGCCGATTTTTCAATGTTTAGAATATACGCCAATAAAAATAATAAACCATCTGAATTTAGTACTGAAAACGTTCCTTACAAACCGGCATACTCAATACCTATTTCATTAAAAGGCTACGAAAAAGGAGATTTTACAATGGTTTATGGGTTTCCGGGTCGTACACAAGAATATTTAAGCTCTGCTGCCGTTAATTTTATATTAAACCAACAAGATCCTATAAGGGTTAATTTAAGAGAAATTCGTTTAAAAATAATGGAGGACGATATGAAGCTAAACGATACCATTAGGTTAATGTATGCTTCTCGCTACGCTTCAATAGCCAATTATTATAAAAAGTGGAAAGGTGAAATGCTAGGACTTCAAAAATCAGATGCTGTAAATAAAAAAATAGATTTTGAAAAAAAATTTATCAATAGCTTAACCGATAAGTTTAAAAAAGAAAAATACAGCACGCTAATAAGTCAATTTAACAAAACCTACACAGATTTTGCAGTACTTGATAAACAATATAATTATTTTACCGAATGTTTGTGGGGTGTTGAAGGCTTTAAGTTTGCAGCTAACACCGCTTTACTTTTTAGCGAGTTAAAAAAGAAGCAATTAAATAAAGATAATAAATTTGACGTTTTACTAAAAGAAACAAAGGCCTTAATTCCATTTAAAAATATTAATAAGCAAACTGATAAAAAACTTTGCGAAGCAATGTTAACCGCTTATATTAAAGCCATTGATCAAAGTTTACGTCCAAAAGTGCTCGATTCAATCATTACCGTATTTAAAGGAAATGTAACTGCCTTAACTGATTTTTTATACAATAACTCAGCTTTTGTTGATAATACTAAAGCGGCCATCATGTTTAGTGATTTTGAAAAAAGCTATGCTATTTATGAGCGCGACCCTGTTTATGTTATAGCAAGCGATGTGTTTAATTACTATCAAAAAAATATTTATCCTCAAATAAGTTATTACGATTTACAAGTTGCCGACATGCAAAAAGAATATATTAAAGGTTTGCGGGAGCAACTAACATCAAAAAAGTTTTATCCCGATGCTAATGGTACACTGCGTGTAGCGTATGGAAAAGTGAGCGAATATGAACCAAAAGATGGGGTTAAATACTTGTATTATTCAACCATTGATGGCTTGATTGAAAAACAAAAAACAGGCAATGCAGATTACGAGGTGCAAGCAAGGTTAATAGACCTATATGAAAAAAAAGATTTTGGAAATTATGCCGATAAAAATGGAAAGCTGAGAATAGCCTTTATTGCATCGAACCACACAACCGGTGGCAATAGTGGCAGCCCTGTGTTTAACGCAAACGGCGAATTAATTGGCACTAATTTTGACAGAAATTGGGAGGGTACAATGAGTGACATTATGTACAACTCTCAAATTTGCCGAAATATTACTTTAGATATTAGATACACGCTTTGGATTATTGATAAATACGCCAAAGCTGGCTATTTGTTAAACGAAATGAAGTTAATTAAAGGTTAACAAACATGTATTTCAAACAGTTCTGAAGCTTAAATACATTTCTTTAAATCTTAAATAAGTTGTTTCAATAAACTCTGCTGTAATTCTTTTTTTTAATTGTTCAATGGAGCTTATTTCATCGGTATCAAACTTAAATATTTGCTCCATTGGTCCTGCTTCGAATTTAACCAAATATTTTTGATTCATTTGAAAAATACTTATAGTCATTGATGGGTGCGGAATTGAATCAACTATTCTCATTTTTAAATGCTTTTTTAAAATTCAACATGTTTTTAAATACACCCAATGGACTAACATTTCTGTCACCGTCTTCGTGTATTCGGCTTTGTATGGCGTGCGCCAATAAAATAAAATGCTTTTTTCCGGCGCGCTTTAGTGCCTCTTCGGCTTTATCATCTCCATTAATAATATTAGCGCATGCTGCCCAATCATAGGCTTTTCGATCGAGCAAAAATTTTAAGGCTTTGCTATCATCCCAAATTGCATTTACAAAAGCGGCTAATTCAAAATGTTTATTTTGCATTAAAACCGCAAATGCTTTTTTATCATCGCGTATTGCATCGAGTGTAGCAATAAGTTCTTTATAGCCATTATTCATAAGCCAATTAAAGCCAATTGTGTCTTTTAAACAATGGCGCGTAAATTGATCGATGGCATGTGTAGAATAGAATCTCATTTTTATAGAGACATCAAATTTACATAATTATATTTTTATACCAATAACACAAACGTCATCAACTTGCTCGTTAACCCCTTTCCATTCTTCAAATTTAGAAGAAAGCATGTTTTTTTGCTCGGTAAAAGGCTTAATGTAGTTTTTTAAAAGTAGCTCTTTAAAGTTTTTAAACTTTAGTTTTTTTCCGTTTGCACCACCAAATTGGTCGGCATAACCGTCAGTTGCTAAATAAAAAATATCGCCCTGTTTAACATCCATTTGATGTAGTTGAAACTTTTTATTTTCAGCAGAATGGCCTCCAATTGAAAATTTACTTCCTTTAATTTCTTCTAAGTTATTATTTCTAATAAAAATCAATGGGCGTTGAGCGCCTGAGAAATATAATTTGTTTTCGTTTTTATGATATGCGCAAAGCGCAATGTCCATACCGTCGTTAGAGGCATTTTCAGATGTTTTTTTAATGAGTTGGACTAAGCGTTCGTCTATTTTTTTTAATGCTTCTGATGGGTTTATTGTTTTTTGCTCAACAATAATTTTATTGGTAATTTCTCTACAAATTAGGCTCATAAAGGCCCCCGGAACTCCGTGTCCTGTACAATCGGCAGCAGCAAAAACTGTAATATCATCAAAGTGCTCAAACCAAAAAAAGTCACCACTAACAATGTCTTTAGGTTTAAAATGAATAAAACTTTCTGAAAAATTTCGATTGAATTCGTTAACATTTGGCGAAATGGCTTGCTGAATTTTTTTTGCGTATTTAATGCTATCCGTAATGTCTTTATTTTTCCCTTCAATAATGGCTTTTTGATTTAACACTTCAATAGTGCGTTCTTTAATTTTTTCTTCAAGATTCTGATATAAAGAGGCGTTATCTATTGCAATACCTGCAGAAACTGAAATGTTTTTAATCAAATCAAAATGATAACTACTGTATCTATTTTTTTCAAAACTTTGCACAGTAATAACTCCAATAACATTATCTTTTGAATAAATTGGAAGATAAATTATCGAAGCCGAATCCTTTCCAGAAATAGGTGCTTGTATGTCTTTAAAATAGTTTGTGTATTCGCTTGTATAATCATTAATATGAATTTCTTTTTTATTTGAAAAGCAAATTGCGGCAAGCCTGTTTTTATCGTTTACAGAATATGAAAAATCTTCCATTATTTGATTATTTTCCATAAAACTTTTAAACTCTAACATTTTATTTGCAGGGTTGTAAATCCCTATACCAAACATTGTTGCATCTAATAATTTATTTACATTTTTATAAACTTTGGCAACAATGGTTTGAACTGAAAGAGATGAGCTGATATCTTCGGCTATTTGGCTGAGCAAACGCGCATTATCGTACGCTGTTTTTATTTCTTCTGTACGTTCTTTTACTCTTTGGTCGAGATTATTATATAAAGAAGCATTATCAAGTGCTATTGCTGTATAAACAGCTAAACTTTTTAAAACTTGAACATGATACTCACTATAGGCACTTACATTAAAGCTTTGTACAGTAATAACTCCAATTTTTTTTCCAGAAGTAGTGAGTGGTAGGTAAATAATAGATTCGGTATTTTGCCCGGGTATAGAGTGGCGCGATCTTACTTTTTTGGTATTAATATACTCTTGTGTAAAATTATTAATCACTAAATCTTTTTGAGAAATAAAGCATGACACAGCAGGTCTTCCAGAATCTGCCATTTGATAATCATAATCTTCTAACAGCTCTCCTTTTTCAATAACACCTTTAAACTCAATACTATTTTTTAAATCATTGTAAATACCAATTCCAAACATAGTGGCATCCATAATTTTATTTACGCTTATATAAACTTTTTCAATAATTTGATTTATTGAAAAAGTACTTGTAATTTCTTTTCCAATCTCGCTTATTAAGCGAGTGTTTTCGTTGCTTTTTTCAATTTCTTCTTTTTGTTTTACAATTTGCTCAGTTCGTTGGTTTACTTTTTCTTCAAGATTTTGGTATAAAGAGGCATTATCAAGTGCTACACCAATAGTAGTGCATAAATTTTTAAGAAGCTCTACATGATAGGGTTGATATGCATTTTTTTGAAAGCTTTGCACTGAAATAATTCCAACAATTTCTTTTTTTGAAAAAAGTGGTAGATATATAATGGAGGCTGAATCTTCACCGCTTACAGATTTTTGCTTAATTTTTAAATATTTGCTGTGTTCAACTAAAAAATCATTAATTACAATTTCTTTTTGTGATTGAAAACAAATAGTTGCCAACCTGTTTTTATCTTCTACATCAATTTCAAAATAAGGTATCGTTTTTCCTTTTTCTTTAGTATCGTTAAATTCAAGTTTTTTAGTTATAGCATTGTACATCCCTATTCCAAAAGTATCGGCAACCATTAATCCATTAATATTGTTATAAACCAAATTAATAATTGTTTCTATTGATAACGATGAACTTAGTTCTCTAGCTATTTCGCCTAAGAGCTTTGTATTATCGTGATTTTTCTCAATTTCAATAGTACGCTCTTTTACTCTTAGCTCCATATTGGCATACAACGATGCGTTGTCAAGCGCAATAGCTGCATACATTGCCAAGTTTTTTAATAACTGTAGGTGATAGTTTGTAAAGGCATTTGCTGTAAAACTTTGAACGGTAATAACTCCTACCTTTTTATCATTGTTGGTGATCGGTACATATAATATCGACTCGGTGGCATCGCCAACCGTAACACTTGTATCTGTTATTTTTCCGGATTTAATAAACTCTTCGGTAAAACTATTAATAATATAATCTTGTTGTGTATTATAACACCATACAGCAGGCCTGTCAATATCTTTTTCAACCGAACACGAATAATCTTCAAGTTTAACGCCCTTTTCTATAACACCTTTAAACTCAATGTTGTTAGTTTTACTATCGTAAATACCAATACCAAACATGGCAGCGTCCATTAATTTATTTACGCTTGTGTAAACTTTTTCAATTATTTCTTCAATTGAAAAAGTGTTTGATATTTCTTTTCCAATTTCGCTTATAATGCGAGCGTTATCAGATGTTTTTTCAATTTCTTCTTTTTGTTTTACAACTTCTATAGTTCGCTCTTTTACTTTGTCCTCCATATACTGGTAGAGGTACGCATTATCAAGTGCTGTTGCGGTGTATGTAGCTAATGTTTTTAATAAATCGAGTTGATACGGCTGATAAGCATTGCGTTTAAAACTTTGAACGGTAATAACTCCCAATATTTTTTCACCTAACATCATAGGTGTAAATAAAAGCGAATGAGGCATTTCACCACTTACAACTCTAATTTGTTTTACATATTTACTATATTCCTTTTGATTATCATTTAAAAAAATATCTTTTTTGTTTTTAATACACCAAACAGTATAATTATCGTCATCAGTTAACGGTACTTTAACTTCTTCAGTATAAATTTCGCCTCTCTCGTACTCGTATTTGTATTCAACTACATTTTGTTCAGGGTGATAAATTCTAACGCCAAAACAATCGGCCTCCATTATTTCGTTAACTGATTGCTGCAATTGTTTGAAAATTTTTCCTAAGCTAAGATTAGATGTAATTTCACGCCCTATTTCCGATATTTTTTTATTGATTTCAAAATTACGTTCTATTTGCTCGTTACTTTTTTGCAAATCTGTTGTACGCTCTACCACTTTTTGTTCCATTGAGTTATAAAGCGAGGCATTTTCAATAGCAATAGCAGTATATGTAGCAATGTTTCTTAATATGTTTAAATGAAATTCGGTATATGAGTTTTTTGAAAAACTTTGAACCGTAATTATTCCCAGTACTTTTTTCTGATAGGTTAAAGGCAAATAAATTAGCGATTCCGGAGCTTTTCCTACTACGGGTTTTAAATAGTTTTTAATGTATTTAAAAATATCTACGCCATAATCATTTAAAACTATTTCTGTTTTACTTTCAAAACAAATAACAGGTAAACGATTTTTGTCGCTTAACGAAAAACTTAAATTATTAAAACGATCTTTTTCTTCGATGTAAAGTGGAAATAAAATTTCGTTTTTTTCTTGATTAAATATTCCAATTCCAAAACCAGCAGCATCCATTAAGTTGTTTACGTTTTTATAAACTGTGTCAACAATTGTTTCAACCGATAAACTTGAAATTATATGTTGCCCTATTTCACTCATTAATACCAAACTGTTGGAAAAGTTTTCTAATTCTTTAGTTTTCTCTTCCAGTATTTCTTTTTCTTTTTGCGAATGAATTAGTTTGTTTTGAGCCTCCAAACCTTTTACGACTCTAGTACTTTTCTCGGTATTAACCTCATCTTTAAACGAAATATATTTTTTATATAAATGAATTGCTTCTTTAAAATCTTTTTCTTTTTCAGCAATTAGTGCTAGCTTCTCATAGGCCTGATAAGAACCTTCTTTAAAGTTTATTGCAATAGATAGCTTCAATGCGTCATTCAAACATTCTTTAGCTTCAGTTGTTAATTCAGAATCTAAATAAAAACTTCCTAAGTGTAAAAGCGATAGTACCTCGCCCGCTTTAAATCCAATTTCTTTTCGTAATTGAATACTTTTATTAAAATTTTCGGTAGCAAGTTTTTTGTTTTTAAGTGCGGCGTAAGTCCGCCCCAAACCATCTAAAGCAAAGGATTCTACTTGTTTATTACCCAATTCTTTACTAATACTTGCCGATTTTATATAGTTTTCTAAGGATAAATCATACTTTTTGATATTGTAAAAAGTTTCGCCCAAACCATCTAAAACTTTTATGTATATATCTTTATTGCCATGTTTTTCACATAAATTTTTACTTTCTTCTAAAACTTCGAGTGCTTTCTCATTTTCTTGAATTCTGTAATAAATTGTGCCAAGCCCGTTTAAGCCATCGGCCATACCTAATTCGTCATTTATTTCTTTACTTATATTATAACAATTAAAGTAATATTTTATTGACGAATCAAAATCAGAAGTATAGCTAAAATTAGCGCCAATATTGTAATTTGCTTGCGCTTCGTTTTTTTTATCGCCCAATAACTTAAACAACTCAATTGCTTGAAAACTATAGGTTAAGGCCAAATCATTATTGGCAATCCAAACGTTTGCTGCTCCAAGTGTTTTTAGTGCAAAAGCTTTTCCTTTTTGGTCATTTACCTCCATTGCAAGTTTTAACGCATGTTCTGATAATTCAATAGCTTTTTTAGGATCTTTTCTGTTTAAAGTCCAAGCTTCTGAATTCAAGTTCTCAATTTGAGTAAATGTAGTTCTTTCTGTTGCTTTGTTTAGCATATGCAAACCTTAAAGATATTTTTTTTATTTTAAAATTCAAATTTTATTTTTAGAAATTTTATACTTTATCCATGAGGATAATAATTGTAATAATTAGGTTTTTTCAATTGAAAATACATATTTTTAACCTTTTGTTATTTAAAATGGATATTGAATTTAATAAAAACGAGGACAAAATGAAGTTGCTTATCAGTCAAGTGGAGCAACGTCTTCAAAAAATACATGAAGGTGGTGGAAAAAAACGTATAGACAAACTTCACGAGCAAGGCAAAATGAGCGCTCGCGAGCGCGTTGAATTTTTATTAGATAAAAATACGCCTAGAACAGAAATTGGCGCTTTTGCCGGATATGAAATGTATGCCGAACATGGAGGCTGTCCCTCAGGCGGTGTAGTTATTGTAATAGGATATGTTAGCGGCAAACAATGTATTGTTGTTGCAAACGATGCTACTGTTAAAGCAGGTGCGTGGTTTCCAATTACGGGAAAGAAAAATTTAAGAGCACAAGAAATTGCAATAGAAAACCGACTTCCAATTATTTATTTGGTTGACAGTGCCGGCGTTTATTTACCTATGCAAGATGAGATTTTTCCGGATAAAGAACATTTTGGGCGAATTTTTAGAAACAACGCTATTATGAGCAGCATGGGTATTACCCAAATTGCAGCTGTTATGGGAAGCTGTGTTGCCGGTGGTGCATATTTACCTATCATGAGCGATGAGGCTATGATAGTTGATAAAACCGGCTCTATATTTTTAGCCGGTAGCTATTTGGTAAAAGCAGCCGTTGGCGAAAGCATCGACAATGAGACACTTGGCGGAGCTACTACCCACTGCGAAATTAGCGGCGTTACCGATTATAAATGTAAAGATGATGTTGATTGTTTAACCCGCATTCGTAACATTGTAAGCAAAATAGGAATTGCAGATAAAGCCGGTTTTGATAGAATTGAAGCTCAGGCTCCAAAATTAAACCAAGAAGAAATTTTAGGAATTATTCCCGATTCGCGCGATAAACAATACGACATGTACGAAATTATTAAACGAATTACCGACAATAGCGAATACGAAGAGTACAAAGAGCTATACGGCAAATCTATTATTTGCGCTTACGCACGCATCGACGGTTGGGCGGTTGGAATAGTAGCAAATCAACGTAAAGTAGTTAAAAGTAAAAAAGGCGAAATGCAATTTGGTGGCGTAATTTATAGTGATAGCGCCGATAAAGCAGCGCGTTTTATTATGAATTGTAATCAGAAAAAAATTCCTTTAGTGTTTTTGCAAGATGCCACAGGTTTTATGGTTGGCAGCCGGAGCGAGCATGGTGGAATTATTAAAGATGGCGCCAAATTAGTAAATGCAATGAGCAATAGTGTTGTTCCAAAATTTACAATAATTGTAGGCAATAGTTACGGTGCTGCAAATTATGCAATGTGTGGCAAAGCATACGACCCTCGCTTAATTGTGGGTTGGCCCACAGCACAAGTTGCAGTAATGGGAGGAGCACAAGCTGCAAAAGTTTTAGTTCAAATTGAAGTAGCAAGTTTAAAAGCAAAAGGTGAAGAAATTAATGCTGAAAAAGAAACAGAACTTTTTAATAAAATTAAAGATAAATACGACCAACAAACTACACCTTATTATGCAGCTTCACGTCTATGGCTCGATGCAATTATTAATCCACTCGAAACGCGAAAGGTAATTAGCATGGGAATTGAAATGGCAAATGGCGCACCTATTCAAAAGCAATACAACGTTGGTGTAATACAAACTTAAAAATAGATTGGTTTGAAAACGTGTACAATAATTTTAAACACAAAAAAGTCTTCTTTTTTTGAAGAGCTATTGATAATACAAAATACTTATTTATGAATTTTTTAAACTACAATTATTCAGTTACTGAGCGCTTTATTCGATATGCAAAAATTGATACTCAAAGCGACCCTACCTCAAACACATGTCCTAGCACAGAGAAACAAAAAAACCTTGCTAAACTACTCGTTAAAGAGCTTAATGAAATTGGGCTTAATGATGTTGAAGCAGATGAGAACAGTTATGTATATGCCACATTAAAATCAAACAGCACAAAAAAGGTACCCACAATTTGTTTTTGCTCACACATGGATACATCGCCAGATTGCAGTGGCGCTAATGTAACCCCCATAATTCACAAAGCCTACAAGGGCACAGATATTATTTTGCCAAATGATAAAACACAAATAATTAAATTTAGCGAACACCCAGCATTGGCATCTCAAATCGGTAATGATATTATTACAACTGATGGCACAACACTTTTAGGTGCCGATAATAAAGCAGGCGTAGCGGAAATAGTTGACGCAATGCAATATTTAATTCAGCACCCCGAAATAAAACATGGTGATATTAAAGTACTTTTTACACCTGACGAAGAAATTGGAAGAGGTGCTGATAAAGTTAATTTAAAAAAACTAAATGCTCAATTTGCTTATACTATTGACGGTGAAACCTTAGGGCACATCGAAAATGAAACCTTCAGTGCAGACATGGTAAATGTTGTAATTAAAGGGTTTCCTACTCACCCTGGTTTTGCAAAAAACAAAATGCAACATGCTGTTAAAATTGCTTCGGAAATTATTACACAACTGCCTGCAAACAAAAGCCCGGAAACAACTGAAAATAAAGAGCCATTTATACATCCAACTTCAATTTCGGGCGGGTTAGAACAAGTTGAAATTAGTTTTATTATAAGAGCCTTTAGTGATAATGTTTTAAAGCAGTTAGAAGATGAGTTAAAACAAATTTGCATATCAATAATATCAAAATATGATAAATGTACTTTTACTTTTGGGGTGAAAGAACAGTATAGAAATATGAAAGCGGTATTAGATAAACACCCCGAAGTGGTTAATTATGCTATTGAAGCTATTCAACGAATTGGTATTAGTCCGGTATTATCTAGTATTAGGGGTGGTACTGATGGCTCTCGCTTTTCATTTATGGGTTTGCCATGTCCAAATATTTTTGCCGGCGAACATGCTTTTCATAGCAAATTAGAGTGGGTAAGCGTACAAGACATGCAAAAAGCTGTACAAACAATTGTAACCATTGCTTCAATTTGGGAAGAAAAACAGTAATAAAAAAATTGAAAATAGTGTAACCTAATATACTCGTTTTTTTTTTCGCTTTTGCTTCTATGGAGTATAACATATTTGCTCTTGGTATTATTCTGATATTAGTAAAACAATATAAGGATAAAAAATTATTATTGCAATTATAACTGCAATAACTGCAGCAATTAAAACACTTCCGGCAGCTGCATCTTTTATAAATTTTATTTCGGCGCTTTTATCTTTTGAAAATTTATCGCATAATTTTTCAAGAGATGTATTGAGCAGTTCCATTGCAATAACTAAACCTGATACCATAAGTATTGCTAACCATTCATACCGAGTAATTGAAACTGTTATTCCCAAAACAATAACTATTAATAATACAACAAAGTGAATTTTTAAATTTCGCTCAGTTTTAACTGCTGATAAAATACCTGAAAGTGCGTATTTAAAGGAGTTTAACATATTCACTTACCCATTTCTTTCTTCAAAAATTTACCGGTGTAATTATGTTTAATTTTTATTAGTTCTTCAGGAGTTCCCTCAAACATTAATTGTCCGCCTTCTTTACCACCCTCCGGACCAATGTCAATAATATAATCGGCTACTTTTATGATGTCTAAATTATGTTCAATTACCACAACTGTATTACCGTCATCAACTAGTTTATTTAAAACATTTAAAAGTATGCGTATATCTTCAAAGTGCAGTCCTGTGGTTGGCTCATCTAAAATGTAAAGCGTATTTCCGGTATCACGTTTGCTTAATTCAGTTGATAGTTTAACCCGTTGTGCTTCGCCACCACTAAGTGTTGTAGCTTGTTGTCCAAGCGTGATATAACCCAGCCCAACCTCTTGCAATGTTTTAACCTGTCTAAATATTTTGGGATTGTTTTCGAAAAAAATGCAGGCCTCATCAATTGTCATATTTAAAACATCATTAATTGATTTGCCTTTATATCTAATTTCTAATGTTTCTCTGTTATACCTTTTGCCGTTGCAAGTGTCGCATTGCACATACACATCGGGTAAAAAATTCATTTCAATTGTTTTAAGTCCTGCGCCGCCACAGGTTTCGCATCGCCCTCCTTTTAAGTTGAATGAAAAGCGACCGGGTTTGTAACCTCTTATTTTTGCTTCCGGAATATCAGAAAATAAAAATCGAATATCGTCAAAAGTTTTGGTATATGTAGCCGGGTTACTTCTGGGCGTTCTACCAATAGGACTTTGGTCAATATCAATTATTTTGTCAATATTTTTTATACCTTCAATTTTTTTGTAAGGTAGAGAAATATGTTCTGACCTGTAAAAGTAATTTGATAAAATGGGATATAGTGTTTCGTTTACTAAACTGCTTTTCCCACTACCACTTACTCCTGTAACGCAAATAAATTTTCCTAATGGAAAATTAACATCAATGCCTTTTAAGTTATGTCCTGTACAGCCTTTTAAACTTATTTGTTTACCATTTCCCTCGCGTCTCTTTTTTGGAATTTCAATTTTTAATTTTCCTGTTATGTAATTAGAAGTAATTGTATTATACTTCAGCATTTCATTTGGCGGTGCCTCTGCAATTACTCTTCCTCCATGTATTCCTGCTCCCGGCCCAATATCAATTACATAGTCGCTTTCAACTATCATATCTTTATCATGCTCAACTACTAATATTGAATTCCCAACGTTTCGTAAATTTTTTAATGCATTTATTAAACGTTCGTTGTCTCGCTGATGCAAACCAATACTTGGTTCATCTAAAATATATAAAACACCTACCAACTGTGCACCAATTTGTGTGGCTAATCGTATGCGTTGAGCTTCACCTCCACTTAAACTTTTACTGCTTAAATTTAGAGTAACATAATTTAAGCCAACATCTAATAAAAAACCTATACGTGCGCGAATTTCTTTTAAAATTTCTTTTGCAATAATGTTTTGTTTTTCGCTTAAATGCTTTTCGATTGAACTAAACCAGGTGTGTAACTGATGTATATCCATTTCAGATAACTCAGCAATATTTTTTTCATTTACTTTAAAAAATAAACTTTCTTTTTTTAATCGAGTGCCATTACACTCGCTACATTTCTTTTTATTTTGAAAGCCCTGTACCCATTTAAGTGCGGCTGGTCCGGCATCTTCGTGCGCATATTTTAATATATGATTTATAATACCCTCAAAAGAACTTGCATAAATGCTGTACTCTACTTCCACATTAAAGATTTCATCTGAGCCATTAAAAATTATGTTTACAGCCCGCTCGTTAATATCTTTAAAGGGAGTACTCAAATTAAAATCATATACCTTTCCTATTGCTTCTAACTGTTTAAACAGCCAACTATTTTTGCTTGTGCTTATTGAAGCAATGGCTCCTTTTTCAATTGACAAATCGGGATTGGGAACTATTTTTTTAATATCAATTTCTGCAACCTCCCCTAACCCGGAACAATTTTGACATGCGCCATAGGGCGAATTAAATGAAAACAAATTAGGAGCAGGTTCATCGTAACTTATGCCGGTAGTAGGGCACATTAAGTTGCGGCTAAAAAAACGAGCAATAGATTGTTTGTTTTTTAATCCTTCTTTTTTCCCAAGCTTTGTTACTGTTTTTTTTGCTAATTCATGCTCAGATACCTCACAAATAACAATAGTACCCTTGCCTTGTTTCATAGCAGTTTGCAGTGAAAGTTGAAGACGTGTTTTAATGTTATTTGATATTTCAAGTATATCAATCACTAATTCAATATCATGAACTTTGTATCGGTCAACCTGGAGTTTTGGTGCAATGTCAACTACTTTACCGTCAATTCTTATTTTACTGAATCCTTTTTTTCTATAATCTTCAAATAGTTCTCGGTAATGTCCTTTTCGTCCTCTAATAATTGGCGCAAGAAGATAAATGTGTTTGTTTTTATATTGCTCTATAATTAAGTTAATAATCTGATCGTCGTTGTAGCGAATCATTTTTTCGCCGGTGTTATAACTATATGCATCGCTCGCTCGTGCATATAGCAAACGCAAAAAGTCGTAAATTTCAGTAATCGTGCCAACAGTTGATCGCGGATTTTTGTTAACTGTTTTTTGTTCAATGCTGATAACAGGACTTAATCCGGAAATTTTATCTACATCAGGGCGCTCTAAACTGCCTATAAATTGCCGAGCATAAGCTGAAAAACTTTCTATGTAGCGCCTTTGTCCTTCTGCATAAATTGTGTCGAATGCAAGCGATGATTTTCCGCTGCCGCTTAAGCCAGTAAGCACAACCAATTTATTTCGAGGTATTTTTAATGAAATATTTTTTAAATTATGGCTACGAGCGCCAATTATTTCTAAAAACTCTTCGCCATCTTCAATGCTATCGCTCATATTACTGATTTAATTTTAAAGATTATTCGTGCAAGTTTAACATACGTTCCTTTGCGTTTATGGGCACTTTTTTTCTAATTAAAAACTTCCCGATTTTTACATATCCTTTAACCTCAATATTTCCAAAGTTTAAGCCACCGCCCAACATTTTTAAAATATCAGTAAGGCTAACAGATTTAAAATCACTTTTAAGATGAAAATTATATTCTTTTTCGGTTTTGGCTTTTATTTTAACCCTTTTGGTTGAATGTGCCGTGCCTAAATTTACACCTGAAATAACAACATTAAAATTACTTGGGTAAACATTAAATCCAATATTATTAGGATTTTTAATACCAATGGCAACATCTGCATCAATACCGCTTTGGTTTATTTTATTGATTTTAAAATTTTTTATGCCTGTAAATTCGGCTTCTTTAAGGGGTTTACACGAAATAAAAAAGATTACTACAACTATAAAACTTAGGTATTTAAACATTTTTAAAATAAACTCCTAAAGTATTGTATTTTGCGCTTATTTTTAAATTAATTTTTTAACCTTACTTTTGAGCTTAGTTTGAAAAATTAAAATTAATTAAAATGAAAAAAGCATATATTTTTCCTGGGCAAGGCTCACAATTTTCCGGTATGGGAAAAGATTTGTACGAAACAAATTCTCATGCAAAAGAATTGTTTGAGCAAGCAAACGCCTTATTGGGGTTTAAAATTACCGATACTATGTTTGGCGGTACCGATGAGGAGTTAAAACAAACAAAAATTACTCAACCGGCAATTTTTTTACATTCTGTAGTTTTAGCGTTAACGCAAAACGATTTTAATCCTGATATGGTTGCAGGGCACTCCTTAGGAGAATTTTCAGCGCTAGTAGCTAACAAAACTTTAAAGTTTGAAGACGCTTTAATGTTAGTGTATAAAAGAGCTATGGCAATGCAAAAAGCTTGTGAATTGCAAAAAAGCACTATGGCTGCAATATTAAATTTAGATGATGCGATTGTTGAATCAATCTGTAACGAAGTTTCTAAAACAGGTAACGTAGTTGTTCCTGCAAATTATAACTGCCCTGGTCAATTGGTTATTTCAGGAAGTATTGATGGGGTTAACATTGCATGTGAAAAATTAAAAACAGCCGGTGCAAAACGTGCGCTTATATTACCTGTTGGCGGTGCTTTTCATTCACCACTTATGGAACCTGCAAGAGTTGAATTAGAGACGGCAATTAACAATACTCACTTTTCAAATCCTATCTGCCCTATTTATCAAAATGTAGTTGCTGCTGCAGTTTCAAGTCCACAGCAAATAAAAAATAATTTAATTGCACAGCTTACAGCACCGGTTAAGT
Organism: Bacteroidota bacterium; assembly: GCA_018267655.1. Lineage (GTDB taxonomy): Bacteria > Bacteroidota > Bacteroidia > B-17B0 > Aurantibacillaceae > Aurantibacillus. The sequence goes on from JAFDYB010000007.1 coordinate 111,324, forward strand.
GGACTCAAAGCGTGCTGCAAATGCATAATGATGGCGCATTAAAATTCATTGAAATAGGTCCCGGAAAAGTGCTTCAAGGACTTGTAAAAAAAATAGTGCCGGCTGCAGAAGCATTAAGCGCTTAAATTTATACACTTTTAAACCAAGTAAATGCTCTGCAAAAACAAATGTGCTAAGTTGTACATTTCAGTTTGCAATGTTTAGTACTTTTGTATTTAACCTTTACGTCAAACAATTATAAGCATGCAAACTCTTTTTATTAAAAATATGGTTTGTAACCGCTGCATCATGGTGGTACAAAACGAATTAAGTAAATTAGGATTAGATGTAAAAAACGTGAAGCTTGGAGAGGTGTTGTTTGCTAAAGAACTTACACCTGAAGAGAAAGCTAATTTAGACAGCGTATTAATTCCATTGGGTTTTGAAGTTATTGATGATAAAAAAAGTCGTCTTATAGAAAAAATAAAAAGTATCATTATTCACCTTGTGCATCATCAAGATAATAATGCTAAAACCAATCTTTCAGATGTATTAAGCCAGCAACTACATCACGATTACAACTATTTATCTAACTTGTTTTCAGAGGTTGAGGGTACTACCATTGAAAAATATTTTATTGCTCAAAAAATAGAAAAGGTAAAAGAGTTGTTAGTATATGATGAATTGTCGTTAAGTGAAATTGCCGATCGCCTTAACTATTCAAGTGTGGCGTATTTGAGTAATCAATTTAAAAAAGTAACCGGCCTAACACCGAGCTATTTTAAGCAAATAAAAGAAGATAAGAGAAAACCTTTAGATGAGATTTAAAACTTTTAGTTTATAATTTACCAAAAACCAATGAAACACCTTCAGCTTATTGAAATTATTTTGTACGTGAACGACCAGCAAGCAAGTACAAAGTTTTATACTAAATTATTCCGCCAAAGCCCCAATATGAGTGTACCGGGAATGACTGAATTTAAATTGGCTGAAAATTGTAAATTAGGATTAATGCCCAATAAAGGTATTGCAAAAATACTTTCTAATAAAACACCACACCCCGAACAAGGAAGCGGAATACCAAGATGCGAACTTTATTTTTATGTTGACGATATAAATGCTGAATTTAATAACGCAATAAAAATTGGAGCTAAACTAATCAGTTCAATTGAAGGCAGAGAATGGGGGGACAAAGTGTGCTATTTTTCAGACCTTGACGGGCACATTATTGCATTTGCCACAAAAATCAAAAATATTTATTCTGATAATTTTACAAATCATTCATAGAATTCTACAACAATTAGTTCTTGAAACATTGCAAATTTGTACTATAAATTACAAAACATAAATTATGGCAACAGATAAAAATAAAGACATCATTTATCTTCCACTAGAAAATGTAGATAGCGAACATTGTGCCTTAATTATTGACAAAAAATTGGCGCAAATTAAAGGTGTAGAAACTCACAAAGTAGAATTAAATAATCGCAGAGCTGCCATTACAGTTAATAATGTAGAGGTAGTTACAGAAGCGATTAAAACAATTAAAGTTCTTGGGTATGATGTTACCACTGTCAAAAAAACATTTCCTATATTGGGTATGAGTTGCGCATCATGTTCTAACAGCGCTCAAACCATTATTCAATCACAAAAGGGCGTGGTAAATGCAGAAGTAAACTTTGCCACCGGAAATTTGATGGTAGAATATTTGCCGAATATAACCGATGCTGCCAAACTCCAAAAGGCACTTCAATCTATTGGTTACAACCTATTAATAGAAAATGAAACTTTACAGCAGGAAACATTGGAAGCTATTCACGAACAAAAAATTAAAACATTAAAAAATAAAACTATTTGGGCAGCCACTTTATCACTTCCGGTAGTGATTTACGGAATGTTTTTTATGAATGCTCCTTTTGCCAACGAAATCATGTGGGCTTTTTCTACACCTGTTGTGCTATGGTTAGGTCGTAATTTTTTTATAAATGCGTGGAAACAGGCTAAACATCGCTCTGCTAATATGGATACATTGGTGGCATTAAGTACAGGAATTGCATATACCTTCAGTATATTCAACATGTTATTTCCGGAGTTTTGGCACACAAAAGGTTTACACGCTCATGTATATTTTGAAGCAGCAGCCGTTATCATCACCTTTATTTTACTGGGTAAATTATTAGAAGAAAGAGCTAAAGGGAATACATCAACCGCTATTAAAAAATTAATGAGCTTGCAGTCAAAAACAGTAATTGTTATCCAAGCAGACGGAACAGAAAAAACTACAATCATCGAAGAGGTAACTATTGGAGATACTATTTTAGTAAAGCCCGGTGATAAAATTGCAGTAGATGGTATAGTTGTTTCAGGCAATTCATACGTTGATGAAAGCATGTTGAGTGGTGAACCTGTTCCCATAATAAAAAAAGAAAATGAAAAAGTTTTTGCAGGAACTATTAATCAAAAAGGAAGTTTTCAATTTAAAGCTGTTAAGGTTGGCAAAGAAACCATGCTTGCCCACATTATCAAAATGGTGCAAGATGCGCAAGGTAGCAAGGCACCCGTACAGAAATTAGTAGATAAAATTGCAGGTATATTTGTTCACACCGTAATTGGAATAGCAATAATTGCCTTTATTTTTTGGGTAATTTTAGGTGATGAAAATGCTGCCGTACAAGGTTTATTAGCTGCCATTACAGTATTAGTAATCGCTTGCCCTTGCGCATTGGGATTGGCTACACCTACAGCAATCATGGTAGGTATAGGTAAAGGTGCTGAAAAAGGCATCTTGATAAAAGATGCCGAAAGCCTGGAATTAGCAAAAAAAATAGATGCAATTATCTTAGATAAAACAGGAACAATTACTGAAGGAAAACCGGAAGTAACCAACATTCAGTGGCTAAACAACAATGATAACACAAGAGGTATTTTAGTAAGCATTGAAAAACAATCTGAGCACCCATTGGCAGAAGCTGTAGTTAAACACTTTGATGATACTCAAGTAGTTCAATTAGTTAATTTCAACAGTATTACAGGTTATGGTGCAAAGGCAGTTTTTAATAATGAAACTTATTTTGTAGGAAATAAAAAATTATTAAAAGAATATAATATTGCTGTGCCTGATGAGTTGCAACAACAAGCCGAAAAATGGAGCAAACAAGCTAAAATTATTATTTGGTTTTCAGATAGCAAACAAGCTTTGGCCGTACTGGCAATTTCTGATAAAATTAAAAACACTTCTGCGCAGGCTATAAAAGAGATTCAAAAGATGGGAATTGATTTATATATGCTTACAGGTGATAACGAAGCTACAGCAAAAGCAATTGCCAATCAAATAGGCATTAAACATTACAAAGCAGAAGTATTGCCACAGCACAAAGCTGATTTTGTAAAAGAACTGCAAAAACAAGGTAAAATAGTTGCCATGATTGGAGACGGTATCAACGATAGCGCTGCATTAGCAACTTCAGATGTAAGTATTGCCATGGGTAAAGGGAGTGATATTGCAATAGAGGTGGCAAAAATTACCATCATATCATCAGACTTAAGCAAAATTTCACAAACAATAAAACTATCCAAACAAACCGTTTCAACTATTCAGCAAAATTTATTTTGGGCATTCATTTACAACTTAATTGGCATTCCTATTGCTGCAGGTGTTTTATATCCTATTAATGGTTTTCTGTTAAACCCAATGATTGCAGGTGCAGCAATGGCATTAAGCAGTGTAAGCGTAGTAAGCAACAGTTTACGCTTAAAATGGAAGAGATAATGCCAAGTTCTGTTATACCAAGTTTAAAAATTTTTCGCGGGTAGCGGCTATGCCTGCAACTTAATCATAATCAAAGATACAAAGCTTCATTACTCAAAAACATCAATATTTTTCAATATTTTCAATGGTTTATATCTTAAAACATCAACATTTCATGCTTGCAATGAACTTATATTATATTTTAAAATATCCAAATAATACACTACTTTTGCGCCGTGAAAAAAAAATTGTTTTTTTGTTTAGTTGTGTGTATTAATATATTTTATGCTCAATTAAAAATATATAAAACTATTACGCCTACGGTAATTGAATCGATTAGTGATAGCCTAAACAAATGCTCTTTTAGTAAAACAGATTCATTAGTTTATTTAAAAAAAACATTAAATTACTGTTTAAGTGCATTTCCTTTAATTAGATATAACAAAATAAAAATTGTAGCAGGAAAATATAATCATCCAATTCTTTCGAAACCTAATTTTTGGGCTATGTTTCAAAGCCCTGATGACCGAGTTTATAAAATCTTTATTAGTACAGAAACTAATAGTCAGCTAGACAGCATAGTTTACAGCAATTTAACATTAAATGCTGCTGTTGGTTTAATTGCTAAAGAAATAACAAGAATTAAAGATTTTAGCACAGAAGGATTTTTCGCCCTTTTTGCAAGAAGTTTTAAGCAACTCTCGCAAGGTGCAAAACAAAAAATAGATAAAGATATTGAGCTAAAAACTATTGAAGCAGGTTTAGGATACCAATTGTTAAATCTTATTACCGAAACAAATTCAAAACTTAAAATCGAAAATTGGAAGAATTCAAAACACTATAAACATTACTCAAAACACATTAAAAACAGACATTTAAGCATTGATAAAATACAAGGATACATAAAAGAAATGCCTGTGTATATTAATAAATAAAGGCTTGTTGTTAATTATTTTTTTGAAGCAAATTTTGTATCTTTGCTATTATAAAATTAGTTACAATGACTTCAACAGCAACAAAATCAGAATATCTTATTGAATTAGAGGAGCAGTTTGGTGCCCATAACTATCACCCTTTACCGGTGGTACTTGAGCGAGGCGAAGGTGTTTTTTTATTTGACGTTGAGGGTAAGCACTATTATGATTTTTTATCAGCATATAGTGCCGTTAACCAAGGGCATTGCCATCAACGTATTGTAAATGCTTTAATTGCACAGGCCCAAAAACTAACGCTTACCTCAAGAGCTTTTCACAATAATATTTTGGGAGAGTATTCAAAATTTATAACCAATTTTTTTGGGTACGATAAAGTTCTACCAATGAATACAGGTGTTGAAGGTGGCGAAACTGCAATTAAACTTGCGCGCCGCTGGGCATACGATGTTAAAGGTGTTGAAGAGAATAAAGCCAAAATTATTTTTGCCAAAGGAAATTTTTGGGGAAGAACAATAGCTGCAATTTCGAGTAGTTGCGATCCTAGTAGTTACAAAGGCTTTGGACCTTATGTGCCGGGTTACGAACTTATTCCATATAATGATTTGCAGGCTTTAGAACAAGCCATAAAAGATAAAAACGCAGCTGCATTTATGGTTGAACCAATACAAGGAGAAGCAGGTGTAATAGTCCCTAGCAATGGCTATTTAAAAGCTGTACGCGAACTTTGCAGCAAATACAATGTTTTATTTATTGCTGATGAAGTTCAAACAGGTTTAGCGCGCACAGGAAAAATGCTTGCTTGTGATTATGAAAATGTGAAGCCTGATATTTTGATTTTAGGAAAAGCACTTAGCGGAGGCACAATGCCTGTTAGTGCCGTATTAGCCAATGATGAAATTATGCTTACCATTAAGCCAGGCGAACATGGTAGCACGTATGGGGGCAATCCGCTTGCTTGTGCAGTAGCAATTGAAGCTCTTAAAGTATTGAAAGACGAAAAACTATCTGAAAATGCAGCTATTCTAGGCGAATTATTTAGAGCTGAAATGGATAAGCTAATGGCAGAAACCAATGTAATAACAGCCGTTAGAGGAAAAGGATTATTAAACGCTATTGTAATAAAAGAAAAAAGCGGGAAAACCGCTTGGGATGTTTGTCTCGATTTTGCAAACAATGGCTTATTAGCAAAACCTACTCACGGTGATATCATTAGATTTGCACCTCCATTAGTACTAACTAAAACTCAATTAATGGAGTGTGTTGCCATTATTCGAAAAGTAATTTTAAATTATTAAAAAAGTTTAATCAATTTGGCAATTTGATGTGTCATAAAAACAATGAAATATTTCAACTTCTAAATCAAATTCCAGATCCAGAAATTCCTGTAATATCAATAGTTGAATTAGGCGTAGTTAGAGATTTAAATATTATTTCTGATACTGAAATACGTGTAACCATTACACCCACATACAGTGGTTGCCCTGCAATGAAACAAATGGAAGATGATGTTAGAGCAATTTTACACAAAAATGGCTTTACATCGGTTGAAGTTTTAATGAAATATTCGCCCGCGTGGACAACAGATTGGATTAGTGATGATGCAAAAATTAAACTCCAAAAATATGGTATAGCGCCGCCGGAAGAGTCAACAAGCGATAAATCTTTTTTAAAAGGCTTACCTAAAATTATAACCTGTCCAAAATGCAAAAGTAAAAATACTAAAATGATTTCACAATTTGGAAGCACTGCCTGCAAAGCGTTATATAGATGTAACGAGTGCTTAGAACCTTTTGATTATTTTAAATGCATATAATTTTGTTGCTTATAAATAGCACATATTCTATTAAAATTTAAAAACACTATTCTTGTCCAATTAAAAAAACCTAAAACTTTTTAGCAACATTTTATTTCAATTAGCATTCCAATTGTAATGAAAATTAATTAACTTTACTTTAAGACCATTAGAAATTAAGCTGATTTTTATTAAAAAAAATTTTTTGAAAGAAATAATTTATATAATTTTAATTTTCTATTCCGCATTTTACAAGGCCGATACTCTTACTGTAAATAAAAATTTGCTTGAAAAAAAGGACTCATTGCTTTTCAATTACTATTACTCTAAATATACTGTATTTAAAAAAATAAAGCAATTTGATTCAGCTTTGATATATAGAAAGTGCGCAGATTCCATTGAGGAAGTCATGTTAGATCAAGCGATTGAAAAACAGACTAACATAATAGAAACAAAATATCAATCAATAAAAAAAGATACAGAAATAAAAGAATTACAACACGAAAATCAACTGTCAACACTTGAGAATAAGAGGCACAAGCTCTTTATATTATTTATTGTAATAACATCATTTTTAACGGCACTTACCCTCATATTTTATATTAAGCGCTATCGCGAAAAGAAAAAATCAAATAACGCATTATTAGAAAAACAAAACGTTATTGAACATGCAAACAATGAGCTAAGCACATACATTAATTTAATGAAAGAAAGTATTGATTACGCAGCTCATATTCAACAATCAATATTACCGGGAGAGCAAATGCTTAAAAACTATTTTCCTAATTCGTTTATATTAAATAAACCATTAGAGGTAGTAGGAGGTGACTTTTTTTGGGTGCACAATTCCGATTCAAAAAAAGTTACATATATAGCCCTGGCAGATTGCACCGGCCATGGTGTAGCAGGTGCATTTATGACTTTGTTAGGCGATTTTATTTTTAATAGAATAATTGAACGGAATGTTGAACTAAAACCATCACAATTTTTGCAAGAGGTAAATGCAACACTATTTAAAGGGATAAACTCTCAATATTTACAACAAATAAAAAGTGGCATGAATGTAGTGCTGCTAAAAATAGATACTGAAAAAAAGATAATACAATATTCAGGAGCAAAAAATTATTTTTTTCATGCTCAATCACAAAATAAAATTATTGAAATGCCATCAACGGCATATACACTAGGCTATTTAGAAAATTTTGAATTTACCGACTATGAATTAAAATACGAAAAAAATGATTTTATTTATTTATGTACTGATGGTTATATGGATCAAAAAGGTGGCGCTAATAAAAGCAAATTAATGAAATCGGGATTTATTTCAATCTTAAACAAAATTAAAGAGCAAAAAATAGAAAATCAAAAACAACAATTAGAAAATGAGTTTAATAATTACAAAGAAACTCAAAAACAAATTGACGACGTTTTTGTAATTGGAATTGAATTATAAATAAAAAACATATAAATACCTCAACAACAAATTCTCTTTAATTATTCCTTATTATTATTTTTCTTTTACCCTACCCCTAGCGGAATGTGAGAGTATTTGATTAAAAAAGAGTCAGCATTCAATCTTATCTTTTGCGCTCTTTCTTAACAATAACTTATTATTCAGCTAATATATAAGCAACACTCCTTCAATAATTTTGTTGCGTAAAAAACAAGTAATTAAAGCTGTATTTACGTAAATTTTAAAAAATCAATAAATGAAAAAAACAATCTACATTTTTCTTAGCATCATTGCTACGCTCACAATCTCATTTTCAAAGGCACAAATAACCAGTTCGGCAATTAACGGCAAAATTACCGATTCAAAAGGCGAGGTGTTGCCGGGCGCTCTTATTCAAGCAACTCATAATCCAACGGGAACAAAATACGCTGCTATGACTGATGCTAAAGGAATTTATCACTTAATTAATATGAATGTTGGAGGCCCATATTCAATTAAAATTTCATATATCGGACAAAAAAATATTTCAAAAGAAGGAATATTTTTAAAACTTGGCGAAGATCAACACTTATCATTTAAACTTGATGAAGAGTCAAACCAATTAGATGAAGTTGAGGTTGTATATAATACCGACGATAATAAAAAAGGAACGGGTACAAAAATTAGTAAAGAGCAAATTCAGCAACTGCCAACACTTAGCAGAAGCATTACTGATTTTACAAAGCTAACCCCGCAAAGCTCAAACAATTCGTTTGGCGGAACTAATTTTCGTTACAATAATATCACATTAGATGGCGCAATTAATAACGATGCAATTGGCTTTAGCCCGTCACAAGGGGGAATCAGCGGAACAAGCAATATGGCAAGTAGTTCTACTCGTTCTAATCCCATTAGTTTAGATGCTATTGAAGATATGGCTGTTGCAATTGCTCCCTATGATGTAAAATTAGGAAACTTTACCGGAGGAAGTATAAATGCCGTTACGCGTCGCGGCACCAATATACTAAACGGTTCGGTGTATGGCTTTGGTAGAAATGCCGGAATTACCGGTCCTGATAATTCCGGTGACCACAGCGCAATGCCATCGAGTTATTACGACTATCAAACAGGGTTTAGAATAGGATTGCCAATTATAAAAGACAAATTATTTTTCTTTACCAATGCCGAAACAACAAATCGTAGAGAACCTGTATTTTATGAAGCTGGCACCAGCGGCTCATTTATAACAACAGCAATCGCCAATCAAATTGCCGACAGTTTAAGTAGCCCTCATTTTATGGGTTCTCCTACAAATACCTACAACCCAGGCGCAATAAACAACTATAATGTTTACGCCAAAAGCAATAAATTTTTTGGACGCATTGACTATAATATTAACGATAAACATCAGCTTTCTTTTCGTACAAACTGGGTAGGTTCTGAGGCAAGTAATTTAGAAAGTAATGCTTCTCAATTTCAATTTGGAAATTACGATTTTATTCAAAAAAATAATAACCTAAGTTTTGTGAGCGAACTAAAAAGTCGTTTTACAAATCGCACTTCAAACAGTTTAATACTTGGCTATACTACCATTCACGATTGGAGAGAACCAAGCGGCAGTATTTTCCCTCAAATACAAATTAATAATATAAACGGAACCGGTGTAGCTTTTGCCGGCACTAATCGCGAAGCTGCTGTATTTAATATGGGACAAAGAACATTTGAAATCACCGATAACTTCAATTTATTTTACGGAAAACATAATTTCACATTTGGCACGCATAACGAATTATACGGTATCAACTATGGTTTTATAAACTCGTGGAACGGTAGAATTGATTATAATTCCTTAAGTGCTTTTCTTGCAAATCAACCAAGTAGAATGAGGGCTTACTACAATCTTTCAAACAACGATTTTAATTACAACCGTGCAAACCCGGTATCAAAGTTTAATATTTATTTACTAAGTGCTTACGCTCAAGACGAGTATGCAATTTTAGATAATTTAAAAATTACTGCAGGCTTGAGGCTTGATTATACAGCAATTGATCATAATCCAAATTTAGCAAGTTCATTTACACAGCCATATACCGATAAAAATTATAGTACAACTTATGCGCATACTTTACCAAGTCAAATTAAAAATAATTTATTTGGAATGCCCGTAATATCACCTCGCATTGGCTTTACTTACGATGTACTGAAAGATAAAAAAATAATTTTACGTGGCGGAAGTGGTGTGTTTCAAGGAAGAATGCCTTTTGCTTGGATGGGTTATGCTTATTACAACAATGGAACAAATTTTGGTGCTTTCGATTATAAAAATTTACCGGCAGGTACGCACATTCCTATTAATCAACAATCTTTTTCAAGCTATATTCCTGCTGCTTCTTACAGCTCAACACCAAGAACTGTTGAAATTGATGTATTTGACAATAATTTTAAAATGCCAAGAGTTTGGAGAAGTAACTTAGCTGTGGACATTAAATTGCCGGGTGATGTTAAATTAACACTCGAAGGCATGTACACAAAAACATTGTACGATGTAATGTTTCAACAAATTAATTTAAAAGATTCGGTAAAATATTTACCTTATTCAAATGGAAACAATCAGCAACCCGTATATTTAAGTGGTGGCTCAAGTGGAGGGAAAGTTAACCCCGCTTACTCAAGTGTTTATTTAATTACAAACACTAATCAAGGTCAACGTTATTCACTAACTGCATCGCTTGCAAAAGAATTCAAATTTGGATTAAACGTTACAGCTGCATACACTTACGGTAAATCGTGGGATATGGCAAATGGTATTCGCAATTCGCCGGAAAGTAATTGGCAAGTAAACCCAGCTCTTAACCCAAATGCTCTAACGCTTCAATATTCTAATTTCGATATTCGCCATCGTATTGTCAGTACAATAGGTTATAAAAAATCATGGAATAAAATGCTTACATCTTACTTTAATGTTATATTCACTGCTCAATCAGGTTCGCCATATACTTATGCTTACATTAGTAACAAGGTAACAAACAATGGTCAACAAATTGATTTAGCATATATTCCCAATACACAAAATGATGTGAGTTTAACGCAATATACCACAAATGTAAATGGCCTTGTTCAAACTATAACTCCGCAACAACAATGGACTGCATTAAACAACTATATTTTAAACGACCCATATTTAAGCCAACATCGCGGACAATATACCCAACGCAACGCTGCCCGCACACCATGGAACAACACATTAGATTTTAGATTTATGCAAGACATTAACTTTTATGATAAAAAAGAGCACAAGCACACTTTAACAATTACTTGGGATGTGATTAATGCACTAAACTTGATTGATAAAGCTGCTGGTTTTGTTTACTTTGTGCCCAATACTTTAAATTCAACTGTTGGTTTTGGTTTAACGCCTGTAGGCGGAAGCACTAATGGCTTGCCTAATACGAATTATGCTACACCAACTACAGCACCTTACTCAATTGATAAATTAAACTCACGCTGGCAAATGCAATTAGGGGTGCGTTATACGTTTTAATACCAAGTTCAAATGCATTATACCCTAATCTGTTCGTTCTTTTTTTACTTTAAAAAAAAACCTTCCGTAATTCTTACTACAGAAAGATTTTTTTCGTCATATCCACAAAAAACAATTTTGCAAACTCTAAAAAAGCATATCTGTACTTGCCATCATTGCTGTTAGGTAGTATTGTCGGTGCAGCTTCAAAAATAATATTACTGATTGTTTAAATCTATTACGGAATCTTGGAGCATTTCTTTTTTAAATTTTTTATTGTGAATAGATAATAAAATAGCCGGTAGCAGTATTAAATTAGTAAACATTGATAAAAGCAGAGTCAACGATACTAAAACGCCTAAAGCAATTGTGCCTCCGAAGCTACTTGCTGAAAATATTGCAAATCCGCAAAATAATATTATATTGGTATATACCATACTTAATCCGGTATCTTTAATAGCTGCTGAAATTGCTTGACCTGCTGTGTGTTTATAATTTTTAAGCTCTTGTTTATATTTAGTAAGAAAATAAATTGTACCGTCACTTGATATGCCAAAGGCTATACTAAAAATTAAAATTGTAGATGGTTTAAAACGGATGTTTAAATATCCCATTATCCCTGCTGTTATTGCTAACGGAATAAGGCAAGGAAGTTTTGAAAGCACAATAATTCTAACCGAACGAAATAAAAAAATACCTACAACAGCAATTAAAACAATTTCAATTATTAAACTTTCAATTAAATTAGATAAGAGATAATCATTACTTTTTAAAAAAACTAAGCTATGTCCGGTGAGTTGAACATTATAATTTTTTTCTTCAAAAATAGAGTCAATTTTAGGTTTTAATTCATCTAATAAAACTTTCATTTTCTTTGAGCCAATATCAGCACATTGATAACTGACACGTGTATTTTGTTTGATAGTATCTAAAAAATTAGCGAGGCGTTTATTTTGTCCTTTAATGCTACCGGTATATTCTGTTAACTTTCTTAAATCATCAATGCTGGGAAGTTTGTAATATTTTGATTCACCTCCTTTAAATGCTTGATATGAAAATTTTACAGCTTCAATTACAGATAATGGTTTTGAAAATTGTGGGTATTCAGCCATTAGTTTTTCAAGACGTTTTATTTTATATAAAGTGCGGGCATTATCACTAAATACGCCATTTTCTTTTTTTGTATCTATCGAAATTTCAAAAGGTAAAACCCCATTAAAGTTTTTTTCAAAAAATCGCAAATCAGAAAATACAGGATCTTTTTCAGGTAAATCATCAACCACAAAGCCATTCATATCAATAAATTTAAAACCAATAATTGAAATAAGTGTTATAATTGTAGTGCTTATATAAATTGCCTTGCGTTTATTTTGTACTAAAAAATTCACCTTGTTCAAAAAAGCACTTATTATTTTTCCATCTTGGTGTTTTGTGTGTTTTGCAATAGGGGTAGGTAAAATATTAAGCATTATGGGTATTAAAATCAGCGTAATAAAATAAGTTGCCATCACACTTATTGATGAAATAATACCAAACTCAACCAACATACTACTATGCGTAAAGTATAAAACGCCAAAGCCAATAGCTGTTGTTATATTGGCTAAAAACAGAGAGATACCTATAGTTTCAATACTTTTAGAAATTGCGTTTAATTTATTTTGGTGTGCTACAAACTCACGTTGGTATTTATTAATTAAAAAAATACAATTAGGTAAACCAATTACCATAATTATTGGTGCTAATAACCCCGACAGAACGGTTATTTTATAACCGAAACACTCCATTATACCTATTGACCATACCACGCCAACCAACACGATAACGAGTGAAAAAAACACAATGTTAAGTGCTCTAAAAAAGAACCATAGTATTATTGAAGTAACAATTATGGCCAATATTAAGAACAGTGTTGTTTCAGATGATATTTTTTTCATTAATACGGTGCGTATAAAAGGCATACCTGAATAATGCATTTCAATACCATAATTTTTGCCAAAAGTGTCGCCCATTTCAACAATGTCTTTTACCATTTTTAAACGGTGCGGCGAATTAAGATCCTTCCTATGAAACGTAATTGCAATTAAATTAGCATTTGTTTTCTTATTGTATAAAAAACCGTCATAAAAGGGTAAATTTAAAAATGAATGTTTAAGACTATCTGCCTCAACATTTGAAAGTTTTGATTTATTAGTTAATGCAACAAAGTTAATCTTTTGTGCAGAATCATTCAAAACCAGGTTGTATGCTAATGGAATTGATAATACATCGCGAATGCCGTCAATTGCTTTTATCTCACGGCTTAACTTAAGTAACCCGTTGAGCTTGGTTGTTTCAAATAAATTACTATCGGCAAAACCCATTACCATTACATTTCCATCTTCGCCAAAGTTTTGTTTAAAGCGTTTGTAAGCAGTATAAGCACTATCTGTATCAGGTAATATTTTGGCGAATTCATACGAAAGCTGCATTTGCGATGCTTTATAGGCCATAAATACAGTTGCTAAGCTTACAGCTATTACAAAAACTAATTTGTTTTTTAATAATATTGATGCAAATTTTTTGTACATTATTTTTCTAAATATAAGAACTTAATTTTTCCTTCGGTTTTGTTTAACTTATTTATCGCTTAAACTTCTTTTTAAAAGGCTTTTTAAAATTATTTTTATTTTCTAAAGGCTTATACTCTGGGGCTGTTTCAAAGCCGGCAGGCAACATTTTTTTTTCAACCTCTCTTCCCATTAAACTTTCAATATTGTAAAACTTATGTTGATCTTTTGTGCTTATAAATGTAATAGCGGTTCCGGTTTTACTAGCCCTTGCTGTACGACCAATACGGTGAATATAATCTTCCGGATCCGGTGGAACATCGTAGTTAACTACTAAATCAATTCCATCAACGTCAATACCTCGCGATAAAATATCGGTGCCAATTAGCATTGTAATTAATTTTGCTTTAAATGCGCTCATTATATCTTCTCTTTCACGCTGCTCTAAATCAGAATGAAAGGCCTTTAAGTTTAGTTTTGTATCACTTAAAATTTGCTCTAATTGTTTTACTTTATCTTTTGTTGATGCAAAAATGATAGTGCTGTTATATTCGCCGTTCAAAATTATTTCTTTAATAAGTTTACTTTTTTGATTTTCGTGAAGCACATAGGCTAATTGTAATATACCCTCTGCCGGCTTACTAATAGCTATATTTATTTGTTTTGGATTTGTTGTAATTTGTGTTGCTAACTCTCGCATTTTTGCAGGCATGGTGGCCGAAAATAAAATGGTTTGCCTGTTTTTAGGTAAATGCTTAATGATGTAATGAATATCATCTAAAAAACCCATGTCTAACATTCTATCTGCTTCGTCAAGCACTAAATGTTTGAATTGGTCAAACTTTACTTGTCCTGTTTGTATAAGGGCTATTAATCGCCCCGGAGTTGCGCAAATAATATCAACTCCTTGGTCGAGTGCATGTTTTTGATTCGCCCAAGCAATACCATCATTACCACCATAAATGGCAATTGAGCTAATACCTGCAAAGTAGCCAAGCCCATCTATTTGTTGATCTATTTGTTGTACCAATTCGCGAGTTGGTGCAATTATTAAGGTGTTTAAGTGGCGTTTTTCCTCGGTTAATATTCGATTAATTATCGGAATTAAAAAAGCTGCAGTTTTTCCTGTTCCGGTTTGTGCGCAAGCTATTAAATCATTCCCTTCCATAATAATAGGAATAGCGCTATCTTGAATAGGTGTGGGGTTTTTATAACCCATGCTTAAAATGCCTTCGTGTAATTGTTCGCTTAAATTAAAAGATTTAAATGGTTCAGTATTATTTGACATTAGTAGTTAATTAAATTTAAAAAGATTTGCTTGCTTGAAATTGTGAAAATTAATTTTGGATATTAATAACAAGTAATTAAAAGCATAAATCTCTCAAAAGTATAAAAAAAACTTAAGTTTATACGCAGCAAATTTTATCAAAAAAATGTACTTTTGCTTTTCTCTTTTAAAGTTTAATGAAAAAATATTCTATAAAAAAAGAACACCTCCGCGAATTGTTTAAATCATTCAATAATTTAAATGTATTAATAATTGGCGATGTAATGCTTGACAGCTATTTGTGGGGAAAGGTTAATCGTATTTCGCCGGAAGCGCCCGTTCCTATTGTTACAGTTGAAAAAAAAGAAAGAAGATTAGGTGGTGCAGCTAATGTTGCCTTAAATATACAGGCCTTAGGTGCTAATCCTATTTTATGTTCGGTAATAGGCGTTGATAGCGAAGGGCAAGCATTTTTAGATTTATTGAAAAATCAAAAATTAAGTCAAAAAGGGATATTAAAATCGCGCGAACGAGTTACAACCGTTAAAACGCGCATAATTGGCAACAGTCATCAATTAGTACGAGTAGATGAAGAGGTTGAAGAAGATATAACGCAAAATGAAACACAGCAATTGCTCATTTTAATCAATTATATTTTAAATCATGATAAAATTGATGTAATAATATTTGAAGATTACAATAAAGGTTTAATTACTTCTCGTTTAATCAACAAAGTAGTTGAAGTGGCTAAAAATAAAGGAATACCAACCTGCGTAGATCCAAAGAAAAAGAATTTTAATTCTTACAAAGGCGTTAGTTTTTTTAAACCAAATTTAAAAGAGCTGCGAGAGGGACTAAAATTAGATATTGGAAGTGATAACATTAAAGAGTTGCAGCGCGCCGTAAGCAGCTTTAGAGTAAAACAAAAAACCGAAACAATAATGGTTACTTTAGCTGAACAAGGGGTAATAACAAATTCGAGAAAGATTAAAGAACATATACCTGCACACATTAGAACTATTGCAGATGTTAGTGGTGCCGGTGACACCGTGATTAGTGTAGCATCTTTATGTTATGCCCTAGAGTGTAATGAAGTTATAACTGCCTCACTTGCTAATCTTGCAGGTGGTTTGGTATGCGAAAAAATTGGAGTGGTACCTATTGATAAAAGTAAATTGTTTGAAGAGGCAGCTAAACTTGATATAGTGAAATAAATGCAACACGACTCCATTACACCATATAAATCTGATTCAGAAAAACACGTTCAGATTGCCAAAATGTTTGATAATATTTCAAATAAATACGATGCTCTTAACAGCATATTATCAATTGGCATACATAAAGGCTGGCGCAAAAAGTGCGTTAATCGGCTAAAAATATTGCAACCCCAGCATATTTTAGATGTAGCAACAGGCACTGCCGATTTTGCTATTGAGTGTTCTAAATTACACCCAAAAAAAGTTATAGGTATTGACATTAGCGAAGGCATGTTGAACATTGGAAGAAAAAAAATACAAGATAAAAA
This sequence comes from Bacteroidota bacterium, assembly GCA_018267655.1. Classification (GTDB taxonomy): domain Bacteria; phylum Bacteroidota; class Bacteroidia; order B-17B0; family Aurantibacillaceae; genus Aurantibacillus. The sequence goes on from JAFDYB010000007.1 coordinate 128,068, forward strand.
ATTAGATACCATTATCTCGCTACAACAATCAAATGCCGAAACTGCTGATTTTACTGATAGTTCATTTGATGCAATTGTTATAGGATTTGGTGTACGTAATTTTCAAAATCTCGAAAAAGGGTTAACTAATCTACAGCGAATGCTCAAGCCCGAAGGAAAATTAATTATACTTGAATTTTCATTCCCAAAAAACACCATCGTAAAATGGTTTTATAATTTTTACCTTTTTAAACTTACACCCTTTGTGGGCAAATTAGTTTCTAAAGATAATAGAGCATACACATACCTTGCCGAAAGCATTGAAGCATTTCCTAATAACGAAAAATTAGTAGCGATTTTAAAAAATTGCGGCTTTACAAAAGCAAGTTACAACTCTTTATTTTTTGGCGTTAGCGCAATTTACGAAGCATCTAAATAATTATTAATTGAAAGTTTTATTATTAGATAATTACGACAGTTTTACATACAATTTAGCGCATTTAATTAACTGGAAAAAAAACATAAAATTAAGCGTAATAAAAAATGATGCTATTTCAATTAACGATATTAATTTTTTTGATAAAATTATTTTATCGCCGGGAGCAGGCTTACCAAAAGATGCGGGTATAATGCCTGAGCTTTTAAAAAATTACTCTAACAAAAAATCAATTTTAGGCATTTGTCTTGGCATGCAGGCAATAGCCGAACAATTTAATGCAAGCCTATTAAATCTAAATACTGTTTTTCATGGTCTTGCAACAAAAATTTATACCGATACACAAAACCCACTTTTTAAAAACTGCCCAAACAATTTTAATGTTGGCCGCTACCACTCATGGGTTGTAAATCCTAAAAATTTTCCCGACGCATTAACTGTTTCAGCAAGCGATGAACAAAAAAACATAATGGCAATTTCGCATAAAATGCTTAACATTCATGGTGTACAATTTCACCCGGAGTCAATACTATCTGAATATGGGCAACAAATAATAAACAATTGGCTTGAGTTATAACTATACTTCATGTAGTAAGTGTCTTAGCGGCAATATTATATACCAAATTAATGTTATATTTGCTATTAAGAAGCAATTTTATAATATTAACTTCAATAAAATTGAGTTAATGAGATTCTTTTGTTTTATGGTTTGAAGTGTTATTAGCTTAACACTTATTTGTTGATTGTGAATTTAACCCTTTTATGCAAGAATTAGATGGAATTATTAGGCTTTTGCCGGAACATGTCGCAAATCAAATTGCGGCTGGAGAAGTGGTGCAAAGACCGGCAAGCGTTGTAAAAGAATTACTCGAAAATGCAATTGACGCCGGAGCAACCGAAATAAAATTAATAGTAAAAGATGCCGGAAAAACACTTATTCAAGTGATAGATAATGGCAAAGGAATGAATGTTATTGATGCCCGAATGGCATTTGAACGACACGCAACTTCAAAAATTACAAAAGCAGAAGATTTATTTAATTTGCATACCAAAGGTTTTAGAGGCGAAGCATTAGCCAGTATTGCAGCAGTTGCTCAAGTTGAACTAAATACAAAACAACATACCGAAAATGTAGGTAGAAAAATTATAATTGAAGGCGGAAAATTTATTGCGCAAGAAGATTGCAGCACATCAGCCGGCTCAAATATTTTAATTAAAAATTTGTTTTTTAATATCCCTGCCCGTCGTAATTTTTTAAAAAGCGATCAAATTGAGTTAAAACATATTTACGATGAAATAGAGCGCGTTGCCCTACCCCACTCTAACATAAGTTTTATTTTTGTAAGCAATGGCAACGAGGTTTACAATTTGCAACCCGGCACGTTAATTCACAGAGTAAAATCGCTGTTTGGAAATTATCTTCAAAAAGAACTTGTACCCGTTAACGAAGACACCGGTTTTTTAAAAATAACCGGCTATGTTTCCTTACCCCAATTTGCAACTAAAACACGTAAAGAGCAATATTTTTTTGTAAATAATAGGTACATTAAAAGTCCATTTTTAAACCACGCCATTAACGAAGCTTACAAAGAATTAATTAGTTATCAATCAAACCCTAAATACGTTATTTTTTTAGATCTGTCGCCTAAAGACATTGATATAAACGTTCACCCTACAAAAACAGAAGTTAAATTTACTGATGAGAGAACCATTTATAAGCTGCTCAATAGTTCTATTAAACGCGCATTAGGAAAAGTAAACGCAGGAGCCTCATTAGATTTTGAACAAGAGCAAATTTTTAATTCAAATCCTTTACCAAAAGGCCTTATACCACAACAGCCAAAAGTAAGTTATAATTCCGATTATAACCCATTTAAATCAAACCAAAGTCAAACTCAAGTTGCAAATAAACAACATTGGGAAAAATTATTTGAAGGGTTTAAAACCGACAATAAACCTCAAACAGTTGAAACAACATCTGAATTAAATAATGAACCGGCAAATGAAAAATTACTTAACGTGCCAACCGAATTTTTAGCATTTCAAATCCAACAAAAATACATAATTAGTTATATTGAAAATGCTCTAGTAATAGTAGATCAACAAAGAGCCCACGAACAAGTATTGTACGAATATTTTTATTATTCAGAAAACAAGCAAATTAATTCGCAACAGTTGTTATTTGCAGAACAAATGGAATTAAGCACCAATGATTACTCGCTCGTTAAAACACTTTTTGAAGAGTTTAAAAATCTAGGATACATAATTGAATCGTTTGGAAAAAATAGTATTATAATTAACGGCGTTCCTTCAGATTTGCAAGATTCAAATATTGTTGAAAGCGTTGAAAATATTTTAGAAAATTACAAACTAAATACTATCGACTCAAAATTAAATAAACACGATAATTTATGCAGAGCAATAGCAAAAAGTAATTGTGTTAAATATGGTAAAATCCTATCTAACACAGAAATTAATCAACTACTAAATTCATTATATTTGTGCAAAAGTTTTATGTTTACTGCGGCAAGCAAACCTATAATCCAGCATTTAAGCATAAACGAAATAGAAAAATTTTTTAAAGCCCGATGAATTTTAATAATCAGTATCGCCCTTCAGGATTTGGTTATTTACCACCTGTTACTAAAAATATCATAATAATAAATGTTGTTATGTTTTTGCTAACCCAAGCATTAAAATATACACAAGGCATAGATCTTACAACATACCTTGGTTTGCACTACTACCAAGCCAGCAACTTTAGGCCGCACCAATTTGTAACATATTTGTTTATGCACGGCAGTTTAGCACACATTTTTTTTAATATGTTTGCTGTTTATATTTTTGGGCAGGTATTAGAACAGGTATGGGGGCCAAAACGCTATTTAATATTTTATTTACTCACCGGATTTGGTGCTGCTTTAACCCAATACGTCGTTATTCATTTCGAAATTGCTCATGTTATAACTTTAGTTGATAAAGAAATACTAAATCCTTTATTATCATCGGCAGACAGGAACAGCTTGTACGAACAAAAAGATGAGTTTTTAAACCGACAAGTTATTGTTGGTGCATCTGGCTCCTTATTTGGATTGCTTGGTGCATTTGGGGTATTGTTTCCAAACAGATATTTGTACTTATACTTTTTGTTTCCAGTAAAAACAAAATGGTTTGTAATATTTTATGGCGCCATGGAATTAATATACGGAATTACTGCTGATTCAGGCGACAATGTGGCCCACTTTGCCCATATTGGAGGCTTAGTTATTGGAATTATTATTGTACTATTTTGGAGAAAAACCAGCTCAAACTTTTATTAAGTGAATTTTTTTAGCAACATAGTTTCAACGTTTAGGCAGCAGGGTAAATTAGCCCAAATAATAATTATTAACGTTGCTGTATTTTTAGTTTGTAACGTTAGTCTTCACATACTTCATTTACCTCAAGTTGGAGCCTATTTAGCCCTACCCATTGGAGTAGAATTTATTTACAAACCATGGACTTTGCTCACATACATGTTTACCCACTATAGTTTAGGACATATTTTTTTCAACTTAATCTTATTCTATTTCTCCGCCCAACTTTATTACTTGATTTTTGGCGAAAAAAAGCTTTTTTACCTATACATAATGAGTGGCTTGTGTGGCGCTGCGTTGCTATTAATAATTGGTGTTTTTTTTCCCACTTATTTTGGCGGCGGATTTTTACTAGGCTCGTCCGCTTCGGTACTTGGAATTATAATGGTTATGGCAATTTACACACCAAATTTTGAAGTTAACTTATTTGGATTATTTACGATGCCTTATAAATACTTTGCATTACTGGTATTTATAGTTAGTACCGTACTCGATTTTTCAATAAATACAGGCGGAAAACTAGCTCATATTGGAGGAAGTGCATTTGGGCTGATATACGGGCTTAATCTTAAAAGAGGGACTGATTTTTTTAATTTTTCATTTTTAAAACGAAAACATAAAATGAAAATTGTTTCAAAACACTCCTCAACAGTTAATTTTGAAACACAGCACTTTACTATAAATGAGCATAGAATGAATGAATTGCTCGATAAAATATCTAAAAGCGGCTACGAAAGCCTAAGCCAAAAAGAAAAAGATGAATTATTTCACCTTTCACAAAAAAAATAGATTTTTGTATAAAAAATCACTACTTTAGTTTAGTTTCTATGAAAGTATATAAAAAAATTTTTATAATCTTTTTGTTGCTCAATGCGTGCTTTGTATTTTCTCAAAAAAAATCAGGGAAGATTGAAATTGAAGATGCTGATGAACACTTTAAACATAAAAATTATTTAATGGCTATACCCATTTATAAAAAATTTTTGAAAACAGATCCTGATAAAAAAATAATATTATACAAACTCGGTCAATGCTATTTAAATACGAAAATTAATACAAAAGAAACAATCAATTATTTTGCTGAATATTCAAAAGACCCAAAGTGCGAAGTAGATGTATGGAAATATTTAGGACTAGCGTACTTAAAAGATGGGAAAATTGATTTAGCCGAAAAAAGTTTTAATAAATACATTGAGCTAAAACCTAAACGCAAAGATGAAGTTAGCAAATACTTAGAAAATTGCGCAAATGCCCGTGCACTTATGGCTAACCCTGTTAACGTGTCGTACACCAACTTAGGAAAAGAAATTAACAGCGAAGACCCGGACTATTACCCCTTTGTAAACGAAGATGAAACATTTTTAGTTTTTACCTCACGCAGAAAAGAAAATATTGGCGGAAAAAAAGTAGAAATTGATGGCTATAGGAGTAGCGATGTATATACAAGTAAAGTTGAAAATGCTAAGTGGACAAAAGCAATAAACGCCGGAAGGTTTATAAACACAGCATACGATGAACAAGCCGTAGGCCTAAAGTCAGACGGGTTAGAAATGATTTTATATATAGATCACATTGATAAATACGGTGATTTATATATATCAAACAAAAAAGATTTAAACGCAGATTTTTCAAAAGCAAAATTATTCGATCCCGTTGTTAACCAAAAAATAGAAACATCAGGTTGTTTAAGCGAAGATGGGCGCTTATTCATTTTTGCACGTCGCGATAAAGTTGAATCTCAAAGCGATTTATTTATGTGTCGAAAATTACCAAACGGCAATTGGAGCTTAGCACAAAAGTTGTCCGATGTAATTAACACACCTTATAATGAAGATTTTCCTTACCTTGGTAAAGATGGTGTTACACTCTATTTTTCAAGCGAAGGCCACAATAGTATGGGGGGCTATGACTTATTTAAAACAACATGGAACCCCGAAGAAAATACATTTACAAAACCGGAAAATTTAGGCTTTCCAATTAACGGAACAGATGATGACAGAAGTATTTGCGTAACTCCCGATAATAGAGTGGGATATATCAGCACATTTAGGCCTGACGGTTTTGGCGATTTAGATATTTACCGAATTAAATTTAATGACAATGAACAAATAACCAAAATTTATACAGGCAAAGTATTTTTAGGAGATACTTCATCAAAATATTCACCAAAAGGTTTAGTGCGAATTGTAGCCAAAAATAAAATAAATCAATCCGAATACGAATTTTATCCAAACTCTAAAACCGGAAAATTTGTAATGGCCTTACCGGCAGGTGCCTATAAAATTGTAGCAGCAGCAGATGGTTACGAATCAATAAAAGAAGAGTTTGTAATTTCAGATATTGGCAAAGTTGATATTGAAAAAAATAAAAACTACGTTTTAAAGAAAAGTCAATAGCAATAAATTGATTTTAATAAAACCAATCTAATCTTTTTTTCGTTACAATATTTGCTTAATAATAGCTACTTTAGTACAATATCAATAGCGCGCTTTGCAACTTTCAATAATAATAGTTAATTATAACGTAAAATTTTTTATCGAACAGTGTTTATTCTCTGTATATAAATCTTTAAAAAATATTAACGCTGAAATTTTTGTTGTAGATAATAATTCTGTTGACGGCTCCATTGGACTTATTAAAGAAAAATTTCCAAATGTTATTTTAATTGAAAACCATACCAACGTTGGATTTGCAAAAGCAAACAACCAAGCTATTAAACTAGCAAAAGGCAAATATATATTATTGCTAAATCCGGATACAGTATTGCAAGAAGATACCCTGCAAAAAAGTATTGATTTTATGAGCAATCACCCTGATGCCGGTGGACTTGGAATTAAGATGGTTGACGGTAAAGGAAATTTTTTACCCGAAAGTAAACGCGGATTACCAACCCCATCAATTGCCTTTTATAAAATATTTGGTTTAGCACGATTGTTTCCAAAATCAAAAAAATTTGGGCAATACCACTTAACCTTTCTCGACAAAAGTAAAAATCACTGTGTAGATGTATTAAGTGGCGCATACATGCTACTTCGCAAAGAGACACTTGATAAGGTTGGCTTACTCGACGAAACTTATTTTATGTATGGAGAGGATATAGATTTAAGTTACAGAATTATAAAAGGCGGCTACAAAAATTACTATCTGGCCGAAAGCAGCATAATACACTACAAAGGAGAAAGCACTAAAAAAAGCAGTGTTAATTATGTAATTGTATTTTACAAAGCTATGGCAATTTTTGCTAACACACATTTTAGTAAAAATAATGCAGGGTTGTTTAATTTACTGATATATTTTGCGATTTACCTAAGAGCTTTTACTGCAGTGTTAACGCGCCTAATAAGACAAACTTTTTTTCCGGCAATTGATTTTATAATCATATTAACAGGCCTTTATGTTTGTAAAGTATTTTATGAAACTGAGTTTAAATTGTATCCTAATTTTTATTCAAAATCTATTTTAAATATTTTCTTTCCCATTTATACATTTATTTGGATGATATTTATGTATTGGAGCGGGGGCTACGATACTCCCTTTAAAATAAAAAATTGCATACGAGGCATATTAACCGGCACTGCGTTTATTTTATTGATATACTCATTGTTGCCGGAATACTATAGGTTTTCGAGAGCTTTAATTTTAATAGGATCAATTTACACCCTATTGTTTTATTTAATTAGCCGTATTTTATATTCTAAACTTAAAATAAAACGCTTTCAATTTAAAGCAAAAAATATAAACATGAGAGTTGCAATTGTTGGCAGCCAACAAGAAATTATACGTGTAAATAATTTGCTTAATCAAACCAATAATCGCCCTGGTTTTATTGGTTTTGTAGATAGCTCTTCCGGCATTGACAATAAAGAAAATTATTTAGGGCATATTGATCAAATTAATGAAATTATTAATATACATAAAATAAACGAAATTATTTTTTGCGCCCGCGATATTTCATCGCAACACATCATTGAGCAAATGGTAACAATGGTTTCAAAAGATGTTGAATTTAAAATAGCTCCACCGGAAAGCCTTAGCATTATTGGAAGCAATAGCATTGAAAGTGCCGGTGATTTATATGTAATTGATACAAATAATATTGGGCGTCCTGAAAATATCAGAAAAAAACGACTACTTGATTTCATAATAAGCATAGCACTCATCATCTTTTCGCCATTTATTATTTGGTTTCAATACAAAAAGATAAACTTTATTAAAAATTGCTTTTATGTTTTATTTGGAAATTACACTTGGGTAGGCTTTGGCAAAGAACTTCGCAGAGACCTACCAACCATAAAACCATCCGTTTTATTACCTTTAAATAATAATGACAACATTAATAACAATAAACTATTTTTCACATACGCAAAAGAATACAATGCTGAAAACGATTTAAAAACAATACTATATAATTTTAAAAAATTAGGTGCTTAATTAGTATATTGTTTTTAATTTTGAAGCACAATCTTATATAAAAGTTTTAAAGAAATATGAAATATCAAGCAATAAACAACGCACTTTTTATCGACAATCGTTTAAAATTCAAATCGCAATTAAAACCTAATAGCATGGCTATTTTTATAAGCAACGATATTTTGCCAACAAATGCCGATGGCGCCATGGGCTTTAGGCAAAATAGCGATTTATTTTATTTGTCAGGTATTGATCAAGAAGATACAGCATTAGTTATTTTTCCAGACGTAAAAGACGGTAAACACAAAGAAATTTTATTTATTAAAGAAACCAGCGAATTAATAGCTATTTGGGAAGGTGCTAAATTAACTAAAAGTGAAGCCACAAAAGTAAGCGGTATTGAGCATGTTTATTGGATACATGAATTTGAAAAAGTATGTAAACACTTTTTTACTCAAGTTGAGCATGTTTATTTAAATCAAAACGAACATACCCGGCGATATATTGAAACAGAAACTGCCGAAATGCGTTTTAATAAAGCATTAATGCAAAAATATCCTTTACATAAATACGAGCGCTCTGCCGTAATTATGCATAAAATAAGAGCTGTAAAAAGCACTTATGAAATAGATTTAATACAGCAAGCTTGCAATATTACCGAAAAAGGATTTAGAAGAATACTAAACTTTATAAAACCGGGCGTGTGGGAATATGAAATAGAAGCCGAATTAATTCACGAATTTATTTCAAATCGTTCCGGTGGATTTGCCTATGGCCCCATAATTGCAGGTGGTTCAAATGCTTGTGTTTTACATTATGTTGAAAATAACAAACAATGTAAAACCGGCGATATGATTCTTTTAGATACTGCCGCTGAATACGCTAATTATGCAAGCGATTTAACCCGATGTGTACCTGTAAATGGTAAATTTACAAAACGCCAAAAAGAAGTTTATAATGCCGTTTTAAGAGTAATGAAAGCTGCAACAGCTATGCTTGTTAGTAATCAAACTTTTGAAAAGTACAATAAAGCTGTTGGCGAATTAATGACGGAGGAGCTTTTAATGCTGGGTTTATTAAAAACCAACGACGTGAAAAACCAAAATGAAAATTGGCCTGCATACAAAAAATACTTTATGCACGGTACAAGCCACTTTATGGGCTTAGATGTACACGATGTGGGATCGTTTTACGAACCAATGCAGCCGGGCATGATATTTACCGTTGAGCCGGGAATTTATATTGAAGAAGAGGGTTTAGGAATTAGATTAGAAAATAATATTTTAATTACCACTAACGGTCAGGTAGATTTGATGAAAACGATTCCAATAGAAGCTGATGAAATTGAACAATTAATGAATAATTAAAATTAATGACAAAAAAAATAATTTTTTTACTTACGATCTTAATGTGTGTGATTGCATGCAATCACACAACTGAAAACGAAACTGAAATTTCTGAGCGTCAAAATGAAATAAATGATTCTATTTCTAAATTGCGCCAACGCAAGCATGCTGACTCAATGAAATTAGTTAACCCGCTGCTAATAATCCCTCCCGATAGTTTATTTACCGGTGATTATATTGATAAATACCCCAGCGGTATTACAAAATATCGCGGCTATTTTAGACTCGGAAAACGCCATGGACAATGGCTAAGCTTTTACCCTAATGGCAACCCTTGGAGCGAAATGAGTTATGACAAAGGTTTGCGCGAAGGCCAAAATATAACATATTTTAATAACGGTAAAGTGCGCTACAAAGGTTTTTTTAAAAACGATGAAAAAGATAGTGTTTGGACTTTTTACGATAGCCTAGGTACAGTAATTCAAACAAATAAATTTGCAAAAGGAAAATAAAAAAATGTTTTCTTAAAATAATTTTACAAGTCGCTTAGTAAAAAATTATTCTCGTAAGTATAGCCTCTTTCTGTTTTTATTATTTTTGCACACTCAATACTTTTATCGTGTTCAAAAAACAGAACACAATCTTCTTCAATAGCTTTATTTAAAATAAATTCTTTTTCTTTTAAGGTATTTAAAGGGCGCAGGTCGTAACTCATTACATAAGGCAATGGTATATGTGCTGCACTTGGTATAAGATCTGCCAAGTAAATAATTTTTGTATGCTTGTAATTTATTATAGGCAACATCATACTTTCAGTATGACCAAAAACTTCATAAAAACTAAGTTCATCTATTAATTTATAATTTTCATCAATAAAATGCAATTGCCCACTTTCTTGTAGAGGCAAAATGTTTTCTTTCAAAAAACTTGCTTTTTCGCGAGCGTTAGGATTTATAGCCCAATCATAATGTTTTTGCGTTGTGTAATAGTTTGCGTTTTTAAAAAAAGGCTCAAAACGTGTTTTAGTTTCATTAAAAGTAGCAGCGCCTCCGCAATGATCAAAATGAAGATGAGTTAACACCACATCTGTTATATCATCAGGTGTAAAACCATAATATTGAAGCGACGAGCTTAAACTATCATTACCATGTAAATAGTAATAACTAAAAAACTTTGCATTTTGCTTGTTACCCATACCCGTGTCAATTAAAATTAATTTTTTATCCTTTTCAATCAATAAACAACGCATAGCCCAAGAGCACATATTGTTTTCATCAGAGGGATTTAACTTATTCCAAATTGATTTTGGAACAACACCAAACATTGCACCTCCATCTAATTTAAAATGACCAGCGTTTATTGAATAAAGTTTCATAAATAATTTAATTATAAGCTATAAATGTATGATTTTTTTAACTCATTTAATTTGGAGTTCCTACCTTTATACATACAATTTTTAGTTGACCTAAAGCAGCTAGCTTTAACAAAATAGAAAACAGAACAACCCGTTACAGCGAAAAATATTTATCTACACTTGGTACAAAAAAAATCCCCCAAGCTATTGCCTGAGGGATTTCTCTCATGAAAAAACAATTACTACTATTATTGTTTCACTACTTTTAAAATTTGAGTTTTGCCATTACTGATGATGCGTGCAAAATAAA
>JAFDYB010000080.1 GCA_018267655.1 Bacteroidota bacterium
ATACGGGTAAAACTATCAAAACCGTAAAAACTGCCAATGTCTTTTGCAAGTAACTTAATTTGCAAAGCATAAAATGCTTTGTTTAAGTTGATCTGAAAGAACGTGTCTTTTCATGGGGTTGCCACATTAGTATCTTATCATTACAAAAAATCAAAAAAACCTTACAAAGACCTTGGCAGAAAAAAAATACGGGTAAAACTATCAAAACCGTAAAAACTGCCAATGTCTTTTGCAAGTAACTTAATTTGCAAAGCATAAAATGCTTTGTTTAAGTTGATCTGAAAGAACGTATTTTTTATTTAGGGATGTTATAAAATATTTTAGCTGAATTGTCTTACAAAAGCTTCGGCAGAAAAAAATCTACAGAAAAAAACTATCAAAACTGTAAAAAAACTGCCGAAGCTATTGTAAGTACCCTTGAGGTAAAAATTGCGCACCTCTAATTTCACATTCAGAATGTGACTAAATGGGAACTAAACAGCCTGAAAAAAATCTAAATTTTAAAACAACAAACAGCAAGATGAATATCTGTTTGCTTTTTGGGGATGCTAGTTATTAACCTAGCGGCAGAATGAAATGATAAATAGGTGAAATTTAAATTCGAAAGAAATGGTACTTCACAATCTGTGGTTGTAAGATCTTTTTTCAAACTTTTTTCTTTTTCCAAAGAAATAATAAAGTTTCTCATTATTTGAGTCTTTCCTTTGGTATAAACCTTTACAGATGTTTGTTTTTGAAATAGATTTTGCCCGCCAATTGCTAAACCGGCTGCAAAAGAGAAAAGTAGTGGTAATAGCACTAAAAAACGAAATATATTTTTTCTCTTATTCATCAACGATTCAAATTTATGCTAATATTTCTTACAATAAAAAATTTAACAAAATAAATTTAATTTTTTTAACTAAAAGTCAGAAAAAACTTAGTTTTATTACTTTTGCAAGCATTATGAGCATATATAAAAACCTCAATTCTGTATTATTTCTGATTTTATTTTTTGGGAATATATCAAAAAGTCAAACGAATTTTAATGAAAAATTACTAAAATCACATATTGCTTATTTAGCTTCTGATGAACTTAAAGGTCGCGGTACATCTACTAAAGAAGAGATATTAGCAGCTAATTACATTGCTTCTTATTTTAAAAAAATAGGATTAAAGGAATTGTCTAAACAATACATTCAAGAGTTTTCATATAAAGTACCAAAGGGCATACACGACACTTCAACCGCATCATCTCCCTTAAAACATTCTGTAAATGTTGCCGGTTTTATTGATGCCGGCATGCCACATACAGTAATTGTGGGTGCTCACTTTGATCATTTGGGTTTAGGTTTTGACCATAATAGTTTAGAAGCAAATCCTGAAAATAAAATTCATAATGGTGCCGACGATAATGCCAGTGGCGTAGCCGGTGTACTTGAACTTGCCCACTATTTTTCAATAAAAAAAAGCAAATTGCCCTTTAACATGTTATTTATTTGTTTTAGTGGCGAAGAGCTTGGCTTAATTGGTTCAAAAAAATATTGCGAAAACCCATTAATTGCCAACGAAAAAATAAACTACATGATAAACTTAGATATGATAGGGAGATTAAACGATTCAACAAAAAAATTAATGATATATGGTGTTGGTACTTCCAATATTTGGGTAAATGCACTCGACTCGGTAAATAAAAATTTTAATTTTCAACTTAAAAAAGACAGCAGTGGCGTTGGGCCAAGCGACCAAACTTCGTTTTACTTAAAAAATATTCCAGTATTGCATTTTTTTACAGGACAACACCACGACTACCATAAACCAAGTGATGATATTGAAAAAATAAATTTAAAAGGAGAGGTTGCAGTTTTAGAATTTACTGCGAAACTCATTGAATCAACTTTTAAACAAGCAAAACTTAATTTTTTAAAAACACGGATTATTGAAAGTTCAAAATCATCGTTTAAAGTTACCCTTGGCATAATGCCCGACTACAGTTTTGACGGTAAAGGCGTGAGGGTTGACGGTGTTACAGATAATAAGCCTGCTGCCATTGCAGGCGTTGTAACCGGCGATGTGATAAAACAACTAGGCGAAATAAAAATAGTAACCATGGAGGACTATATGAAAGCTTTAGGGAGGTTTAATAAGGGCGAAGAAACATCTTTAAAAGTGGAGCGAAGGGGTAAGATAATTGATTTAATGGTGAGGTTTAAGTAGGTCTTCTAATCATTAAATTGTTCAATTTCATTTAACTTTCTTAAATCAATTGTTATTTTATTGCCGCGCTGGGTTCGTTTTAAGGGTTTAAACTTAGCGTTCATTATTATTTCGTTTGCTTTGTATGACGTACGTGAGTAAACATTTTGAGAGTAGGTATCATTTATTGCTTTAAACATAATAATAAACTCTGCCTCTGCATTTATAAAATCTTGTTTAGTAAAATTATAAATAGGACTATCTTCATTTATTGGATGTACTATTGTCCAACTCAAGGGCATAAAACCAATTTTATCAATTTCTAAGGGCAATTGTAAAAATAAGCGTTCTTGTGTTTTTAGGTCGTTCATTGTTAGGGTAACTTTTACCTCTGTTTCAATTAATTCGTTTTGCGTTGTATTGGCTATTCTAAACATAAAGCCCGTAATATTTTCATAAGGAGAAATTAAACAATGCTTACTATACCTAACGTGTGTTTGTGGCCTTGAAAATTTACCGTATAATACACCGGTTGCAATTGCAAATGCTAAAAGGCCGGTCATTGACTCAACGGCTGCAATTGCGCTAACCAAGGTACTTTTAGGGTATATATAACCGTAGCCAACCGTGGTGAGTGTTTGGGCGCTAAAAAAAAATAATTCAATAAATTTTTGAGGCTCATCAACACCTGCTAAGTTTCCAAAATGTTCTGTGCCTGCCCAATAGTATAGTGCAGCAAAAAAAAGATTGGTAATAAAATAACAACTTAGTACCAATAAAACAAAGTTGCGCCATTTCATTGTAATTAATGAGTGGTAAAAATCTATCCTTCCTAAAAAATCGCCGTCTAAGCGCTTAACATTAACGCTGCCATTTTTGTTTAAAAAACGAGTTTGTTTATTAAAATTTTTAGTTCCAAAGCCTAAACCGGCTTTTTCAGAAAATTGGTTTTTACGTTTACTCATTTAAAAAACTTCTTTTGCAACACGTTTTGTAGCTTCGCTTGCACCCATTGTATAAAAATGTAAACAAGGCACATTTGCTTTAATTAGCTCTTTGCTTTGGTTGATACACCACTCAATGCCCACTTGCTTTATTGCTTTATCGTCTTTACATTTTTCGAGTTGCTCGTAAAAAGGTTGCGGTATATCAATATGAAATATTTTAGGTAGAGTTGTTATTTGTTTTTTGCTGCTTAAAATTTTCAAACCCGGAATTATTGGTACTGTTATTCCATTTTTTCTGCATAAATCAACAAACTCAAAATATTTTTTATTATCAAAAAACATTTGCGTTACAATGTATTCTGCCCCGGCATTAACTTTTTCTTTTAAATATTTTAAGTCGCTAATCATGTTGGGTGCTTCAAAATGTTTTTCGGGGTAGCCGGCAACACCAATACAAAAATTGGTTGGAGCTGCATCTTTCATTTCGTCATCAATATATTTACCGGAGTTCATGCTATTAATTTGTTTTACCAAATCAAGTGCATAATCATGCCCTCCCGGCTCCGGAACAAAAGCCGGTTCAGTTTTAATACTATCGCCACGCAAAGCCAATACATTATCTATGCCTAAAAATTGTAAATCAATTAATGCGTTTTCGGTTTCTTCTTTTGTAAAACCTCCGCAAATTATGTGCGGTACAGCTTCAACATCATACTTATTCATGATGGCTGCACAAATACCAACTGTTCCGGGGCGCTTGCGTATGCTTACTTTTTCAAGGTAGCCACCTTCACGTTTTTTATAAATATACTCTTCGCGGTGGTATGTAACATCAACAAATGCGGGCTTAAATTCCATGAGCGGGTCAATTCCATCATAAATACTTTGAATGCTTTTTCCTTTTAACGGTGGCAATATTTCAATTGAAAATAATGTTTTTTGGCTCTGTGAAATTTTATTTACAAGTTTCATTTGTAGTTGTTTATTATTATTATTTGTTTATGGCAAGAGGTGAGATGCGCAGGGTTATTTGTGTTTGCATTTTTTGGTATATTATTATTACAACAAAGACTTAGTTTTTTACTGAAATAATTTCTTTAATTTCAGGTACAGCACGCCTTACTACTTCTTCAATACCGGCCTTCATTGTCATGTGGCTCATATTGCAAGTTTTACAAGCGCCGGTAAGTTGTAATTTTAAAATTTTATCGGAAGTAATTTCAACAATAGCTACATTGCCACCATCAGCCTCAAGGTATGGGCGAATAGAGTCAAGTGCTTCTTCAACTTTTTGGTAGGTATTATCCATCAACACAAATTTAAGGTCAAAGATACTCTTTCGCTTTTATTTGTCAAAAAAGTATTAATAATAGGTAAAAGTGCCTTGTATTTTGCGTTTTTCTTTATGTTTTTTGTAATGAATAATTTCGAAATTGTTTTGATGAAATATATTTATGCTTTTTGCAAGCTCTTCCCCTACTCTATTTTTTACTATTGCAGAGTCTAATACCCCTTTGCTGCTGTAATAATGCCTACAATATAGGTTAGGCTTGTTGTGCTTATAAAATACTTGTTCTGATAATTTTATGTTTTTTAACTGTTTATCTTTATAAACTATTGTGTGCTTATTTACAATGTTACTTTTATGATAATTAATTTTTTGTAAAAAAGGTTCTATACTATCTGGGTAATGGACTTCTTTTACCAATACATCTTTATTTTTTTTAATATCATACGTTTGCTCAAATAGTTTTTCAATCTTTCCAGAGGTGTTTTTATAGGTTACTATATTTTTAATTTTTTGTTATTTGGTAAGGATATGAACTCAATATAAAAGCTTTGTCCCTTGCTGTTTACCCCTTCATTTTTACATATTTTTGTTTCGTTTTTATCTTCTCTGGCTCCTTTGCTGTCACAGTCATAATTCCAAATGTATTTCACCTTATTGGCTGCATTGTAATAGCGACTTTGCTTGCGTTGCTTATTAGTATAATAATCATTCTCAATGCGCCATTTTATTTTTTTATTTCTTTTTTTGTATAAATAATATGCGGTAGATTTTAAAGTAGAATCAGTATTGTATTCGTTTAAAGTTGTTGCTGTTAAGCGGGTGTTTTTAAAACATTCCCAACTTAATTTTAATTGAGGTGTAAGGTAATTGTATATGTATTTTGAGCTATCGGTATTTTTTTTGTTGTACTCAACAAATTCATTTAAGTCGCCTTGTGCCGTGTATTTAAATTTAAAATGCTGATATGTATTAGAAAACCAAGACTTATCTTGACTGCTATATTCAATCAACTCGTTTTTCAAGTTAAAATTATATACGGCTGTATGTTTGGTTTTTGTGTTATAAAAGCTAATAGATTTTATAGGTTTATTTAAACTATTCGCTCTAAAAAAGCTTAATTCATTTGTATAAAGCTTTAACAGATGTTCACCAAAAGTATTGTCAACAGCGGTAAGTAAATTGTTTTGAGCTGTTGAATCTCCTACAAGTAAAACAAAAATAATTAAGCTTAGTATATATTTCTTCATGGAAGAATAATACACTGTTTTACAAAGGTTACAATTTTTTAATTAAAAATTAATTTACTTGTATTAACTTGCGAACCATATTGATTAGTTAAAGAAATAAAGTAAAATCCTTTTTCAATTTCGCCAAAAACAGTAAGATTAAAGCTATTTACCCCTTTACTTAAAAACATTTTTTTTGCCATTGAAACCCCTGAAGAAGATGTTAATGACAATGTGTATTCTCCTTCTTTTGAAACGAAAACATCAATTTTTGAAGAATTATCTGAACTTGGATTTGGCGATAAACTTATGTAGTTTTCTAATTTAGATTCTTTAGTTAAGGCAAATATTGATGAGTACGAATAATTCCCATTAAAGTCATTTTGTTTTAGCCTAAAATAAATTGTAGGTAGTTGTATTTCATTATTAAGCACATAAGAGTAACTTTTTTGTAAAGCAGTTGTTCCTGAGCCTTTTATTTTTGCGATGTCTGTCCAATTATATGCATCTATACTTTGTTGAATTGTAAAGTAATCATTATTCCTTTCAGTAGCGGTTATCCAATTAAACAATACTGTATTGTTGTTATTGTAGCTTGCATTAAAGCTTACAAGCTCAATAGATAAAACTACATTTGACCAGCCGGCAATTGAGTAATTACAATTATCACCCTCATAACCATCTATCATTAAATAGTAAGTTTGCCCCACCGTTAAACCTGTTGCATTTACAACACCACTGGTAGTGCCGCTAATACAATTTGATTTTGTTGTAAACGACCCACAGCAGCCTTGTGCATCTGGAGTAATACTAAACACTTGTGCTTGTATTCCATAAACGCCTCCTGAACTGCAGCCTGAAGCCGTAATATTGAAAGCATGACTTGTAGCAGTTGCCGTAAATTTAAACCAAATATTATTTTCAACTGTTGAACCCGAGCCACAAAAAACAGCTTTTAAATTACCCGGCGTATCGGGTGAGTCGCTTGTCCAAGGGCCATTGCTCCCTGTTAATGGTCCACCACCCTGATTGATTAATGTAGCGGCAGAGCAAGTATTATTAGTTGAACCCGGGCATTGGACTTCTAAAACACAAATACCAAATGTGCCATCGCTTCCTGTTGATAATTTGTTTCTTCGCCAAAACCTTATATATACAGTACTACCCGGCGTTAATCCGCTATGGCTTATTAACGACATACCAGAACAGGGAGAGCCATCCATGCTACAATCTATTAAAGTTAAAGCACCACAAGATCCACTGTATAAAGCCAACTCTCCCTTTAAAATGGCGCCTTTGTATGTATCAATATTAATATGACCGCTAGGAGGAACAACAACCGTGAACCAAACATCATTTCCGAGCGAGACACCGCAAGTAGGCGCAGGCGGGCCCGATGTTTGAGTAGCACCACTTGTGTTATACGTTGCAAAACTGCACGAAGAACCAACCGTTAGCATTATAGCACCGCAAGGATCGTCATTAATAGGTGGTGCAGCAGAATAAGTATTTATACTTAAAAAGAAATAGATTATTAGATATAATTTTTTCATTTAATTGTTTTTAAGTATAAAGTTCAATATTTAATGTGTTCACTTATAATTAAAAACATTGGTTTTAATTATTCTAAACGATCATTTTTTTATATATTTGTTTAAATATCAATATAATACAAATTAAAAAATCATGCTTTCTATTGATGAAAAAGATGACTTGTTTCGATTGATTAAATCCATGTCAAAATCAGAAAAACGCTACTTCAAATTATTTGCTGCTAATAACGGAGCAAAAAAATTAAATTATATTGAACTATTTGAATATATTGATGATTTGCCTGAAAATAGCAGCAAATTAAAAAAAGTATTATTAGAAAAATGCCCAACATTTAAATATCCATCGCAAACAAAAGCTTACTTATATGAATTAACACTTGAGTCTTTAAGCATGTTTCATACCGGAAACGAAATTGACGCAAAATTGTATAAAAACATTTCGTACTTAAAAATTCTCCATAATAAAGGCTTATTAGATCAGCACGAAAAATTATTAAGCAAAACAAAGTCTTTAACTCGTAAGTACCAGCGACACTTAATTGCACAAGAATTACTTGATTGGGAAAAAATTTCGATTGAAAGTAAGCTAGAAAATTACAGTTCTAATTTAGAAAAAGATATAAACAGTATTTGGAGTGAGGAAAGACAACTTATTAAAGAAAAAACAGAAATTAATAATTATAAAAAACTGCAAATTGAATTAAATACTTTAATGTTAAAAATAGGTATTGTTCGCTCACAAGCTCAAGTTAGAGCTTATTCAAAAATTGTTTCTGATGAATTATTGCAAAACGAACCCGAAAGTTTTATTGCAAAATTTTATTATTTAGAAACTAAAGCGATATATTATTTTGTGATTCGCGATTTTGAAAAATCGTTTAATTTTAATCTTACAGCGCATAAATTATTTCAGCTAAATAAGCCGTATTTAAACGAAAACATGCTATCGTACATCGCTACTCTTGGCAATCTTTCAAATTCAGCTTTTCAACTTCAAAAACACAGCGAATCGCAACAAGCAATTGATGAATTAAGAACTATTTACAATCAATTTTTACCAAAAATAAATAACCAAAAAGAAATTGTTTCGCGCGCTTATAATTATTATGTGTTAATGCAATTGAGATTGTATATTAGCTTAAATCACATTGATAAAGCTGAAAAAACCATTAAAGAAATTGAAAACAATAAATTAGCCTCTGAGCAATTAATTGGAAAACGGCATATGCTAATGGTTAATTTTATTATTTCACAAGTTTATTTTTTTAAAAAAGATTTTCGGAAAGCTTTAAAATATTTAAACTTAACTATAACAGACGATTTTATTGCTATTTCGCCACAAGTTAAGCACTCAACAGATATTTACCGCATTATTTTACATTATGAAATGGGTAATTATAGTTACGTTTTAAGTTTACTAAATTCATTTAAAAATAGTGTTTTAAGCGATAGTAGTTTTTATATTTTTGAAAAAACTATTTTAAATTTTTTCAACGATCGTAAAAAAAATATAGAAAACATTTATTTAATGAAAAAAGACTTTGCAATACTGTATCATGAGCTTGAAAAAATTATTCAAAACAAATTTGAAAAAAGACCTTTAGATTTTTTTGATTACATGATGTGGCTAAACAATAAGCAGAAAAGGTAGTTAATTAGCCCCATTCAGCATTTTTGTTGCGTTTATTTTTATTGCACTGTCGAGTGTGATTTGATGATCGTTACTTAATTGCGTTGCTTTTTTTAACATTAACGGTGTTTCGCGAATTTGCTTTGCATAACTCTGAAGCGCAACATGTTTTTCGTTTTTAATTTTGTATGCCGAAGGATTGGTGTAAAGCAAATAAGCATCATCAATAAATGCATTGGCAAACATTGGTAAGTTGCCATCGCTGTACAATAGCATTATTACTTTATTACTTTCAATTTCTTTTTTCAAATCCAATTGCCAAACTTCAATTTTTTCGCCTTGTACCGGCGATGGAATTACTTTATTGTAATAATACCAAAACCTTCCTCCCGCAAAGCAATTGTTCCAAACACCCATGTAAACTTGGTCGTACCAATAGCTGTCGCTTATTGTTAGCACAGGCGTGGTATTTTTTATTGAGTCTTGCTCAAATTCAATATTTGGATAAGCCAATTTTATGTTTTGTTCAGGCTTTTCGTATAAATTCATGCTGTTTAACACGTCTGCATCTCGGCTTCTTGCCGTATCTGAAAGCTCAACGGTTTTCCAAAACATATTAGGTAAATCGCGTTTGGTTAAATGTTCAATTGTTTTGATGATAGTATCGGTTGCTATACAGGCGCCGTAATAGCTCCAATGGTGCCCATACTTAGGAAACAAAGGATAAGGCGTACTTGATTTTAGTTTTTCAAAATATGAATATATATCTAAAGCGTTAACTTTATATTTTTTGCAAGCATTAATAAATAAATTATGATTTGTATTTTTTATGGCATGCACGTACTTATCCTGTACATAATTTTTACAATAAACACCTTTACCAGGTGCAAATGCAAGTAGTAGTGTAATTCCTTTTTTAGCAAGTGTATCTTGAATTACTTTGGCTTTTCTTATTTTTTCATCTACTGCATTTTCATAAATTAAATCATCACCAAAGGCTGAAAAAATATAGCCTTCGCTAAACACATAATTTTCTTTCCCCGATACAAAGCCGTTCACTCTTAACTGATTAAATAATTCATAATATAACTGATTATTTAACCTAACCATTTTTTCTTTAAATGCCCAATGGTCTGCGTTGTAATCATCAATATTAAATTGATACGATCTATCTAGCCAAGTACTTAATGTTATTTTTGGTTTTTCATCAGAAATAACTTGCCCCACTAAGTTTGGTTTACTATCTTTTTTCACTAACGAAGCTAATAACGGCAGTGCAATAGCTGCAAAAGCAATAAAAACTTGAATGGTATGTGTTTTTTTTATCGTCATTAAAACCTAAAATAAATAAAAGGGTTAAAATTAAGGGCGCTAATATAACTGAGCGAAATGTAGTAAAGTACAATACTACTCATTAATAAAAGCCAACGGCTATTTTTTGTAAAAACAGGAGCGTACAATTTATCTTGCAATTGTTTATTTTTTGAAAATACAGCAAAAAACGAAATTATACTTGCTAAAATAAGCATTGTATAAAAATCATTATTTACCGTAAACTTTGCTGAAAAAAAATGAAACGAAAACATCTGCTTTATCACTCCAAACGCCAATTTTAAATCTTCACACCTAAACAACACCCAGCCGGCAACCGTAATAATAAATGTAAAAAATATTGAAACTACTCTTCCAACTTTTGCAAGAAGATTTCCTAAAAATAAACGTTCTAATACTAAAAATAATCCGTGCCACGCACCCCATAAAACAAAATTCCAGCTAGCCCCATGCCATAAACCACTTAATAAAAAAACAATAATTAAATTTCTGTAAAGTTTTATATTCCCTTTTTTATTTCCGCCCAATGGTATGTATAAATAATTTTTCATCCAAGAACCCAAGGTAATATGCCAGCGTCTCCAAAACTCAGTAATGCTTGCTGAAATGTAGGGGTTATTAAAATTTTCCGGAAGTTTAAATCCCATTATTTTACCTAAGCCAATAGCCATATCACTGTATCCACTAAAATCAAAATAAATTTGAAATGTGTATGCTAACGCACCTACCCATGCAGTTGCAGTATCAATTTGAGAGATATTTAAAGAAAATACTGCATCTGCTTGCATACCTAAAGTGTTTGCTATGATGGCTTTTTTTGCAAGACCCAAACAAAAAATAACAAATCCATTTAATTTAAAATCAGTATTATAATTTTTTTCGCGACTTGTAATTTGAGAGGCTATATCATGGTAACGAACAATTGGACCTGCTATCAACTTAGGAAATAACAAAATATACGTTTGATAATTCCAAACATTTTTTAAGGGCGGATGTATGCCCCGATAAACATCAACAATATAGGTTACGCTTTCAAATGTGTAAAACGAAATACCCACCGGCAAAATAATTTTTGCCAAATGTGTTTCAATGCCAAAGGCGCTTGCAAAAGTTTCTATAAAAAAATTACTGTATTTAAAATAAAACAGCAAACCTAAATTCATTACAAGCGACACAACAAGAAATGTAATTTTTTTAGCTTTTTCTTTTTGTGCGTGCATTGCTTTTACTAAAAAGAAATCAAGGAAAGTGGTTCCAAGAATGACAAAAATAAATTTTGGGCCGCCCCAACTATAAAAGTATATACTAAACAACAGTATTATCGCATTTTTAAAACGATTAGGTACAATGTGATACGCCAATAAAAATATAGGCAAAAAATAAACTAAAAATGTAATACTGCTAAAAACCATGTTAAAAGGCTCTGCAAAAATAAAATTTTTGTTGAAAATAGTGTCTTAATTGCACATCTAAAAAAATCATTAACAATATTACTTTAGTATCTTTTCAAATAGCTAAGCATTTATTTTTTAAATTTATACTCTTAGTATTTTAAAATCATGATGCGATTAATCATCTCTATATTATTCTGTTTACTAATTACTTGTGCAAATGCCCAATTTAATAAGTTTTTTAGAGGCTTTGGAATTTTTGGTGCTTTAACTGAATCGTGCCATTATTATCGAAATTTAGATGCAAGTAAAAAAGACCCTTTAATTTATAATCCTACTTATTATTACCCTCAAAACCATATTTCAGCAGAGCATTTTAGTTGGGCTGCGGGCATTTTTGCCGAATTTTTTAGACACGATCATATTCGCTGGCAAACCGAATTAGAGTATGCAAACAAAGGGGCTAGTGAAATGCCAATAATAAACCCATATTTAGGCACACGCTCCGGTTCCTTTACTAACAACACTTATACGTACATACAATGGAATAATTATTTAAAATTTTTTGGCCCCTTTGGGCTACCAAATAATATTTATTTAATGCCGGGCATTAAGTTAGAATATCTCTTTCAACAAAGCACTCCTGTTTTTGCTCCATACAGCTCTAATTTTGCAAAATTTTGGGCTAGCGGCGATGTGGGTATAGGGTATGAATTTCCACTGTTTAAACGTATTTCCGGTTTTGTTGAATATCATTGGAACAATGATGTATTGCCTCACTCACCCTTAAACGATGTAAAAATAAGAAACCGCACTTTTGAATATCGCTTTGGTTTAATTTATCGCCCAAGAAAAAGATATATTGATGATTGTAATGCCCCTCGCTATAATGGTCCTGCCTATTAATTAAAAAAAATAAAACTCATGGTAATGTCAAAAGATGTATTAATGTCGCTCACAAAAGGTGCATTGGCTCCTCAAGAAGAAATGCTTGAAATTGCCCGCAAAAAAGGCAAATTATTTATTGGGATACCAAAAGAAATTGCTTATCAAGAAAACCGTGTAGCGCTTGTACCCGATGCAGTTGCACTAATTGTAAATAATGGCCATAGAGTTGTAATTGAATCAAACGCCGGAACGGCAGCACATTTTAGCGACAATGATTATAGCGAAGCAGGTGCCGAAATAGTGCATAGCCCAAACGACGTTTATAAAGCAGATGTTATTTTTAAAATAGCTCCTCCAACAATGGAAGAGGTTGAATTAATGCAGCCAAAGCAAACCTTATTTAGTGCCTTACAACTATCCGTGCAGCCGCAAGATTTCCTTAAAAAACTTATTTCTAAAAAATTAAATTGTGTTGCTTACGATTTAATTTTAGATGAAGCCGGAACATTGCCTGTAATTAGAGCTATGGGCGAAATTGCAGGTGGCACAAGTATATTAATTGGAGCAGAATTATTAAGCAATGTAAATGGCGGTGTTGGCTCTTTACTAGGTGGTGTTAGCGGCATATCGCCCACAGAAGTGGTAATTATTGGAGCTGGCACAGTGGGTGAGTTCGCAGCAAAGGCTGCTTTAGGCCTTGGTGCAATGGTAAAAGTATTCGACAATTCAACCGCAAAATTACGACGATTACAAAATCAAATTGGACGCAGAATTTTCACTTCCGTAATTGTTCCAAAAGTTTTAGAAAAGCACTTAAAAACCGCCGATCTGGCTATTGGTGCCCTTCGTTCAAACAAAGGGCGAACACCTTGTGTTGTAAATGACAATATGGTTTCGGAAATGAAAGCCGGTAGCGTAATTGTTGATGTAAGTATTGATCAAGGTGGTGTGTTTGAAACTTCAAAAGTCACAAATCATTCTAAGCCCACATTTCGCAAACACGGTGTTATTCATTACTGTGTGCCTAATATAAATAGTAGAGTTGCACGCACAGCAAGTTTTGCTTTTAGCAGTATTTTTAGCCAAATAATTATTAATATGGGCGATGAAGGCGGATTTGACAGTATCTTAAGAAAAGATGCTGGTATAAGAAATGGTGTATATATTTATAATGGCATACTCACTAATCAATATCTTGGAGAAGCGTTTAAACTACCGTTTAAGGACATTAATTTATTGATGGCCGCAATTTAAATACCAAAAACTTCTTTAAATGCTTTAGTTGATTTACAGGTTTCGCTTACTTCGTCTAGCTTAACTTCATTTAAATTGTTCTTTAAAAGTTGTTTAATATTTTCATTGTTGCCTTTAAAAATTTTTGAGCCTAAAATAACACAAATGCTATATTCCCCTTTTTCATTAATTATCATTCTATTTTCAGATCGAGTTATGTTAAATACTTGATTGTTTTTTTTATCTATTAAAAATACATGGTTGGGGTCAAAACGTACGTTATTATGTACATACCGCGGATTAAAGTATTTTCCGTTTGGTAAAGATTTTGCACAGTCAGAATTGTATATTCCTAACTTCGAAATTGAGAATGTGCGGTACGCATTTAGTGCATTTGCTGATGCTTCTGCAAATTTACCTGCTTCTTTTTGTTTTTTATCTTGCTCTAATTTTATTTGCACCACAGCTTTATCAAGCTCTACTTGTTTTATGAGCAAGTCGTTTTCATATTTTGATTTTCTGTTATTCATTTCATTTAACAGCTTTTGTTCCTGTTCAATATTTTGGTTTTTAAGCAAAGTGTATTCATTAAATTTTTTATTGTAAAGCGCAGTTGCCGCATCATAATCTTTGCCTTGCAAAACAGGGTAAACTATCAATTTTTCTATTCGCTTACCATAATACATAGTAAGTAAGTAATTTTGTGCTTGTTTTGGGCCTTGCGTTAACGAAATATCTTGCCAGGTTATTTGATGAATTTCATTAGTATAATTTTTATTTTCTTCGCCAACTTCAAATTGTACGTTTTTATATGCTTGCAACTCTGGTATTGATTCAAAGTTTCCATCTAAATTAAACACAGGCCTTCCTGATAGTTTTTTAATTTTTACCGGCTCTTTTAATTTTGGCAATTTTTCTATTTTTTGGGTATAAGTTGTTTTAACACTATCTATCTTATGAGGAATTACTTTTTCAATTTGGTTTTTTAATTCTGTAATTTTTAATTCCACGTTTGTGGCACTTATTTTACCGGCATTTTTAGCAATAAACTCCGGCACGCAGGTATTTAAATATTGCCAATTGCCTTCTAAGGTATCGAAATAATATTGGTTAAATTTATTTTCAGCAGTTAACGAAGCTAATTTTACTTCAATACGCTCTCCCTTTTTTAAGTGCAATTGCTTCGTATTTTGAGTTATATTAATTTCGAACATACCGGCACTTTCAAAGTTTTTTACAATGCCGGCGCTATCAATCTTCATTGGAATTCCGCTTAGCATAATGTCGCCTAAGTCTTTATGCTCTCTATACAAAATAGTAATTTCTCCTTCAATCAACTCTCCTTCTGCATTAACAATGCTGTTAGCCGGAATTTTTATTTGCGAATGATTATGTTTAATAATCTGTTCGGTTTGATTTTTAATTTTATAAATAGAAAATGGAGTTTCTAATTTTTTTATCGGAACAATAATTTTTTGTTTAACCGATGTATTGGGTTTAATTAAGTTTGTTTTAGTAATAGTATTTTCATTTAGTGTAGTGTTTTTTTTAATTGAGTTATTGATATTATGTAATGTTTTAAGTGTAATTGTGCAAAGCACCGTTATTCCTACAATCACTGCGCTGTACGATATATATTTCTTTTTCCACCAGCTTTTATCGAGTTGTGCCTTTTGTAAACTTTGGCTTTTAAATTGCTCTAATAACTTTTCAAAATTTTTATGTTTTTCAATCTCATCATCACTAATAGGAGGCCGATTAATCTTAAAATTTGGTGCCATAAAATGCTATATTTTATATTTTTGTATTTTCTTTTTTAATTTTTCAATTATACGGTGCATTTTTACTTTTGCATTTACTTCGCTAATATTTAATATTTCAGCAATTTCTTTAAAAGGTCTTTTTTCAAAATAACGCATTTCAACAAATTGTAAATCATCTTCATGCAATTCTGCTATAAGCTTTTTAATTACCGGTATATATTCTTCAAAAAAAACATCTGCACCGGGCTCTTCGCAAATAAAATGCAAATCTCCAATATCTGCATTTACTGTGCGTTTATTTTTTTGACTCCTAAATAACAGCATTAATTCATTTTGAGCTATGCGATACAACCAACTACCAAAGGGCACTCCCCTATCTTGATAAGTGCTAATTTTGTTTAAGGCTTTAAAAAACACCTGCGATGTTAAATCAAACGCAGTTTCCTTACAGTCCATTCGTTGAAAAACATAATTAAATATGTTTTTGTAGTATTTGTTGTACAGTAACTCAAAATCTTTAGGATTTTTTTTTGCAGCCTCAATAATCACTAACTCTTCGTTAAGTTGCTCAAATGTTTGGTGATAGTATGAGTTGTTTAACATAAAGCAATTGCTATTAGCTTTATAAGTAAAAGAGCGTTAAAAGGTTACGGCAAAAACCGAAATTACTTTAGCTTTATAACTAAGTGTTTGGCTATCAGTTACAAAAAAACACAAATAAATGAGTGAAAACTTGTTTTAACAGGGTGAAACAATTGTTTTTTTGAGTAAAGCAAGCGATTTGAGTTTTATTTTAGAAAAATTGTTTAAAGCTAAAGCCTGTAAAATTATTTTAATACCAAGCACTAACACCCTTTTATTTTAGCTATAAGGGGATAATTAAATGTGTTTAAAATTTTAACAAAAATTATGCGTGGGTTGAATATAAATTGGTACAAAATTTGAGATGGCTTTGTTTCATTTCTTAAATTTGATTTCGATGAACAACTACATGACACGCAAATTTTATTTTATCTTATTTTTTATTACTGCTATAACTTTAACTCAAGCACAATCTCCGGGTTACGATATTAAATTTAATCTTAAAGGCAATAAAGATACTGTTATGTATCTTGTGAAGTATGTGTTTGATCAACAATACATAGCCGATACGGCAAAACATGTAAAAAATGGCCAAGCACGCTTTAAAGGAAAGAAAAATTTAGATAAAGGTGTTTATGTATTAGTTAGTGAAGCAAAATCAATTTACTTTGATTTTTTTATAAATGAAAATACAGCTTTTGCCATAAATGCTGATATGAGCGACATGGTAAATAGTTTAAAATCTGTTGGAAGTAAAGAAAATGAAGAATTTTTCACTTACATAAAATATATTACAAACAAAAATATTGAATTTGGAAAAGCAAAAGATAAAACTAAAGGCATGAACAAAGCTGACAGCATAAAAGTTATGCAAGAAAAAAGCAAAAATTTGACAGAAGAAGTTAAAAAGTTTCAAGATCAATTTATGCAAAAAAATAAAGGCACTTACCTTTACGATGTGCTTAATTTGCAAAAAGAAAAAGAACTGCCGGCAAATGAAGTTCCTAAAGCCTCAAACGGTCGCCCGGATAGCGTTTATAGCTACTATTGGTTTAAAAGCCATTACTGGGATGGAGTGAATTTTTCAGACGATCGTATTTTACGCACACCATTTTTTGACGACCGCATAAAATCATATTTTGATTATAAAATTGTGCAGCATCCTGATACTGTAATACAAGAAATTGATAAAATACTAGCAAGGTGCAATGAAAATAGCGATATGTACAGGGTTTTACTAGGACATTTTACATACAAAGCAGAACAAAGTAAAATTATGGGTTTTGATAAAGTTTTTTGCCACATGGCCCGTAAATATATAATAAGTGGCCATGCTAAGGGTGTTTATACCGATGAAACAGTTACAAAAATAAAAGAGCGCGCAGATATTGTTTGCAACCTGCTGCTCGAAGCAAAAGTGCCGGAATTATATATGGTTGATACCGTATATGGCAAACAAGTTTTAAAAATGGGTTTTGATACAGCAAAAACAAGTAAAAGTGTAACCGATTTATATTATAAAAATTTAGAAAAGCTGACACCAATGTTTAAAAGCTTATACGAAGTAAATGCTAAATACACCATATTAGCTTTTTGGGCAAGTGATTGCGGGCATTGCCAAACCGAAATACCGGAGCTGCACGAAGAGTTTAAAGAATTAAAAAAGAAAGGTATTGATGTTAAAGTGTATGCCGTAGAAACAAAAGAAGATTTTGAACGCTGGCGAAAATTTTTAGTTGATAAAAAGTTAACAGACTTTATTAATGTGTTTGACCCTATCCACCTAAATAATTTAAAAGAGAAATTTGATATATATGCCACACCATTTATTTATGTGTTAGATAAAGATAAGCGCATTAAAGCTAAGCACGTGTCGGCTAAACAAGTAAAAGAAATAGTTGAAATGCTTGAAAATATTGAGAAATTAAAAAAGAAGTAATTGTCAAATCACTTTCTCAATTCAAAATTTTGTCCTAAATATACTTTACGCACTTGCTCATCGTTTGCCAAATCTTCGGCGCTGCCGCTTTTTATAACGCTGCCCGAGTATAGTAAGTAAGCCCTATCTGTAATACTCAATGTTTCATGCACATTATGATCGGTAATTAATATGCCTATATTTTTTTCCTTGAGTTTTCTAACAACGCTTTGAATATCTTCAACGGCAATAGGGTCAACCCCCGCAAAAGGCTCATCTAGTAAAATAAATTTTGGGTCAGTAGCTAAAGCGCGGGCAATTTCTGTCCGCCGCCGTTCACCGCCGCTTAACTGATCTCCTAAATTTTTCCTTACATGATGTAAAGCAAATTCATCTAATAATTGTTCTACTTTATCGGCCTGCTCCTTTTTGGTAAGCTTGGTCATTTCTAGCACTGCCCTTAAATTATCTTCGATGCTCAATTTCCTAAATACAGAAGCCTCTTGAGGTAAATACCCAACGCCCATTTGCGCACGCTTATACATGGGTAGTTTTGTAATGTTTACGTTATCTAAAAAAATACTGCCGCTATTTGGTTTAATCATTCCCACAATCATATAAAAAGAAGTAGTTTTTCCGGCTCCATTGGGGCCAAGCAAGCCTACAATTTCACCTTGTGCTACTTGAACAGAAACGTTGTTGGCAACAGTTCTGCTTTTGTATTTTTTTATTAAATTTTCGCTACGTAAAATCATTGAGTGCTAAGCTACTAAAAATAATATGCTTTTTTAAAAATTTAATTTTAATATTCTTTTAAAAAATATTAAAAATATTTAAAGCATAACTGTAATTTCGTATTCTTAAATAAAAGGTTTATTTAAATTTACAAGGCATCGTTTTAAATAAAAAAATAATTACATGAAAATTTCGTACAACTGGTTAAAATCAATTATTAACATAAACTTGCCGGCACTCGATATTGCCAATACCCTAACTTCTATTGGCCTTGAAGTAGAAGCTATTGAAAATTTTGAAAGTATTAAAGGCGGCTTAAAAGGACTGGTTGTGGGGCAAATAATTACCTGCCAAAAGCACCCGGATGCTGATAAATTAAAACTTACTACTGTAAACATTGGAAGCTCTGACCTTTTAAATATTGTTTGCGGTGCACCAAACGTAAGCGAGGGGCAAAAAGTAATTGTGGCTACCATTGGCACCAAATTATTTTTTTCAAATGGCGATGAAATAGAAATTAAAAAATCAAAAATTAGAGGACAACTTAGCGAAGGTATGATTTGCGCGGAAGATGAAATTGGCTTAGGCTCTTCACACGCAGGGATAATGGTATTGCCACAAGACACTGCTATTGGTACACTTGCTTCAAATTATTTTAAAGTGGAAACCGATACTATATTTGAAATTGGCTTAACCCCTAACCGTAGCGATGCCGCTTCGCACCTTGGTGTAGCAAGAGATTTAGCTGCTTATTATAATTCTAAATCAAATGATTTTTTATATGAAATAATCACTGACGGGCTAAAAGCACTACCGGAAGCATCAAATATCAGCACTGTAAAAATTAACATTCAAAACACAGATGCCTGCGCTCGCTACTCAGGCATGGTAATTTCCGGAATTGAAGTAACTCAAAGTCCTGATTGGCTTAAAAATCGCTTGAAATCTATTGGATTAAGGCCTATTAACAACATTGTAGATGTTACTAACTTTATAATGCACAGCATTGGGCAACCAATGCATGCGTTTGATTTAGATAAAATTACAGGGCATGAAATTAACGTGCGTTATGCTCATGAAAACGAAACACTTACTACCTTAGATGGCATTGAACGAAAATTAAAAACAAACGATTTAATTATTGCAAATGCTAAAAACCCAATGTGTTTAGCTGGTGTGTTTGGCGGTATTGATAGCGGTGTAAGTGAAAACACAAAAAGCATCTTTTTAGAAAGCGCATTTTTTGATGCGGGCGTAGTTAGAAAATCATCAAAACAACATAGTTTAAAAACCGATTCATCGTTCCGTTTTGAACGCGGTACCGACCCTAACCAAACCATTAATGCTCTTATTAAAGCTGCAAATTTAATTTTAGAAATTGCCGGAGGTTCAATTAGTATGGGGATTACAGACATTTATCCTGAAAAAATAGAAGCCTTTAAAGTGGCATTCTCTATCAAAAATTGTTGCGATGTAATTGGTAAAGAAATAGAAAGCGATGATATAAAAAAAATCATTAAGCACCTTGGAATAGCTATTGAAAGCGAAAGTAATGACGCAATGTTACTACAAGTACCACGCTTTAAAACAGATGTAACTCGCGAAGCTGATGTGATAGAAGAGGTTTTGCGTATTTATGGATTCGAAAACATACCAACAGCCAAAAAAATTAATTACAGTTACGCCTACGAAAAAACAAACACTGCATTAGAACTTCAAACAAAAATAAGTTCGATTTTACAATCAGTTGGGTTTAATGAAATGATGGGCTTATCGCTCACTAAATCTGATTATATTGTTGATAAAACACAATTAGTGCATGTACTTAATCCTTTGAGTAACGATTTAAATATAATGCGAAACTCTTTGTTACACGGAGGTTTAGAAGCAGTTGCACACAACCTAAATCGTAAACAATCTAATTTAAAATTATTTGAGTTTGGCAATGTATATAGTATTGAAAATGGCAAATACACTGAGCAAAAAAAATTATTATTACTCGTTACCGGCACTGTTTTTTCTGAAAATCATTATAAGCTTAATCAAACAGCAGATATTTATTATTTAAAATCAATGCTTAAATTTTTAATTGATAAAACATGTAATGCGCAACTAATGCAGGCTGAGGATAACACTATGCAGATTAATAAACAAAAACTAGGTATGCTGCTGCAAGTAGAAAATTCTGTTTTAAAACAATTTGGAATAAATCAACCGGTCTGTCTTATTGAGATTGATTTTGATACCTGGCACAAAGAGTCAGTAAAACAAAAAATTGAATTTCAAGAATTGAATAAGTTTCCTATTGTTAAACGCGATTTGGCTTTATTAATCGATAAAAAAATTACATATAGTCAAATTGAAAAATTAGCATTTGAAAGTGAGCGTAAACTATTAAAAGAAGTAAATTTATTTGACGTTTATGAAAGTGAAAAGCTTGGCTCAAAAAAATCATACGCTGTTAGTTTTACTTTAGAAAACAGAGAGCAAACACTTACAGACAAACAAATTGATGCTGTAATGGAAAAGCTGATTAAAAACTATAAAGAAAAACTAAACGCCGAATTGAGGTAACAATTTTTACTTAGTAATCTTTATTAAACATTCTGTAAATTCAACTGCCCAACTCTTCCAGTTTAATTTTTCATCGAACAGTTCACGCGTTGAGTGTTGTAATTTTAAATATGAGTTGTTATTAATGATTTCAATGATTTTATGAGCATATTCCACACCCACATCGTTATAATTTATTAAATAACCGTTTACATCATTTTTCAAGTGCCCTTCAACACCACCGGTATTTGCACAAATTACAGGCACAGCGTAAGCAGATGCTTCGCAAATAACAATGGGTGTGCAATCAAAACGAGTGGGTAAAATAAAAAAATGACTTTTAGTATAAAGCGCGCTAATTTCTTGTAAACCCTTATTTGTATTTTTATCTAAAAACGGAATAACAGTGGTGTAAGCATTGTTAAAGTTAGCGGGTGCTTGACTTCCAACTACTGTTAAATGAGCGCTAATATTATTTAAATTAAGTTCATTTACAGCATTTACAGCTATATCAACCCCTTTATTTTTCCAATTTGTAGCAATACATAAAAGATGAATTTTAGCAAAGTTTTTTGCAAAAAGCACATCTCTTTTATTTGGGAAATAATTTAAGTTGGCACCAAAGGGCAAAACTTTTGTTTTGTTTTCCGAAATTTTATAATGTTGAATGGCTTGATTTTTTGCCCATTCTGACGAATAAACAACTAAAGCAGCTTCCTCCATCGCCTTTTTATCAGTAGCAATACTTTGATTTTTTGAGAAGCTCCAAAGATTTGTTAAAATACTGTGATAATTTATTGTACCTGCAATAACCCTATCAACAATATAAATTTTTGGTAAATTAGTTTTTATATAAGCGCCGTATTCTGTACCACCGCATACCACTACTACATCGTATGCTTTTAATTTTATTTTTTTTGAAAATATTTTGCCAAAAGCTTTTGAATATAATTTGCTATGCCTATAATCAAAGCGCTTGTTACATAATTTAAGCGACAGCTGATTAAAAGGCATTAAAAATAAATATGCCCATTTAGGTTTTGCTGGGCCCAACGCATCAACACTATGACCATATTTTTGCAGAGTTTTATAGATAAAATGAGCCGTTCCACTCCATGCGTGCCTATCCTCAGGGTTATTTTCTGTAATATATGCTATCCGAAAGTGTTTCAAATCTTTTAAAAATGTATTTTTGGTGTTCACAAATTTAACTGATATTTTTAATAAAACTTATGAGGCTTTTATTACTTTCTGATGCTAACAGCGAACATACCCAAAAATGGGCAATTGGCTTGGCGCAGCAAGGTATAAAAATAGGCTTATTCAGTTTAAACAAGTCAAAAACTAATTGGTACGCTGCTCACCAAAATATTAGTATGCTGTTTGAACCCAAATACTCAACTAATGCCGACAAGCTAGGAATTAAGCTTTCATATATATCATACGTTTTTTTATTAAAAAAACATATCAGGAAATTTAAACCTGATATAGTTCATGCGCATTACGCAACAAGCTATGGATTAATAGGTGCTTTAACAGGATTTAGATGCTTTATAATTTCAGTATGGGGATCTGATGTTTATAATTTTCCAAATGCGTCTTACATACATAAAAAAATATTTAAGTTTAATTTAAAAAGGGCAAAAGTTATTTTTTCTACCAGTCACGCTATGAAATTTGAAACAATCAAATATACTGACAGGCCTGTATTTGTAACCCCGTTTGGTATAGATTGTAGTGTGTTTTACAACAAGCGCGCTGTTTTTAACTCAGAAAAAATAAAAATTGGAACCATAAAGGCTATTGAAGAAAAATATGGCATTAGCTACATTATTGAAGCCGCAAATATTTTAAATAAATCATTAAACAATCTTCCCTTTGAGCTTTACTTAATAGGCGCATGTAAAAACCCTAAATTATACTTAAAACAAATTAATACCTATAATTTAACGGATAAAGTGTTTTTAACCGGCAAAGTAAATCACGACGAAATAGCAGACTATCATAATAGCTTAGATATATTTTTAAACGTATCTGTTGAAGATAGCGAAAGCTTTGGCGTTGCAACTGTTGAGGCTATGGCTTGTGAACGACCTGTAATTGTGAGTAACGTAGGCGGGTTAAAAGAAGTTGTTGAAAATGGAAATTTTGGAAAAGTTGTAGAGCGAAAAAATGCTCAAGCTATTGCCTCAGAAGTTTTAAATTTTATTGCAAACCCGTCTATTGCAAAAGAACTTGGCACTAAAGCAAGAGAGCATGTACTTACAAACTATAATTGGAGCAACAACTTACAACACATGATTAATCATTACAATACCATAATAGAAAAATTTGGAAATTAAACCTGTAAATATTAATTCAACTGTTTATAAAAACCTTGTTGCTAAATCAGGCTCTATATTTAATTCACCACAGTGGCTTTCTATTTATGATGAAAAACAATTAGTTGTTTTAGGTATTTACAACGCAAATAATGATTTAATAGGCTCTTTTTTTTTCTATCGGTTTAAAAAATTAAATATTATTTCCATTATTCCTCCTCCATTTAGCCCAAGTATTGGACTGTTTTTTACAAACCCTGCTAAAAACAATTCAAATATTATTTCAACTAACCGCGAGTTACAAAAATGTATTATTGAGTATTTTAATAAAATTAAATCACATCAAATCGACTTATCGTTTTCGCCCGACTACAAAGACTTTCAATTATTTTTATGGAACGGATTTGAGGTAAGTCCGGCATATACCTACCATATAAATTTAGCTCTATCTAAAGAAGTATTATTTGAAAATTTAAGCTCTGAAAAAAGAAAATCAATTAGAAAAGCAGAATTAGATAACATTCTTATAAAATACAACGATCAAAAAA
The DNA here is from genome assembly GCA_018267655.1 of Bacteroidota bacterium. Taxonomy (GTDB): domain Bacteria; phylum Bacteroidota; class Bacteroidia; order B-17B0; family Aurantibacillaceae; genus Aurantibacillus. The sequence continues at coordinate 24,087 of JAFDYB010000080.1, forward strand.
CTATTGTGTTTGATTTAATAAAACAAACGTTTAGTCGTAAGCAAAAAAAACTTAACGAGAATTTACTCGAAAAAATACTCTTTCAATTCTCAAACCAATCAAATTCTTATTCATTTGTTGCTTACAATAAAGATAAACCAATTGCAACATGTTTTTTTATTTATGATAAAACAACTGTTTATTATATAGCCGGAGGCTACAATATGAGCAATAAACATCATGGCGCAGGTGTATTATGTATGTGGAGCGGTATTTTAAAGGCCAAAGAAATGAATATTCAAACATTTGATTTTGAGGGAAGCATGCTACCGGAGGTAGAGAGATATTTTAGAGATTTTGGAGGAGAATTAACTCCCTACTTTAGAGTTAAAAAAATAAATACCTTTATAAAAGCTGCGTTAAAATTAAAAAACAAATAGCATTACCTCTCTTCATAACATACTCCATTTATATAGTGCAATAGATTACACTAAAATTATTTCGAACGAACTAAATAAAAGAGTAGAAACAAAATTTGTGGTTTTAAAAGAAAGGTTACCACAATTATTAAACGAACTTAAAACCAATTACTCATTAGTTACCTCAAACGATAAGGTTTTATGTTCGTACCAAAATTATTATTTTGACACAAGTGAATTTGAGTTATATAATGCTCATCACAATAATAAAAACACGCGTTTTAAATTCAGAAAACGCTTTTATAGCACAACAAATAAAATAAATTTTGAAGTAAAGCAGAAAATATTAAAGCGACTAAATACGAAGCATACAATTGAAATAAATGATTTTAAAACTGCCATTACAAGTAAAGAACTAAATTATGCGCGTTTGTTTTTGCCAAATATTGAGCTTGAATATAAACTAAGCATTTGTTACAACCGTATAAGTTTATTTCAACAAAAAATTAACGAAAAAATAACCGCTGATACTGATATTTTATTTACCGATAAAAACAACAATACTATTGAATTAAAAAACATTGCCGTAATTGAGGTAAAGCAAGCAAAAATTCAATCATCACCTGTTCTATTATTATTTAAGAGAACCGAAATAAAAAGCATTAATTTTAGCAAATATTGTATGGCTGCTTCAAAATTATACTCATTAAAATCAAATAATTTTAAAAAGCAATTTGATTATATTTACGCTTTAAATGGATTTATTGTTTAGCCAAAATATTTTTCTATCGGGCATTTTTGCATTTTTGCTTCAATTCACATTAAACTTAATTAGTGTGTTTATTCTTATAAATGTAATTTATAAAAAAGCAAATATAAAAACTGAATATAATTTTACATTTTACATGTTTAACATTGCCATATTTTTTATTTGTTTTTTATTAAATAAAGTAGAATTAAGCCTTGGTGCCGCATTTGGCTTATTTGCAGTATTTGGAATGTTACGTTATCGTGCAGAAGATCTGAGCATAAAAGATATGACATATATCTTTTTAGTAATTGCACTTGGGTTAATAAATTCTATTTCGAGTTTTATTGAATATGGTGTATTTTTTAATTTCATTTTATTTTTTGCAATAAACGCTTGTGTTCTTTTGTTTTGCAATATTTTTGAAAGCAATTTGATTTATAAAAATCAATTAAGTCAGCATTTAATTATTGACGTTAAGTATCTCAATAAAACTAATAGTGAACTATATTGCTACATACTAGAAATAACCGGTTTAACTATTGTACATCACCGAATTATTAAAACCGACTTAATAAACGATTCTGTTTTAATTAAAGTTTATTACGAAAGTTAATTCTTTAAACTACGTCAACCTAAGCCTTGTGTTTTAACGTTACATATCTGTAATTTTAAATTCTGTTCGGCGGTTTTTTGCTCTTCCTGCTTCTGTATTATTTGGCGCGATGGGCTGGGTGTCACCAAATCCTCTGGCAGTAACTCTTTTTCCTGAAATTCCCATCTCTTCAAGCATTATTTTAACTGAATAAGCGCGGTTGTTACTTAAGGCATCATTATCTTTTGGATTACCAACATTATCGGTATGCCCCTGAATTTGAATAATTATATTAGAATTTTCTTTTAAATAATCAGCAAAAGCTTGAATTACAACGCGGCTTTCGGGTTTTATTTCTGCGCTGTTGGTTTGATAATAAATATTTTCCATCAAAAAAGTTTTTCCCTTTTCAATTTTTGAAACATTTATTTTTATTTCATCTATAGGTTTGTTAAAAGCCATTCCATTTGTAGAAATAATTTTTGAGTTAAATGCAACACTATCTTTTTTTACTGAAATTAAAACATCTGTTTTCTTTTTTAAATTTATGGCTGCCATATACTCTCCCGTTAAACTATCTACCAGTGCTTTACTTGTTGTTTTGCTGTCGGCATATTTAACTTCAACCTCAGCGCCGGTTACAGCTTCTCCTTTTTCGTCGATAATTTTTCCACTCACGAGTGCTACCTCTTGCGGACGGGCTTCCGGGTATAAATCAAAGCTATACAAGTCGTATCTTCCAATTCCTTTGCCTCGAACCTTTCCTTCGTCAAAACTAAAAAAGTAACCCGTTTTTGCATCGCCGCTTACAAAAAATCCTGTGTCATCAGTAGCCCCATTTATTGGTGAACCTATGTTTGTAGGTTCTTCCCATTCTCCTTTATCATTTTTGCGCACATAAAAAATATCGTATGCTCCAAATCCATAATGGCCATTACTGCTAAAATAAAGCGTTTCGCTATCACTGTGAATAAAAGGTGTTTTTTCATCGCCCTTGGTATTAATATTAGGGCCTAAATTTTTTGGAGCACTCCATTGACCTGTTTTTGTATCTTTAGTTGTAACATATAAATCTATCCCGCCATAGCCTCCTGGTCTATCACTTGCAAAGTAAAGGGTAAGGCCATCACTGGCAATACTTGGCTGGCTGTCCCAATACTTCGGGTGATTAACATTTGGACTTAACTTTCTAATATCGCTCCAATTTTCTCCATCAAAATCACTCACATATAAATCAATATTAGGTTGAAGGCCTCCCTCCATTTTTTGCATAGCAAAATATAAATGCTTATTGTCAATTGAAATAGAACAACCTCCTTGATTATCATCTGTAGTATTAAATGGCGGCGGCATAGGGGTTCCACTATTAAACTTTCCGGTTTTATCACGCTTGGCTATCATAAATGTTTCGCGCTCAGCATCTGATGTGTAAACTTTATTCATATCTTTTACGGGTAATCGGCGAACAAAAAAACAATCTCTATCATCCGGTGAAATATAGGCTAAGTACTCATCTCGCTCAGTAGAAACGCCTTTAACAACCATAGGATTAAATGGCACATTTTTTCTTAGTTCATTTTCTTTTTTTGCTGATTTAATCATTTGTTTTGCCTGCCCAATTTCAAATTCATAATCCTTATCAAATTTTTTTTCATCGGGGTCTTTGAAAGCGGTAAATTTTTTAAGATACTTTACTGCACTATCATTTTTTTGTTCTTCATAGTAATAAAAACCAATGTAATAATATGGCGAACTATGAATTTGAGAACATGAAGCTATAGATTTATAAAAATAAGGAATGGTACCTTTAAACGATAAATTTTCGAGTTTACAACGTACAATAAATTCTTGTGCCAAGTATAAGTTCGCTTCTGCAAAATCAGGCTCAATTTGCAAGGCTTCCATGAGCATCTTAACACGCTCTTCTTTTTTATACTTTTTTTTATCTTTTGCCTTTTCATATAACTTTAGTGCTTTTTTATCTATGTTATCGTTACAATATTTAGAGGTTTCTTCTGTTTGAGAAATACTTCTTGTAATGGAAAAGAGTAAAAATAGAATTGTGGTAAAGCGCATATAATTTTAATTTACGTTAAGTGCAAATATTTTATAGCCCAGTTTATTTGTCCTTTTTTGCTTGTGACTATAATACATCTGTGCTTGGTATTAAAGATACAAAATTATCTTTTTTCTTAAAAAATGAAAAAACAAGGAATGTTGTTCCTTAAGCATTTCAATACTGTACAAAAAATTGTTCACTAAAAGGTTACAATTCCATTTTTTATTTCGTTATTACTATTTTTTTTGTAGTAATAGCACCTGTACTGCTTATAAATTTCACCGAATAAAGTCCGGCAGAAAAATTTTCAGTACCTATTTCCGAAACGTTTTCTGTAAGTTTTTTATCCAATATTTTTCTTCCTTGAACATCGTATATTTCTACTTTATCGCCCGCATCAAGCTTATTTACTAAAATTGAAAATGATGAGTTTGCAGGATTTGGAAATACCTCTACAAGTAATTGTGAAAGAGTGTTGTTAGTTAAGCCAACTGATGAAACAGTATTTGTTGTAAAATACTGCGAATAACCACAACCAAAATCATTATTATATGTGCCCGAGTATGAATATCCATTCATTGGATACAATACATTTGAACCTATTTTTTTTAACACCAAATATCCCGCCGTTACGCCATAGCTTGGGTTTTGATCCCAAACCCACCAATGTAAACCATCGCAACCCAAATCAGTTATTGCTAATTTATAAAATGCATTTGGAGGCAAATTTACTGTATCGTTATACGTTGTATTTACATTTGCATTGGTGCGTGAGTAAAGTGTGTTATTATTCATATCGGTAATTATCCAGCTGGTTTCACTTGGATTCATGTTTATACCGCTTACTCCCTCTGAGTTTGTTTTAAACTGAATTACAAATTTTGACGGATAATTTGGCGCATTATTAAAATTTGTACGTTGTATATTATTGGTTGTGTCTTCATCTGCAGCGCCATTTACATTTGTTATGCGCGCTATAAATGTGTTTACTGAACTTGAAGCAGTCATCGAAATATTTAATAAGGTATTTAGTGCCGGTAAGGCTATGGTACTGTCGGCTTGAGGACTTAATGTTCCGGTCCAAGTATAATTTTGAAATACAGAATCTTTAACGCCATAATTGAATGTAAGGGAGTTTATGTTGGCTGTTCCATTATTGTGAACTTTAACACGCGGGATACTTCCCGAAGGGTTTTCTCGAAAATGCCATTCAAAATTATTAGGAGCAATAACATCTTTCAAATATGCGTCAGTAGTGTGATTGTATGGTCCGTAATAAACAACATGTCCATCCATAGTATAAGAACCATAATTACCCGTTGTTGTATAAGTATCAAAACTCACACCTAATGAATAATTTGATGATGCAGTAAGACCCGGAAGTAGGTGAGAATATTTACTAACAGCATCGCCCGGGCACCAATTTGCACGGTCGTATAACCACGTACCTCCTTGCGGATATAATTGGTTAAAACCACAATCGTTACGCCACACCGCTTGTTGCGCAACCTGACTTCCATTTAACATTACCGAGTATGTATGAGATGCAAACTCGCAGCATTGTGTAGTATTATCTGAACCATGCCCGGTGATACAATATTTTAATTCGGCCGACTGAAATACAGCGGGGGCCGTAAAGTTTTTAACCGTTACGTTTGATGATATTGGGTTTGATGGATTTCCAAATGTATAACTGCCTCTATATAAATTTTGGATAGCTTTTACATTTCGTTCAGGTACACCTTCAATAAACGCAAATTTTATGTTTGCAGTAAAACCACCAGAATAACCTGAATATAAGATTCTAATTTTGGCTGAATTTTGAAGTTTTGAGCTATAATCAGTTACATCGTAAACATAGCGTTGTGTCCACGTTGAGGGAAAACGAGGTACTCCTGTATTAGCATAGGGTGTAATTAGTCTGCTTAATTCAGTAGTATCGGTTGACGTTAGTACATAATTAATTACTGTGTAATCCCACTGATGACAATATGTTGAAGCGGGTGGGCAATTATACTCTCCTAAAGTAAAATACATTAAAATATTGCGATATGTTTTTGAACCATTAGGAAAAGTAACAACTGTATCAAAATTATTGTAATAATTAAGTTGCACATTGTTAGCATAAACCCAAGTAGTATCGCCAGGATTGGCAAACAACGCATTCGTAATAATGAATGCAAAAAGAAATTGTAAAACTATTTTTTTCATCGCTTAAAATTATTTTGTAAAAATAACCAATTAAATCGGTTTAGGTTCGTGTTTTTAAAAAATATTTTTTAAAAAAGATTAGATCTTATCTTATGAGTGATACATAGCCGTTTCTAACGGTTTTTTTGTCGGTTTGCTTCTCAATAGCTTCAATGTGATAAACGTAATTATCTTCTGTACATAAATTTCCTTTAAACCTACCGTCCCATTTGCTATTAGTTTGGTTAGTTTGAAAAATCATATTTCCGTATTTATCGCTTATTGTAAATAAATAATAGGTGTATTCGCATTGTAGTACCGGGAAAAAATAATCGTTTTTATCGTCTTCGTTTGGTGTAAAACTGTTTGGAATTATCATCTCACAATCGCAAGCTTTAAATTTAACTTTTATTGAGTCAACAGTAATTCCGCACTGCTTACTTTCGCTGCGCACCCAGTAAGTACCTTCTTTATAAATTCTTAATTGACTTGCATTTGATCCATTATTCCATAAAATTTTAGTACCCATTTGTGCCTTTAGCGTAATCACTTTGGTTTCTTCGCTCAAACAAAATTGCACATCACCATTAATATTCATAATTGGCGCAGGCAATAATTTAATTTTAACTGAATCAACAATAGAGCAACCTTTATTTGTTATTTTAACCCAATATAAACCTGAATTTTCAATTTTTATGCGCTGACTTATTTCGCCTGTGCTCCAAAAATAGCTCATCTTTGCATTTTTTGCATCAATTACTACGCCTGATTTTGATGCACACAACGTTGTATCGCGCAGTAGTTTTTGAGGTTTTTGATACACTTTAACAAAAGTGCTATCAGTAATAATTTTTTGATGCGACACAACTTTTACATAGTGTTTGCCACCTGTGCGAAACACTGTTATTTTTTTTGTGTTATAAATAATATTTGCCGGCGTTGTCCATTGTATTGATGCGTTTTTATCAAGGGGTTCTTTTATTTCAAGTTTAAGTGAATCGCCCATGCAAAATCCTGAAGTATCCGGCAACAAACTTTTTTGAGAAAAAACTATTATGCTCAAACAAAAAAATAAATATGTAATTGTGTATTTAATTATGCTATTTCAATTTCAATTAAAATAATAGTGCCTGTTTCGTTATTATTGTTTTCTGATTTATCTATCATACTTACCATTTGTTGACGGTTATATAGCTTTGAATTTATTTCAAGTATATTTTTAATTGTACTGGTACCAAGCGATTTATGTCCTGTTTTAGCATGTTCGCGTGCTTTAATTAACCCAATACCATTGTCTTCAATTTTTATTTCGAGCTTTGTGCTTGTAGTTTTTTTAAATGAAATATACAAATCACCATGTTCAAGTTTTGGTAAAATGCCATGTATAATTGAATTTTCAACATGTGGTTGAATTATCATATTTGGAATTTTAGTTTCATGTTTATTTATTGTTTCATCAACAGTAATATAAAAATCAAATTTATTTTTAAATCGCTCTTTTTCAAGCTCAAGATAGTATGTTAAGCGTGTTAATTCATCGGCAATACTTATTTCACTCTGCGATGCACGTTCAATTATCATACGAATTAAGCGCGAAAATTTTGCAAGATATTCGCTGGCTTTTAAGCTGTTATTTGAATTAATATAATTTTGAATTGACGTTAGGGAATTAAAAATAAAATGTGGACTTAACAAAGCATTCATAGCTTGGTGCTTTAACACATTTATTTGTTGTTCTTGCTGTAAACGTCTTAAAGCTTTTCGTTTTGTATTTTTATTTATTATAAAGCTAATGCCTATGATTACTAAAATTAAAAATAAACTAATTAACACATACAACCAACTCGACTCGGTTGCCGCTTTTTCTTTTGAAAAATTAATTTGAAGGGGTACTGACCAGTTTATTTGATCAATTGAAGTTTGTATCTCTACCGTTGTATTTCCTGACGTTAAGCCTCCAACACTAAACGCAAAAGTTTCAAAATAAACCCATTCGCTTAGGTTTTTTCGATATCTAAAATATTGCTTATTATTTTTATTAAAAAATGGACTAATGATACTAATACTTATATCGTTTTGATTTGTTGTTAGAGTATATGTGTTTTGATGCGGTGTTATTGCGCCATCAATGGTTATATAATTTAATAAAACTGCAGGCAGAGCTGTTTGAAGTTTTAATAAATCACTTAATAATGCTATTGAAATTCCTCTTGCAGTTGAAATACAAATACTATTATTTGAAAATGCAATATCGTTTACGGTGTTTGATGGTAAACCGTTACCTTTATTTATCACAAATAAAGGATTAAATAAAGTATCGCAAACTATAACTCCATTTAGGGTAGCGAGCCATACTTTATTTTCAAATATTTTTATTTTTTTTATCCCATTTAAATTTAATTTGCCTACCTTTTGTATCAACTTTGAACTATTAACTTCCGTTAAGCCCGATTCATGTGCGGCGTAAAAATTATTTCCTATTATAGCTAAATCATTAATTTTATAATTTAACTGGCTTTTATTTATATTTTGATACTTTTTAGTTGAAAAATCATATTCAAATAAACCATTGCTTGTTGCAACATACAGGCGTTTATTAAAGGATATAATGTCGTTTACATTAATTCTGTAATCTGGAAATGAAATTAATGTATCAATTACTCTTTTTAAATCAGCTGAACATCTTAATACATTGGCAAACCTATCTGTAAGCACACTTTCACTTTTATTTAAAAAAATTAATTTTTCTGCTAGTACGGGTTTTAAACTATATAAATGTTTTCCATCTGAAAAAATATTTCCAGATGATTGATTAAATTGAGATTTTTTTAGAAAATACACTAAGTCGTTATCTTCAACAATTCCGTTAATATGTTCATTAATGATTTCATCAGGCTTCGATAATATTTTTGTTTCATTTGTATTTACATTTAAGCCAAACAAGCCATTGCTTGTAGCTGCAATCAATATATTATTTTTAAAGCACACTTGGTTAACGTTGAGCGCTTTGTTTTTAAATTCGAAATTTATCGAATTAAAAAATGTATTTTGAAGCATCATGGCAGCATTATCAAATGTACCTATCCAAATATTTTGCTTATTATCTTTAAAAACACAGTTAATTAAACTTGGGGTAAAATTATTAAGTTCGAATATGTTGTAAGTGTTTTCCTTGTCATATAAATATAAATTTTCATCGGGATAACTCGAAAACCATATTCTACTATAATCATCAACAACTAGTTTATTTACACTTTTATCTCCGCCAAACATAAATGTATTTGTGTTTTTTTGATATTTCGGTATTATTTCTTTACCTAATTTTCCGAATGAGTATTTTAAAATTTTTGAATCAGTTCCAAAATAAAAATTACCCTCTTTATCTTGAGCAATTGAATGAACTGCATTTTGTTTTAGATACGTAACCTCAACCTGTTTATTGTTTATTAGTTGGTATAAGCCGCTGCTTCGTCCAACATATACGCTACTGTCTTTCGCTTTATACAAACAATACGCACGATTTAGTTTATCTTTAATACGAAATTCATCTTCTTGTAATTGCCCTGTTTTTAAATCAATAATTTGAAGTTTAATTCCTCCGGTGAGTGCGTAGCAATAATTTTTGCTAAATAAAATATTATCGGCATTGCATTTAAATTTTATTTTATAATGTAAACCTACAGAAGGGTTGTTAATATTGCAAGCTAATATACCCTCATCGCGAATTGCTAAAAATAATGTATCATCAACTAAGGTAGAGCTTAATAAAGCATTGTTTTTTAAACTGTCTATTAAAAGTTTTGAAAATAAGTACCCGTCGTAACTGTAGATTCCGTTTTGTGTTGTAAAAAAAATTATGCCGCTTTTATGCTGTTGAATGTTGAAAATATTAGCGTTATTTAAGCCATCTTCAGTTCCAAATTTTTGAAAATTAAAAATAGGGTTTTGTGCTTTGATAAATAAGCAAAAAAAGAGTGCGGCAATTATGTAAATTACTTTTTTAATACTGCTCTTTTTCGTTAGGAAAGCTAAGACTTTTTACATCATTAATATATTGCTTAAATGAATTGCCCATTGTTTCATATAAACTGGCATATCTGCGTAAAAATCTTGGGCTAAATTCATGCGTCATTCCCAACATATCGTGGCTAACCAATACTTGTCCGTCAACTCCAGATCCTGCTCCAATACCAATTACCGGAATATGTAATTTTTCTGCAACCCGTTGTGCTAATTTAGCCGGAATCTTTTCAAGGACTAATGCAAAACAGCCATATTGCTCAAGTAATTGCGCATCTTCTAATAATTGCTCTGCCTCCATGCTTTCTTTTGCACGCACTGTGTATGTACCAAATTTATAAATACTTTGTGGGGTTAAACCCAAATGCCCCATTACTGGTATGCCCGCTGTTAAAATACGTTCTATACTGTCTTTAACTTCTCTTCCTCCTTCAAGTTTTACGCTATGAGCGCCACTTTCTTTCATTATTCTAATGGCTGAATTTAACGCTTCTTTTGAATTTGCTTGATAAGAGCCAAAGGGTAAATCAACCACTACAAGCGCTCGGTTAACGGCTCTAACCACACTGCCTGCATGGTAAATCATTTGGTCGAGTGTTATTGGCAATGTTGTTTCATGACCCGCCATTACATTCGATGCGCTGTCGCCCACTAAAATCACGTCTATTCCCGCACTGTCAATTATTTTTGCCATTGTATAATCGTACGCAGTTAGCATAGCTATCTTTTCACCGGCGCGTTTCATTTCTTGCAAGGTGTGTGTAGTTATTTTTTTTATTTCCTTATGAACCGACATAATTTAAATTTGTTTAATCATTAAATAGTGTTGTATTTTTTCCCAAAGTAAAAAAGTTTTTTGCTCAATGCAATAACCGTTCAACACATAAAAGTTTAGAGCATTTTCACGTGCTTGAAGCTCAATTTTAAGTGCGCCGTTTTCTTTGGCTTTACGTTCAAGAAATTTAATTATATTTTGCCCCAATCCCTTTCCTCTATAATGTTCATCAACTGCCATGTAACGAATTTGAGCCAAAATAGGTGTATTAAATTGCAAACGTCCACACGCAATTATTTTTGATTTATCTTCTATATACGCGTTTATTGCAGTTTGCTCTAACTCGTCGCTGGCGCTTTCTTTTGGCTGATTCCAAGGCCGGCGCAAAACATTGTACCTAAGCTCAATAATTTTATTCAATTCTGCCGATGTATTTGAGATTTTAACGCTTAGCAAAATAAAACATGTTGGATTAAAAATCGTTACTTAATTGATTAGTTGTTTTTTGTAGAATTTCGAATGCGTTTTCAGCCATTTTATTTTCTTTATCAAGCGTAGGATTTATTTCTACCATTTCAAAACAGCATATTTTTTTACTTCGCATGATGTAATAAATTAAATTACCTGCTTCTTTTTCAGTTATACCATTTGGCACAGGCGTTCCCGTACCACTGCTAATACGACTGTCCATACTATCTACATCAAAGCTTACGTAAATTAAATCGCAATGCTCTAAATAATTTAAACTCTCAATGGCTACGCGTTCAACTGCTTTTTTTCTAATCTCTTGTAAATTTATAATCCTAACTTTATTTTTTTTAAGCAAATAATCCTCTTGGGGTTCATAATCACGTAGAGTAATAAACACTAAGTCAGAATAATTAATTTTTGGGCAAATACCGCCAAGGTTTTTTAGTTTTTCCCAATACTCTATGGTTTCATCATCGGGTTTGTTTTGCTGCCTATCTTTATTATCTTCGCCTAAAACACATGCTAATGGCATACCGTGCATATTGCCGCTAGGGGTTGTGTAAGGGCTATGAAGATCTGCATGCGCATCTATCCAAATAACGCCAAGCCTTTTATCAGGGTTAGCCATTTTAAGCCCACTTATAGTTCCTAAGGCAGAACTATGATCGCCAGCTAAAACAATAGGTATTTGTTCCGACTTTATTGTTTTTTGAATCTCTTTTGAAAGACGGTCGTTTAAATTAAAAATGCCTTTTATTCTTTTGGCATAATCATGTACCACAGGCTCAAGCAGCAAACCATTTTCGTTAGGGATTTCAACGCTTTTAAATTTTTTAAAAAATGGGCTTCCAAAGTCAAGGGCAGCTATTTTAATAGCATCAATACCCAAACTTGCGCCTCTTGTTCCGGCACCAATTTCGCTTTTTACCTCAATAACTTTAATAGGTTTTATTGTAGAACTCATAAGATATGTTGTTTAAACTATTTTTAATTATTAAATGTAAGTTACTTACATTTGTGTTTATTTTCTTATTTAACTCATTTACTTTGATAAAATGAATACAAGTTACGCTAATTTAATTAATCAAACCTTTAACTTTCCGCAAGAAGGCTTTGAGCTAATTGATGATCAATTAACATTTAACGGCATTTGTTTAATGGACATTATTAAGCAATATGGCACTCCTTTAAGAATCAGTTACTTGCCTAAAATAGGTTCGCAAATACAAAAAGCAAAGCGCATGTTTAATGTTGCTATGGCTAAGGTTGATTATAAAGGTAAATACGTTTACTGCTATTGCACAAAAAGTTCACACTTTAACTTTGTGCTTGATAAAGTACTTGAAAATGATGCCCAAATTGAAACATCTAGTGCGTTTGACATTCAAATTATCAAAGAACAATACGCCAAAAAAGCGCTCAGCAAAGATACAATTATTATTTGTAATGGCTACAAACGCAATTTATACAAGCAATACATTACCGAATTAATTAACGACGGGTTTAATGTTATACCAGTGCTCGACCATCTTGATGAAATTGATTATTATAAAAAGCACGCAAAAGCAGAGAAAGTAAAACTTGGCATACGCATAAGCACTGAAGAAGAGCCCAGTTACGCCTTTTATACTTCTCGCTTAGGAATTAGAAGTTCTGAAATTCAACAACTATATAACGAAAAAATTAAACCCAATCCAAAATTTGATTTAACATTATTACATTTTTTTATTAATACCGGAATTAAAGACACTATTTACTATTGGACTGAACTAAACAAGTGCTTACAGATTTATAAAGAATTAAAAGCCATTTGCCCTAACCTTGACTCTTTAAACATAGGTGGTGGAATGCCTATACGCACTTCGTTAGGCTTTGAGTATGATTATGAGTATATGATTGAAGAAATTGTGTCGCAAATAAAAGCTTTTTGTGTTGAAAATGAAATTGACGAGCCTCACATTTATACCGAGTTTGGATCATACACCGTTGGAGAAAGTGGAGCAACGCTTTATTCGATAATAGACCAAAAACAACAAAACGACAGAGAAAAATGGTATTTTATTGATAGCAGTTTTATTACCACTTTACCCGATACGTGGGGCATTAACCAACGCTTTATTTTACTTGCCATAAATAAATGGGACAAACAATACGCGCCCGTTAATTTAGGAGGTTTAACTTGCGATAGTATGGATTATTATAATTCAGAAGCACACACCAACCAAGTTTTTTTACCGATTATTGAAAAAAGCGATAAAGAACTGCTGTACGTTGGCTTTTTTCACACAGGTGCCTATCAAGAAGCACTAAGCGGCTATGGCGGCACGCAACATTGTTTAATACCTGCGCCTAAACATGTGTTAATTGATTTAGATGAAAACGATAATATAACAACAAAACTTTTTTCAAAAGAACAAAGCTATAAAAGTATGATGAAAATTTTGGGGTATTAAAAAATGAAGCTCTTCCAAATAAAATAATAGCCTGCATTTAATGTTATCCCCCCAGCAAAAATTTTAGTAAAAACGGACTATTTTTCTTTTTTAATTTTTGAGCAAGTAAGCAAATTACCCACAAAATTATTGCGTGTGCTAAGTAAAGTAAAACAAAAGGAAAAAATGTATAGGCTACAAAAAAACGGTTAAAAATAAACACAATAAATGTAGTATGAAGAATATACATTAATAGTGATGAGCGCCCATAAATTGAAAAAAAATATAGTATTTTAAATTGCTTAATTTGATACAGTAAATTCAATAAAAGTAAAATTACACCTAAAAAAGTCATCATAAATATAATGGTTGGTGGGTAAAACAATTCGCTGTAACCCTCGCGAGAAAGCAGTGCTGGCTTAAAAACTATCCATAACGCAAGTCCTGCAATAAAAAAACATAAACCGTATATAAGAAATAATTTGTTCAACTTTTCAACGCCAAGTGTTATACGCATTTTCCCAAAAAAAGCGCCTAATAGCGATACGCCAAGCCAAGGAAATAAAGGAAACCAACCATCTATAAAAAACTGATGTAAAATAGTACTACCCTTTAACTCATTTAAACCTCTTGCTTCATTCGGCGTATCAATATATCCAACATGTTTTTGTAAAAAAGAACTTACTACAAAAATTAAAACAATACTAATAAGCTGCACATATTTAGGTAATTTAAGAATTACGTAAATTAATGGCATTGCCAAGCCAATTAAATACAGCACGTCAAACGTTACAAACGGAATAATTCGCCATAAAAAAAAATCAATTAAAGCCGCTACAATCAAAGTGGCTGTTCCTCGCAACAAATAATAATTAAATGGGTATGACTTTATGTGCGCAGTATAACTAACCATCATTCCTGCCAAAAAAATAAAACAAGGTGCCGCAATACTACCATATACTTTAAAAACAAAAGCATGAGGCTCCAAATAATTATAAGCAGCCATATTTGATGCAATCATAGAAAAAATTGCAATACCTCTCAATACATCAACTGTATTATCCCTTGTTTCCATTTAAAAGGCAAAAATAGAAATCATTTCAGAATGTAAATAAAAAATACTACTATTGTATGAACAGAATTAATTATGCTAAAGTTTAAAATACTTGATTGGAAAAAGCCTAGCACAAAAATTATTGTTACCGTTTTTTCAGGATTATTTTTGCTTTCGGGCTACTTTATTTTTTATATCAATTTTCATTTTTTAGATGTTGCCGAAAATAATAATTTAGAACGACTAAAAGCCATATCAAATACTCTAGCATTAAATATTAATGGCGACGATCATCGCTATCTATGCGAAAAATACACCAAACAAGGGCAAGTACTTACTAAAGAACAAGATAGTATTTACTATTCAATATGGAAAACTCTAAAAAAGGCATACGACATAAATAAAGTTAGCACCGAAATAGCCACACTGGTATTAGAAAAAAATGAAAATAAATTTTACTACATTGTTAACTCAAACGATAAGCCCTATGTACGCGACCCGTACATTCAATACCACAAAGAATTTTTAGACGATTACGAAAAAGGCAATATCATACACCAATATACTGATGAGTATGGAACTTGGCTTACTGCATTTAGTCCTATTAAAGATAAAAATGGTAAAGTTACCGGTATAGTTGAAGTAGATGACCGCTTTGATGTATTTATATCCCAGGCCCGTAAAAATTTAATCACCAATTTATTTATCTCAATAGCCATATTTATACTAACGGTAATTGTTTTACTTAGGTACATTAAAATAATTATGTTTGCCGAAGAAGAATCAAAAAAACAAATTGAAGCATCAAACCAAATCATAAGTCGAAAAAACAAAGACATTTTAGATTCGATAACCTATGCGCGACGCATACAAACAGCTATTTTAGCCCCAAAAGAAGATGTATTTGCAGTTTTTACTAATGCATTTATTTTATATAACCCAAAAGACATTGTAAGCGGCGATTTTTATTATTTCAGTAAAACCGATAATGGCGCTGTTATAGCCGCTGCCGATTGCACGGGACATGGAGTACCTGGCGCATTAATGAGTATGATAGGCAACGACCTACTTAGCCATATTATTCGCGAAGTTAAAGAAAATGAACCCGCCAAAATTTTGGACCTGCTACATAAAGGCGTTACAAATATTTTAAAGCAAGACGAAAAAAATATTGATACCAAAGACGGTATGGATATTGCACTTTTAAACTTTGACGAAAGTATGCTAAAAGTACAATACGCCGGTGCTTACAGACCTTTATATATTGTAAGAAACAAAACAATTATTGAATACAAAGCCAATAAATTTCCGATAGGGAATAAACAGCAAGAAAGAAGCAATTTTACCAACAACGAAATTGAATTACAAAAAGGCGACATGTGTTATGTTTTTACAGATGGCTACGCCGACCAATTTGGAGGCGATAAAGGAAAAAAATTTATGATGAAACGTTTTTCAGATTTACTACTTCAAATTTGTGAACTCGATGTAAATGAACAAGAAAAAATATTGAAAAAATCTTTTGAAAAATGGATGGGCGCACAAGAACAAGTGGACGATGTTTTAGTGATAGGTATTAGGATTTAACAATTTTGAGTCAAAAACAAATAAAACAATCTTAAAATTAAGTATTTCTTAAATTAAAATTAAACGCCCTGTACATTCTCCAAAAAAATTAATACCTTCAAAACATGATTAAAATTGTTTAAAAAAATGATTTTAGTCATCTATATTGCGTAATTCTTAATGAATTTTATATGTTAATGGAATTTCAACAAGAAGGGTTAAATGCCCTCTTCGAACATACAACCGAGGCTATAATAATAGTTAACTCAAGCGGCAAAATAGTTAGCTGCAACCCGGCATCTTCAAAAATGTTTAAATATACCATTGAGCAAATATCAACACTAAGTATCGAAGATTTAATACCGGGACATCTTAAAGATAAACATAAAAATTATCGCAGCAACTACAACGCAAATCCTCGTTCGCGCCCAATGGGTAAAGACCTTGATTTAAGAGCAATGCGGAGCGATGGCAGTGAGTTTCCTGCACAAATAAGTCTTTCTTATTTTCATCGCGATGGCGAGTTATTCGTAATAGCCTTTATGAGCGACATAACAGAACGAAAAGCAGTTGAGGAGCAAGTAAAAAAATTAAACCAAGAGCTAGAAGCAAAGGTAAACGAACGAACTAAAATATTAAGAGAAGCTTTAAATGAATTAGAAGATTCTAAAAAACAACTCTCAAATTCACTTGAGCGCGAAATGCAAATAAATGAAATGAAATCACGTTTTGTTTCAATGGCTTCTCACGAATTTAGAACTCCATTAAGTGCAATATTATCATCTGCTTCACTTATTAGCAAGTACGAAAAAAATGAAGACAACGAAAAGCGACTAAAACATATAAACCGAATAAAATCATCTGTAACTAACTTAACATTAATCTTAAATGATTTTTTATCCGTCGGGAAATTAGAAGAGGGCAAAGTTTTTGTGAATAATACTTATTTTAAAATTAAAGAATTACAAAATGAGTGTGTTAGTGAAATGGGAATAATTAAAAAAGAAAATCAAATAATTAATTCATTAATTGATGGGAAAGATGTAGATGTTTATTTAGACAAACAAATGGTAAAAAACATTTATCTAAATTTAATATCAAATGCTATAAAATTTAGTGGCGACAATAAAGAAATAGATGTTATCACTAAAATATTTCCCGATGAAATTTTAATTAGCGTTAAAGATTATGGTGTTGGAATACCGGCCGAAGAACAAGAGCACATGTTTGAACGTTTTTACAGAGCCCGTAATGTTACAAATATTCAAGGTACAGGACTTGGATTAAGCATCGTATATAAATATATCGAATTAATGAAAGGGAAAATTAAATTTATAAGTGAACTAAACAAAGGCACTGAATTTATAATCACCTTACCTAATAAAAAAACAAATGAAGACTATTTTATTAATTGAAGACAACCAAGAGGTTAGAGAAAACTGCGCAGAAATACTAGAACTAGCTAATTACAGAGTTTTACAAGCAGATAACGGAAAATCAGGTATTGAAATTGCGCAAAGTGTATTACCTGATTTAATACTGTGCGATATAATGATGCCGGTGCTTGATGGCTATGCAGTTATTCATCTGCTAAGTAAATCGCCTAACACCGCCTCTATTCCATTTATTTTTTTAACTGCAAAAACAGAAAGAAGTGACTTTAGAAAAGGCATGGACTTAGGTGCCGATGATTATATTACAAAACCTTTTGATGATGTTGAATTATTAAACGCTGTTGAAAGTAGATTGAAAAAAAATGAAATGATTAAATCAACCTACGAAAGAAATGCAAAAGGATTAGAAAAATTTTTTGATGATATTGAGTCTTTAAATGAACTAAAAAAACTCTCGAACGAACGTAAAGTAAAACATTATAAAAAAAGAGATATTATTTTTAATGAGGGTCATACTCCCAATTATTTGTATTTCCTTACGAAAGGAAAAATAAAAACATTTAAAGTGCATGAGTATGGCAAAGAATTAATAACATCGTTAATTGGCGACGGTGATTTCTTTGGATATTTACCATTGTTCGAAAATCGTAGCTATTTTGAAAATGCAGAGTGTATTGAAGACTCGGAGGTTATTCTCATTCCAAAAGAAGACTTTTATAGCTTGTTGCATAACAACTCTGAAGTGCTTAAAAAATTTGTAAGTATTTTAAGTAACAATATCATTGAAAAAGAACAACAACTGCTTAAATTAGCTTACAGTTCCGTTAGAAAAAGGGTGGCAGAAGCGCTTTTATTGCTAGAGAAAAAGTACAAAAAAAACGACGAAAAAAGTTTTAGTATTTCAATGTCGCGCGAAGATTTAGCAAACATTGTTGGTACAGCCACAGAGTCACTTATTCGAACTTTAAGCGAATTTAAAGAAGATAAACTCATTGAAATTAAAGGCAGCAACATTACTATTTTAAATAGCGATAAATTAAAACACATGAAAGTGTAACCTTACCTCATCTTGAAAAAAAAGACACTGACACTGTTTTACTAAATGTGTAAATTAAAAAATTAGTTTGTATTTATGCTTTTTATGTTGCAAATATGATACTGTGCCTATTACGTCTATACACAATGTAATTTTATTTGAGCAAGGTAATATGGCCAACATATTCGTGAAGTTTTCCAAATATATCGTAAAGCTCCACCTTCCATACATATACATCATCTTTACATAAATCGCCGCGTTTTGTCCCGTCCCACCCTTGATTGTATGCTGTAGTCGAAAATATTTTTTCTCCCCAACGGTCAAACACATTTAATTCATACCGCTTATTATCCCAACCAATACCTAAAGGAAGAAAATAATCATTTACATTATCGCCGTTGGGCGTAAAACAATTAGGTGCATAAAAAGTAAACTCAGGTATATATTTAATTAGTTTCGTAATTGTATCCCTGCATCCTAATGAATTGTACCCATACAAGGTAACCAAATAATTGCTTTGGTTTGAACAAAATAAAGTTGGGTTTAAATCAGAAGACGTGCCATAACCGCCAAAGTTCCAAATAAAACTACTTGCGCCTTGCGATGTATTTGTGAAAGTAATGCTGTTAGTATTATCGTCAAACTGATATGATGATGGCGTAAAATCAACGGTTGGTGTGCCAATAGCTAAAAATAAATTATTAAATACTTCGCTTCCGTAACATCCATTTTGTGTTTGATAGTTTAACGTTACTGTATAACTTCCTGACTGACTATAACAAGTTCCTGCATTTTGTAAATTTTGAATTACACCATTACCAAAGTTCCAATTAAAATTTTGCAAACCGGTAATTCCGGTAGGCGAAATTGTAACACATAACGGCGTACAACCTGTTGTTGCTGAAGTTACAACACTAGGCACAGGTACATTATACAAGCCAATTACTACGTTTGTTGATGCGTTTGTTTGGCACTTGTCACTAACAGTTACTGTAATTGTGTTGCTTTGATTCGCTGTGCTTGAGAAAATAGGCCCTACTTGTCCTGAAGGAAGCCATTGATAACTATATGGCGCTAAACCGCCAAACGCACTGGCTGTAAAATTAAACACAGCACCGGGGCAAACACTTAAACTACTAATAGGGTTAATACTCACCTGTGGTATAACTGTGATATTGGCACTTGAAACATTTGAAACACACCCGTTTGCATCTACTACTTGAAACGACATATTTGTAGTTGCCGAAACATTAACATTGCTATAACTAGTTGTTGATGTTACACCATTAAATAAAAAAGTAACAGGCGCTTGCACATGCCCTGAGTAACAGCCAACTATTTGAGTGCTTGTATTTACACATACTGTAATTGGAAATAGTGTTGATGTAATTGGAGCAGTAGGCCCTGATATAGTTAACGAAAAAGTAGTACTGCAGCCCTTAGCATCTGTAACTGTTACACTATAAACATTAGGCGATAGTGAATTAACACTTGTACCTGTAGCACCATTTGACCATGCATAAGCGTAAATCGGTGTACCGCCTGATGCAGTAATTGTAGCAGAACCATTATTTTGACCATAACATAAAACAGCACTTGTGTTTGTAGTAGCAGAAATACCATTTAAGGGCTGCGAAATAACAGTTGAAATTGTGGTGCTGCAATTATTAGCATCGCTTACCGTTAGGGAGTAATTACCGGCAGTTAAATTATTTATGTTTGAAGAGTTGAGATTGCCTGGAATCCATGTGTAACTGTATGTAGGCGTTCCACCGCTAACAGAAGCTGATATAGCTCCGTTACTCCCTGCATTACAAGAAACATTACTACTTGTTAATACAACACTTATTGGAAGCAATGGTTGAGATACCGCAACAGTTGTTGTTGTAGTACAATTATGCGAATCACTTACCATAACAGTATAAGTACCTGCATTTTCATTTGTTTGAGTATTAAGAGTACTTGCTCCAGGCGACCATTGGTAACTCAGTGCTCCAATACCCCCACTTGCTAAAACTGAACTCGATCCGTTTGCCCCCCCATAACATGTAACATTTGTTGACATTGCAGTTGCTAAAATTGCCGGAGGATTGGTAAATGTAACACTAGTTGAGTAGGTACAACCATAACCATCTGAAACAAAAAGAGAGTATGTGCCGGCAGATAAACTATTTGCACTTTGGCTCATTGTACTGCCCGGCATCCATAAATAATTATATCCCGGTGCAGGTCCGGGGGTTCCTCCAGAGGCTGTTGCAAAGGCGCTTCCATTGCTTAACCCATTACACGTTATTTGCGTTTGACTAACAACAGCAGTAACAGCAGTTGAAGGTTGATTAATTGTAAAATTTAATGAAAAGGTACAGCCCGTTGCATCTGAAACATTAACAGAATAGCTACCGGCTGTTAAACTTGTTTGCGTAGATGTGTTATAGCCTCCGGGTGTCCATGTATATGAGTAACTAGGCGTTCCTCCAACGGGAGTAATTGTAGCTGCGCCATCGTGTCCGCCTAAACACGAAACATCCATATATAAAACCGTTGCGCTATATGAATATCCCGAAGAAGTGATGCTTGCAGTAATACTTGTTGTACATGGGTTTGCATCGGCAATTATGGCCGTATAATTTCCAACGTTTAAATTAGTAATATAATATGAGTTACCCCCACCGGGGCTCCATGTATAGGTATATGGGCTTGTTCCGCCACTTACTGCTAAAGAAGCTGCTCCTGCACTAACACCACAAGTTGTATTTGTTTGTGATAATGCTATTGACATGCCGCTTGGTTGATTGAGTGTTACATTTTGATTAAATACGCAACCATTGGCATCTGTAACAGCTATATTGTATGTACCTGCATTTAATGAATTGCTTAAGGCAGTATTACCTCCACTTGGCGACCACACATAAGTAAAAGGACTTGCTCCTACTGCAGTTACTGAAGCTGTTCCATATCCGCCGTTACAAGCTATTGGTGAAACAATAACCGGACTTGAAACACTTGAAACATTAACAGCCAAAGTGTATGTCCCCGGAGGATTGCAAGCCCCACCAGATACTGTAAGTGAAACATTATGTACGCCGGCACTTGAAAAAACATGAGATGGACTAGATGCATTTGAAGTATTTGAAGCACCTGAACCAACATCATCAAAATTCCACAAATAAGAAGATACGACAGGGCAAGGGGCTACCGAGGGTGTAAAATTATAATTACCGGAGCCGGAGCAATTATATGTAAATGCAGGTGCATGAGGCGCCCCATTGTAAATATGAATATCGTCGATAGCAACGCCGTCAAAATTATTGCAAGTGAAACCTGCCCCAAATGCAAAGCGCAGCAAAACGTTAGGCTGATTAGCTAAGCCTGTTAAACAGTGCGAAGCTGTAACCCAAGTACCACTACCATGCCCTCCCTGGCAGGTTGTTGAGCCGCTAGGGTAGCTTAATGCATTGTTACCCGTCCAGCCATCTTTTGCATTACCTGCACCAATATTTACAGAGCCTGTATTAAGCATCCATGTAATATTTTGAGTGTTGTTGTACCAATTAGCAGTGTTGCAATCAACAGGGTCGCTTGCTGTACCTACGTTTGTCCATGTTGCACCTCCATTTGTAGAGGCTTGCAATAATAACCCATCGTATTTCCACTCACTTTGCCAAAAAATTTTCAGTGAAATCCACGGGTAATTTAGTGTTGTAAAATTAAAGCAAGGGCTTGTTAAGAAAGACATTTCGTAATAATTATAAAAAGCACTTGATAATCCGCCTATGCACCATGATTTTGAACCGCCTCCCGCAGTATTTATTACGCTATGCGATGGCGTTCCCCATGCCCAGTCAGATAAATTGCCCGAAGGTGTCCATGCCGGCGAACTTTCAAAACCCTCATTGTATGGATAGCTTGTAACGCATTGCGAAACTAAAATTTTTACATTTATGGTGAAGAGTAAGATGCAAATAATTTGTTTCATGTTGAGAGATGTTTTAATGTTTTTGTATTTAAAGCCAGGCAAAATTAGCTTACATTTTTCACTCAATTTTGAGTTAAAATTGAAGTTTTAATAAAAAGAATACTTACATCGTTTTAAATAGTAAAATGTTGATTAAAACTACTGTTTTATTTAGTGAAGCAAATAATTGGAAACTTAATTGTTATTTATAAACGGTTTTTATCATTTTTAAATGGCAAATCGTGCATTATTGTATTCTTAAAAAACAGAAATATTTTTCAATAGAAAATAAAAAAGAGGGTAAAAACCCTCTTTTTTTATGAATTTAATTTCTAAAAACAAATTGGAAATAAGTAATTGTATATACTAAATTAAGCAGAGCCGGTTTTACGAACACCTGCAGTTTTTTTAACGCCTGCACTCGTTTTGGTTTTTGCCCCGCTTTTTACGCTTGCTTTTTTAATAGATTTGGTTTCAGCTGTTTTTACTGTTTTTGCTTTTTCTTCTTCGGTTTCTGCTTTTTCTTCCTTGTATTTGAGGCTATTGGTTTTTTGAAGCGAAGTGTACCAACTAAATAATTTACGCATATTACTCACATACACTCTGTCTTTATCGTACTCAGGAAGTACTTCTGAGAAATATTTTTCAATGGCTTTATCATCTGATTTGCTATCAATGCAAGCCCCTCCTTTTTCTTTTTCAAAAACAGAAGTAATAATTTCAGCTATAGGCTTGTCATCACCGGTAGTAAACATGCTTATATCGCTTAAAGTTGAAACTTTTGTACTTGAGTATATATTACTTCTTTTTTTATCACTCAAACTTTCAACAATAATACCATTTTTACTTTGGGCAACAACCTTATACAATCCGGGTTGACCGGTTATTGCGATAATACCGGATAAATCAATTAACTTTTTTTCTTCTGACATAGTGTTGCAAATATAAAAAAATATATGCTTAAAACAGATGTTAATTTAGGTTAGATTAAATTTGTTTTTATTATTTTGTAAATAAATTCTTTTAATTTCGTGGTATCATGAAATTAAAGCCTTTTAGCGTAAAAACAGCAGTTGTTTTATTTTTAATTTTAAGCAATTTCTTAATTGCTCAACAAAATCCTATTACTTGGGCAACATTTTATAAAAGTGTTTCAGCAAACGAAGGCGAAATACTTATTACAGGCACTTTAGAAAAAGGCTGGCACACATATTCACAAAAAGTTAATGCAGATGGACCTATTGCAACATCTTTTACATTTGCGCCTCATGCAAACTATTCTTTAAATGAAAAAACGCAGGAAATTGGTATTCACGAGGAGTACGTAAAAGCATTTGACGCTAAAATTTCGGTGTTTAGTGGTAAAGCCGAGTTTGTACAAAAAATCAAATTAAAATCTAAACCCTCTAAGCCCTTTACAATTCCTGTAAAAGTTGAATATATGTGCTGTAATGATGCCATGTGTTTACCTCCAAAAATAATTGATTTGCAGGTAATTATAAAATAATGTTAATTTGCGTTGCTTAATTTTTTTTAAAATGAAATTGATTTATTCCACACTATTTATAATTGTTTGCTCATTTTTATCATTAGCGCAACAATTGCCTGTTACCTGGAAACTTGAAACTAAAAAAATTAATGAATGTGAATATGAATTAGTGTTTAAAGCAAAAATTGAAAAAGAGTGGCATCTTTATTCACTAACTCGTACTTTTGGTGATGGCGCGCCAAACCCTACTGAGTTTACATTTAAAAAAAATTCAACGTACGAATTAGTTGGAAAAGTTAAAGAATCGAAAACAAAAACAGATTACGATAAAGATCTTGAACTTACCACTATTTACCATGAAAACGAAGGTAGTTTTACGCAACGCATAAAAGTTTTAAAAGCGGGTAAGGTAAAAATATCAGGCAAATATAGTTGGCAAACATGTAGCCATGGGCAATGCATATTTCCGCCGGCAGAAAATTTTGAATTTGAAGTAGAGGGTTCTCCAAAATGCGCTACGGAGCAATTAATCAGCAATGATACGATTTCAAAACAAACAAATGCGACTTGTGCTTGCGACTCTCAAGCAATTGTTACAATACTAAGTAACAGAAAAACTGTATTGCCGGATAGCGCATCTCAAAAAAATAATAAAGCCACAATTGTACAAAGCGACGAAAAGAAAAATGAAGATAAACAAGTTGCTGATGAATCATGGTGGTTGGTGTTTTTGAATGGTTTAGGCTGGGGGCTTGCGGCTGTTTTTACACCGTGTGTATTTCCGTTAATTCCTTTAAATGTGAGTTTCTTTTTAAAGCGAAGTGGCAATCCTAAAAAAGGTAGGCGCAATGCAATGATTTATGTGCTATCTATTATTTTAATTTTTCTGTTGCTGGGAACTATTATTAATTCATTAGTCGATTTAAACTCCTTATCAACCGGTGCACCTTTTAATTTAATTGTATTTGTATTATTGTTACTATTTGCTGCTTCGTTTTTAGGTGCTTTTGAAATAGTATTACCTTCAAAATTTGTAAATAAAATAGATCAAGGTAGCGAAAAAGGTGGTTTAATTGGCATCTTTTTTATGGCACTTACGCTTGTAGTAGTTTCATTTTCGTGTACGGGAGTAATGGTGAGCAACGCATTAGTGTTAATTGGCAACGGTAGCTCATTTGGAGGACCAATAATAGCTTTATTTGGATTTTCGTTAGGCTTAGCATTACCTTTTGGTTTATTTGCATTGTTTCCGTCATATCTTTCAAAAGTTCCAAAAAGCGGCGGATGGCTCAATACAATTAAAGTAACATTAGGGTTTATTGAATTAGCCTTAGCGCTAAAATTTGCTTCAAACGTTGATTTAGTTTACCAATTACATATATTAACACGCGAGGTTTTTGTTGCTTTATGGATAGCAATTTTTGCACTGCTTACACTTTATTTATTAGGCTTTTTTAAAACTTCACACGACTCACCTGTAAATTTTCTTTCTGTAACACGTATTATGTTTGCAACATTAAGTTTATTTGTAACACTTTATTTATTACCAGGCTTGTGGGGCGCACCTTTAAAAATATTTAGTGGGGTTTTGCCTCCTATTGATTATTCTGAATCGCAGGGGCAAACAACCTCATTTAGTGCACCTTCTCAAACAGCACAAACAAATACTAAAGAAAATGCTGATATGAAGGTTAGCAAAACGGGTATTATTCATTTTGAAAATGAATATGAAAAAGCTTTGGCTTACGCTCAAAAAGTAAATAAACCATTGTTAATTGATTTTACCGGCAGGGCTTGTGCCAATTGCAGAAAGACTGAAGATTTTATTTGGACAGACCCAAGAGTAAAATCAATTTTAAATGAAAAAGTGGTTTTAGTATCGCTTTATGTTGACGAGCGAATTGATTTGCCAAAAGAAGAGATTAAAACTGTAAAATGGCTCGACAAAGATTTTGAAATTACAACTGTTGGTGATAAATTTAAGTTCATGGAGTTTAGCAGATATAAAGAAATTGCACAGCCTTTATATATTATAGTTGATAAAAACGAAAAAACACTAGTGGGACCAAGAGGCTATAAATCAAGCGTAGAAGAGTATATAAATTGGTTAAACGAGGGCGTTGAGAAATATAATAAGTAGCCGTGCGAAAGATATAAGGGAAATAAATAAGGTGAAATTTCAAAAATTATTTATAGTAAACAAATTCTAATTACACATCTTCAAACTAATCTGCACTTAGTATTGCCTGCACTAAAATCAATCCTTGATTTATACCAAGTACAGATATATTGTAGCTCAATCTACTTGTTATTTTTCGTTTATACTTTCTCGAAAAATATTTCCGTAAGCATTGCTACACAAAGATTTTTTTCGTTATCCAAACAAAAACCGCCTAAGTATCTTTAGACTGAAATATATTTGAACTTGGTAT
The DNA here is from genome assembly GCA_018267655.1 of Bacteroidota bacterium. Classification (GTDB taxonomy): domain Bacteria; phylum Bacteroidota; class Bacteroidia; order B-17B0; family Aurantibacillaceae; genus Aurantibacillus. The sequence goes on from JAFDYB010000080.1 coordinate 50,701, forward strand.
AATTTGCTTCAGCTAAAATTAAACGAAAAAATCCATTAGATTCTCTCGCAAAAAACAAATAAGTTAATTAAGCAAAGTAATTTCTGTATTAAAAATTGGATTTTTAAACGTCTTTCTTTTCAATATGCTTCTCAACCGCTGTTTTAGCACTTTCATACATTTTTTGAATAGTTTCTTTTCCAAAAGGCTCTGCATCTGTGCTTCTAATGTCTTCAATGCTATATTCAACGGCGCCGGCTTTCAAGTTATACAGAAAGTGAAATTCAGGTTTGGTTATTTCACTCTCCCACAATATGCCATTAGGCTCATCTGTAACAAATGATTTAAATTTATTTACCTCATCGTCTTTAATTTCAGCCTTTTTCGCATTTATATCTGCAGCTTGCTCATTTATGGTAACCGCAAAATTTGTTCCTACTTTAATATCTAATGCGCCTGAACTTTGCTCACTAATTGTGAGTTTTGCCTTTGATGTATCCGGTATGTATAGCACAAAGTGTTTTCCGTATTTGTTTAAATCTAATACGTTCATTCCTTCCGGTGCTTTAATTTCAGCATTTTGTTTTTTATCACCACACGAAATTAGTAACAGTGCAGATGCAGCTATAACTGCGACATTTGTAAATATTTTCATAGTTGTATTAAATAAAGTTTAAATATAGCTTTTTTAGGAATAATTCAATAAAATTATTTCTCAATTACTCCATCGCCTTGATAAATACCATTTTTATAAATGGCTACTCGGGTCAATATCCCATTTTCGTTGTATATAAAAGCTTTGCCAGACATCAATACGTTATTTACAAAGTCTCCGTCTTTAGTTACTTGTTTATCTTTATTATAAAGTACGTGATGTCCATTTAATACAGTAGGTGCTTTACCAACTGTTGCCAAGGTTTCGTCTTTTGAAACAGTGGTTTTTACAGTAGTTTCTTGTTTTACAATCTCGGTATGTTTTGGTAACTCTTTTTTAGCATCAAAGGTTTTAATAGAAGCAACATCTACATCACCATTATTAAAAGTTTTTTCGGCTTTTTTATCTCCGTTTTCGTAGTATTCGTTAATAACGCCGGTTTCTTTTCCGTTGGTAAAATTTCCTTTTACAGCTACTTGCCCATTTTCATAATGGTACACTTGTTCACCCTCTCTTTTGCCGGTTTGGCTGTAATTAAATTCGTGTTGTACTTGTCCATTATCGTAGTACTGTTTTAAGGCACCAACCCATTTATTGCCTTTCCACTCACCTTCTTCTTGCACTTTTCCGTTTTCAAAATAAAGTACGGCATGCCCATCGGCTCTGCCATTGTTAAAGTTTACTTTACTTTTTACGTTGTTATTGCAGTAATACTCTAACCATAAACCTGTTTTTCTATTTTCTTTATAAGAACCCTCTTCGGCTTTTTGGTTGATAGAATAGCATGTGTTGGGTTTGTGTTTGCCGTAAAGCACCCATTTACCTTGCTTTCTACCGTTTACGTCCACATAATTTAATGTATCTTTTCCGTTTAATTCAAACGTTTGAGCATTTGTGTTTATACTCAAAAATAATATCAATAATGGAGTTAACATAGGCTTCATTTTTGTAATGGTTTGAAGTTATAGAAGTAAAGTTATAAAAACAAGAAATCTTTTCAAAATAAGACATAAACACTTTATTAACAACGAGTTATAATTTAGACGAATTACTCTAAAACTTCGATTAATTGAGGGTAATTTAAAGAACTTCGTTTGCAAATAAAATGGAGCTGTCGCCATAGCTTAAAAATCTATAGTTATGCTCTAAAGCGAATTGATAAATTTTTTTCCAATTACTGCCAACAACAGCACTAACTAAAAGTAAAAGCGTGCTTTTGGGTTGATGAAAATTAGTAATTATAGCCTTAGCTACTCGCAGTTTATAACCCGGTAAAATAAGTATTTGCGTTTGACACATAATTTTTAATACATTGTTTTTTTTCATCCAATATAAGAGTGCGTTTAAGCTTTCGTTTAACGTGTATTGTTGGGGCAATTGATAAGCCTCCCATTGTGTTATTTTTAGTGCATTTATATCAAATGTGGAATTTAAAATTGCTTTAACTCCCATCCAATAAAGGGTTTCGAGTGTTCGTAACGAAGTAGTTCCAACTGCTATAATTGGAGTAAAGTTTAATAGCGATTCAATAAATTTAAAATCTGCTTCAAGCCACTCTGCATGCATTTCGTGTTCATTTATATTATTTGCTTTAACGGGTTTAAATGTGCCGGCACCAACGTGTAAAGTTACATAACCTGTGGTTATTTTATTTTGTTTTAAATCTTGAAAAACTTTTTCGGTAAAGTGAAGTCCTGCGGTGGGAGCTGCTACCGACCCTTTGTGCTGTGCATATATAGTTTGGTAGCTGTTATCATCTTTAACTGTTGCTTCTCTTTTTAAGTAGGGTGGTATAGGGAGGCTGCCTAATTTCTCTAAAACCTCGGCAAATGTAAGATTGTTGTTACTCCAATTAAATTCAATTTCTATAAAATTAATTGATCGCTGAATAATAGAGGCTTTTAATTCTATATTTTTAGCTGCGAGTGTTAAAGACGGCTCTTTCCATTTTTTTAAATTACCTACCAGGCAATGCCATTTAATATTGGCTGTTTTACTCATTGCCGAACTTATATCGTTATAATAGGGCGGAGATTCTAAACAAAATATTTCAATGGTATGATTTGAAGATGTTTTAAAAATTAAGCGCGCTTGCACAACTTTAGTATTATTAAAAACGAGCATGCTATTTTTAGGTAAAACGGCACTCAAATTACTAAAGGTTGTTTGAGTAATTTGTTGGTTTTTATAAATTAAAAGTTTTGATTGGTCGCGTTGTTCAAGCGGAAACTTGGCTATTTTTTCGTCAGGTAAATCATAATCAAAATCCTTAATTTCTACATCAAAAAAACTCATTGTGCAATACCCATCAATTTAATAACTTTTTCAATGTCTTGTGGCGTATCAATACAATGGCTATCGTAAGTTGTTTCAACGCATTTTATTTTAAAGCCATTTTCGAGCCACCGGAGTTGCTCAAGCGATTCAGCTTTTTCTAAATTACTTTGTTGCAGAGAAGTAATTTTCTTTAAAATATCGCTGCGATAGGCATACATGCCAACGTGCCTATAAAATGGAAAATGTAAATGCCATTGCGATGGCTCAATTCCTTTAAGATGAGGAATAACAGCGCGGCTAAAGTAAAGTGCGTTTGAGTTTGTGTCTAATGTAATTTTAACTTCGCCTGCATCAAATAACACTTCGCTTGAGTTACATTTAATCATTTGGGTTAAAATTTCGTTGTTACCGTTGCAGGCGTTTAATAGCGAGTTTATTTGTTGAGGGTCAAGAAAAGGTTCATCGCCCTGAATATTTAAAATATAATCAAAATGTTCGTTTAGCAGGGTATAAGCTTCATAACAGCGGTCGGTGCCACTTGGGTGCTTTTCAGAAGTAATAATAGCGTTAACACCAAGCGATTGGGCGTGGTTTTTTATCTCTTCGTTATCGGTTGCAACTATAATATTATGAAGCAATTGCGATTTTTTCGATTGCTCAATAACTCTTTGTAGCATAGTTTTTCCTAAGATTTTTGCTAAAGGTTTTCCAGGAAACCGGCTTGATGCATAACGGGCAGGAATAATGCCAAGAATTTTTTTGGACATATTATTTTTGAAATATTAACGTATTATTTTTGTATAAAATTGTATCTTCAAAAGTATAAAAAATGTTGTTGCCGCAAAGATATTTTAAAAGCACTTTTATTGTTGTAATTATATGTACAATTTTTATTTTATTTAATTCATTTGCGCAAGTAAAAAATACTAATCCAAGTGCAGCTGCTTTACTAAAGCAAATGAATGATTCGATTGAAAACATTAAGTATTTACGTATGAAAATTCATGCGACTGAGCGTTTGGGTAAGGGCTTTAATTCATCTCATTCTGAAATTAAACTTCAAATTTTGCCGCGTAAAGTGTATTTTATTAATCCCAAAAAGAAAATTGAAATACTACAAACCCCCGATTTGCCAAAAAATAAAGCTTTTGTAAAGCCTAACGGCTTTCCTTATGTAACCGTTATGCTTGATACTTATGGGAATTTAATGCGAAAAAATCAACATTACACCATTAACGAATTGGGTTTTGAATTTATTTCACGTTCTATATTGGCTACTATTTATAAAGATAAGCATGGGATTAATAGTTTTAAATATGTAGGTAAATTATTAAAAAATGGATATAATTGTTTTGTGGTTGAGTATGAAAGCACAAATTTTGATTATTTTGATTATACTGCTGCAAGCCACGAAACAGTTACTTCAATTGCTTATAAATTAATTGTAAACGATTATTTATTGCGCTATAAAAATAATTTATTTAATGATTTTGATTATTTAAAAAAGGGAACCGTGCTAAAGGTTCCAAATTTATATTGTAAAAAAGCAATTGTGTGTATAGACGAAAAATTAATGCTACCTATTTCAATTAGTTTATTTGATGAGTTTGGGTTGCTTGAATCGTACGATTATACTGAAGTGATAAAGAATAAAAGCATACCAGATGAAGAGTTTAAAAAAGAGTTTAAAGGGTATAATTTTTAGAATTTAAAAATCTTTATACAATAAATATTTTTTTCTAATTACTTTATATTTTTCTATATCTTGTTTCCAAGAGGCTCTAATTTCGCGTTCAGATTTATTTTCTTTAATGTATTTTTGAAGTAAACTATCGCCTGCATGAAAGTTAAAATTTTTATCGAAAAAAGTAACTGATGTTAATTGGTTGTACATGTATTGAAGCCACGTTAAATTAATTTTTTTATCCAAACTATCGCTGCTATTTCTTAAATCTATTCCAAAACATTTTAAGTTTTTATACTTAGGGTTTGCGCTTAATTTTGTTTCGCGCGGTGTAAAATAAAAAGTAGTGTCTTTAAAATTAGGGTGCCCAATAGCCTGAAAGGGCATGTCTGTTCCACGTGCTAAGCTCACAATAGTTCCTTCAAATAAACCTAAGCTTGGATAAAGCAACACAGAGATATTATTTGGTAAATTTGGCGATGGCTTAATTGGCAATTGATACGAGCAATTACGCCTGTACCCATCAATTGTAATAATTTTTAAATTACAGCTTAGGCCGTTTTTCAACCACTTTTCACCGTTCACCATTTTGGCATATTCGCCAATAGTTAAACCATATACTATTGGCACCGGGTGCAAACCTAAAAAACTTTTATAACTGTTTTGTAATATAGGACCATCAATATAAAAACCATTAGGATTGGGCCTATCAAGCACTATTAACTCTTTTTTATTTTCGGCGCAAGCCTCCATTACATAGCTTAGTGTAGAAATATAAGTATAAAATCGAACACCAACATCTTGAATGTCAAAAACTACAACATCGATATTTTGTAACTGTTCATTAGTTGGTTTTTTGTTTTTGCCGTAGAGCGAAATTATGGGTAATTGAGTTTTATTGTCAATTTCAGAGTTTACTTTTTCACCGGCTTCGATTTCTCCTCTAAAACCGTGTTCAGGACAAAAAACTTTTTTTACATTAATTTTTAATTTTAAAAGTGTATCAATTATTGAGGTACCATTAATTTGACCACTCGAATTGGTAACAACTGCAATTTGCTTTGATTTTAAGTGTGGCAGGTAAATACTTAATTTATTGGCGCCGCAAACAACAGAGTTGTATGGCAATACTTTAATTTGAGCGTAATTAGGCAAACAAATTACAGTGAAAAAAAATATCCAATTTATTTTTTTATTTTTGTTTTTAAATAAGCAAGTAAGCATTGAGTGTAGAGCAATTTATAGCAAGTAAAATTACAAAATCAGAAAGGAATAATGCAATTTCTAAACCAATAATTAAAATAGGAATAGTTGGTATTTCAATTGGAGTTGCTGTGATGCTTATTACAGTTGCTATAGTTGCCGGATTTAAAAACGAAATAATTACTAAAATAACTGGTTTAACTACTCATTTAACAATTAAAAGCACATCGCTTAACGCAAGCAATGAGCCTTACCCTATAAGCATTAGTAAAGATTCAATTTTAATTATAAAAAAAAATACTGCACTTAAACACATACAAGCAGTTGCTTTTAAAAATGGCATTTTAAAAACAGAACTTGAAAACGAAGGTGTTTTAATGAAAGGTGTTGGTACCGATTTTGATTTTAATTATATAAATTCAAAAATTGTAAAAGGAAATCCTTTGCAACTTAATGACACAGCAACAGTAAATGATTTATTGATAAGTAAAAGTTTGGCCGATAGGTTAGAGTTGAAATTAAATCAAAAAATTCTTATTTATTTCATAAGTCAGCATTTGGTTTACGATTCTACTCTAAAACAAGATGTAATAAAGTACGAACAACGCTCAAGGCGCTTAACTATTTGCGGCATTTTTGATTCGGGCTTTTCTGATTTTGATAATAATTTAGCTTTTTGCGACATCAAACATATACAAAAAATTAATTATTGGGCGCCGGAACAAGTAGCGGCATACGAAATTAAACTTAATAATTTTAATGAAGAAGATACAACATTAAGTAAAGTTCAAGATTTACTTGGTTATAACTACTCCGTAAAAAGCGTTCGCGAATTGTATTCAAATATTTTTACTTGGCTAGATAAATTAGATGTAAATGGTGTAATTATTGTGGTACTCATAATTATAGTTGCCACAATTAATATGATTACCGCTTTACTGATTTTAATTTTAGAACGCAGTAATATGATAGGTTTATTAAAATCATTAGGTATGGCAAATGTAAATGTGAGAAAGATTTTTGTGCTAATAAGTTTAAAGCTAATTGGCAAAGGCATGCTGTACGGCAATTTAATTGGATTAATGCTTTATTTTATACAACACAACTACAAATTAATAAAACTTGACAGCTCAACTTATTATATTGAATTTGTAGCAACAAAACTAAATTGGCAGTGGATTGCAGCATTAAATTTAGGAACTTTTGTTGTGTGCTTTATAATGCTTATAATACCAACCGGTTTAGTAAGTAAATTAACACCAATTAAAACATTAAAATTTGATTAACGTAAATTGTTACTCTTATTCAATTTACGCTAACGCATTTATTTTTTTTCAATTTCAAATCCTTTTTTTACCCAATCATCAAACCCCTTTTCTAAATTATAAATGTTTTTAAAGCTGTTATTTTTCATTAAAGTTGCACATTCACCACTGCGCCCGCCGCCCGCACAATATATAAGATAGATTTTATTTTTATCTAATTTTAATATTTCTTTTTCAGAATTTTTTGCAAAATAATCAATTTCGCTCGCTCCTTTTATTTTACCTTTTTTAGCAATTTCGGCAGGCGTTCTTAAATCTATAAGTACTGTGTTTTTTTTAGTGATTAAATTTTTAAACTCTTCGGCAGTTACGTTTTTAACGGTTTGTGCTTTAACGCTTGTAATTGTCAACATAAGGGCTACGATTAAATATTTCATTGTTTGTTTTTTAATAATTAGCTGCAAAGGTAATCATGATAAAAAGAATGTTTTATAAATAAAGGATATTTAACAATAGTACAAGCAAAAATAATTAAGCAATTGTTTGAGGGATTTAACTAATTTTGTTTTCACAATAAAAAAACTTTGAAAACAAATTTAGTTTCTTTAGTTTTGTTTAAAATTTGAAAAAGTATAAAAATTATGTTTAGGTACTATTTGTTTTTATTTATGGGTTTTTCTTTATTGCTAAATGCTCAAGATAAATTTACTATTAGCGGTTATATTAAAGATCAAAAAAACGGAGAAGCTTTAATAGGAGCAAATATTCTTAAAAAGGGAACAAGTATAGGCGTTTCGGCAAATGAGTATGGTTTTTATTCTTTAACCTTACCTAAAGGAAAGCACACCATTGTTGCTACATTAATTGGATATAAAATAATTGAGTTTGAGGTTAATTTAGAAAAAAACATCTCTAAAAATATTGAACTTTTAGAAGATTCTAAGCAGTTAGACGAAGTTGTGATAACAGGCGAAGCTGAAGATAAAAATGTAAAAAGTATGGAAATGGGTGTTGCCAAGCTCGATATTAAACAAATAAAAAAAATACCGGCTTTGTTTGGCGAAGTAGATGTAATACGTTCTATACAATTGTTACCGGGTGTTTCAACTGTAGGCGAAGGTGCCACCGGGTTTAATGTGCGCGGGGGCAACATCGACCAAAATTTAATTTTACTTGATGAGGCACCGGTGTACAACTCTTCGCATTTATTCGGATTTTTTTCGGTATTTAACCCAGATGCAGTTAAAGATGTAAAGCTCATAAAGGGAGGAATTCCATCGCAATACGGAGGAAGAGTTTCTTCAATATTAGACATTAGAATGAAGGAAGGAAATTCTAAAAAATTATCGGGGGCCGGTGGTATAGGCACAATATTTAGTCGCTTTAGTTTAGAAGGCCCTATAAAAAAAGATAAGGCCAGTTTCATAATTGCCGGTCGTCGCAGTTATATTGATGCGCTTATTAAACCTTTTGTAAGTTCAACCAATGCGCTTAAAACAGCTGATTTTTACTTTTATGATTTAACAGCAAAATTAAATTGGCGTATTAACGATAAAAATACTGTATTTGCCAGTAGTTATTTTGGACGCGATGTTTTTGGCTCAAGTGCTTTTAAATTTAATTGGGGTAATGCTACCGGCACGGTTAGGTGGAACCATGTGTTCAATAATAAAATTTTCATGAACTTAACTGCTTTTTACAGTAACTATGATTACTCACTTGAGTTTAACATGCCCGCCCTTAACCAAAGCTTTAAATGGCGAAGCAATATAGAAAACTATAGTATTAAGCCAGATTTTTCGTGGTATTTAAATAACAGAAACACTATCCGGTTTGGATTTCAAGCGCTATCATACGCTTTTTTACCTTACGATGCTACCGGTCAAACTCAAGCAGGTAATTCTATTTCGTTTGTTGCTACAAAGCGCTATGGCTTAGAAAGTAGTGTTTACATAAGCAACGAACAAAAATTGTTACCACGTTTAACACTTGAGTATGGGTTACGCGTGAGTTTATTTAATTTTATAGGACCGGGTAAAGCTTATAATTTTAGAGATACAACTGCTAATACTGAAAAAGCGGCAAGCGATACTTTAATTTACAATAAACTAGCCAATATTAAACAATACATTAATCCTGAACCTCGTTTTTCACTAAATTATATTATCAATCAATACTCGTCAATTAAAGCCAGCTATAACCGCATGGCACAATATTTACAATTAATAAGTAATACTGCCGCCAGTACTCCACTTGATGTTTACACTATTGCTACCAATAATTTAAAACCTCTAATTGCTGATCAAGGCAGCGTAGGTTATTTTAGAAATTTTAAAGACAATATGTTTGAAACTTCGGTGGAGGTGTTTTATAAATATTTGCAAAATCAACTTGATTACATAGATAACGCTAACTTATTTATAAACCCTACTGTTGAAGGACAATTGTTACAAGGACTTGGAAGAGCCTATGGCTCAGAATTTTTTATTAAGAAAACCAAAGGCCGTATTAATGGTTGGGTTAGTTATACATTAAGCCATACCGAACGCCTCGTGAATGGGATAAGTAATAACCAATGGTTTGTAAGCAGATACAACCGCACGCACGTTCTTAATATTGTTACAAATATTGACATTACAAAAAACTGGAGTATATCACTTAACTTTGTTTATTTGAGCGGAACCCCCTCAACATTTCCAAATACGCGCATTGATGTGCAAGGATATTATATACCCTACAACACTACCGGCATGCGCAACAATTACCAAATTCCATCATACAATCGGTTAGATTTAGGCGCAACATATAATTTTAAAAATAATGATAAGCATAAATTTAAGCAATCGCTTGTATTTAGTGTTTATAACGTTTACAATCGAAGAAACGCATATAGCGTATATTTTAAAACAACACTAAATACCAATGGAACACTAACACCACAGGCCGAAAAATTTTCGGTAATAGGCTCGGTTGTTCCGGCAATTACGTATAATTTTAATTTTTAATTGAAATGAAAAAAATTTTATATCTGTTTTTAATCTTGGGCTGTGTCTCTTGTACTGACCCAATTCAAATACAACTTGACTCCGGTTCGCCATTAATCGTTATTGATGGTTTTATTAATAACATGCGTAAAGATCAGGTCATTCGTGTGCTGCATAATTCTGATTATTTTTCTACCAGTCCCTCTTCGCCTATTACAAACGCAGTTGTTACTGTAAAAGATATTACAGCAAACAAAAATTATACATTTACATATTCGGGCAACGGCAATTATGTATATAAGCTTGATACTAATAATTTAATTAACAGCGTAAACCATATTTATCAACTTAATATTGCATTAAATGGTTACACATACACGGCACAAACAGAGCAAAAACGAACTGCAATAATGTCGAAAAAAGCAGTAAAAATATCTTATCCATTTATCGATACATCTTTATTTAAATTAGGCTTGTACGATACATTAATGAATCGTAATTCAAAACCATTTTACACCGTATTTTTATATGCAGTTGATATTGCCGACAATAATCCTGATTATTATTGGGTAAAAACCTTTAGAAACGATACACTTTTTAATAACCCAAATGATATTAACACAAGTGTTGATGGAAGTGGCGGACCGGTTTATAATTCACCACAACCCGTAAATTATTTTACACCACCCGCTTCTTTTCTTGGCTTTAAAAGATATCAATTAGGCAATACATGTAAAGTTGAAATTCATTCTCTTAGCTACACTTGTTATAATTTTTTAAATCAAGCACAAGCCCAAATGACAAACCAAGGTTTATTTGCCACCACTCCTGAAAATGTTAAAACAAATATTGTTAGCCCCAATGGTGCAACAAAGGCTGTGGGTTGGTTTAATGTAGCAATGACTGTTAGTGACAGTATTATAATAAAGTAACTTTATTATAGCCTTGCTGAATTTAGCTTCTTAATTAAGATTTTATATCGCCAAAATAAACACAATGCAACTATCATTAAACTAATACATAAAGCAACCCAAATACCAATTGATTGAAAGTTTAAATAAATTCCTAAAAAATACCCTAAAGGAATTGAAATTATCCAATAACCCAAAAAGGCAATAAACGTTGGAATTTTAACATCTTTCATGCCCCTTAATACTCCCATTAAAGTTACCTGTGCACCATCAAATAGCTGAAAAAAAGCAGCTATAAGTAATAAATTTGAGGCAAGGCTAACAATATCGTGCTCGTGCGTAAATGCATAAGGTAAAATATTTCTCAGCAAAATAAAAAGCAACATAAATAAACCCATAAAAGATAAAATTAAAAATAGCGATTGTCTTGTACTCTCTTTTAACTCAATGTAATTTTTTTGAGTAAAAAATATACCTGTTTGTATAGTTGCAGCGCTTCCAATACCACTTCCAAACATATATGTGAGCGAAGCAAGATGTAATGCGATACCATGCGCATCAATTTGATTTTTACCAAAAATGCCACACATCAAGCCCGATACCACAAAGGCAGCTACTTCGAATGAAATTTGAAACCCAGACGGGAAGGCAATTTTTGATAGCGCCTTCACATCACTAAAATTTATTTTTACCTTTTTAAAATACTTAGGAACATCTTGACTAATTCTTGATTTAAAAAGAATTACTAAAAATATTCCCCCCATTACAATCCTCGAAATAAATGATGCCCACGCTGCGCCAATGTAGCCCATTTCAGGCAAACCTAATTTTCCAAAAATCAATGCGTAATTTAAAACAATGTTTACTAAATTGCCAATAACGCTTACCCATAATGCTATTTTGGTATTGCTCAAACCTTCACAGTACTGTTTGCAAGTAAAAAATATCGAAACCGGTATCATCGAAAAAATAAGCACATTATAAAAAGGGACAGCCAATTCAACTACAACCTTAGGCTGTTGCATAAAATAAAGTAAATTGCTTGTTGAATAAAGAAGAATAAAGCTCAATATTGCTACCAAAAAATTTAAAAACAAGGCGTTTTTAAATAATGCAATTTTCTTTTCACTTTCATTTAATTCGTTTGCTTGAGTAACTAATGGTGTTATAGCGTAACTTACACCTATGCTAAATACCAAAATTAAAATGTAAACATTGTTTGCCAATATGCCTGCAGCTTGGTGTGTTGAACTAACAAATCCTAAAAAAATTGTGTCGGTTATGCCGGTAATAATATGCCCGGCCTGAGTTAGTATAAGTGGCCATGCTAAATTAAGCAATGTTTTACGATGGTTATAATTAGTTTTAATTTCCACAAAAAAGCGGCAAAGATACTACCTTAATTTTTATAATTTAAAAAAACTGAAATTAACATTCCCATATTTGCGCGTTTGTGTATAATTTGAAAGGGCGCTTAAATTAGTTTTTTGGCCATGTTCAATAATTAAAAAACCATTTTCATTGAGTAATTTTTTTTCGAACACAATTTGGTGTATTTCAAAAATATTAGATAATTCGTAAGGAGGGTCAGCAAAAATTAAGTCAAACTTCTCACCCGAGGTTTTTAAAAATGCAAATGCGTCTTTTTTAACAGTATTGATATTTAGCTTTAACTCATCATTTATTGAACGTATAAAATTTAAACATTTAGCGTTTATGTCAACGGAGTATATATTTATACAGCCTCGCGATGCAAACTCAAATGAAATATAACCTGTACCGCAAAACAAATCAAGTACCTTTAATTCATTATACGTTACTAAATTATTTAAAATATTAAATAAGCCTTCTTTTGCAAAGTCGGTGGTAGGTCGCAAGTTTAAGCCATTAGGAACCTTTATAACTCTTCCTTTATGAATACCACTAATTATACGCATTTGTGTGCATTTTGATTGATAAAATAATAATGGTTTTCAATATCATTGTTTTTTATTGTAGTGGGTAAGTCAAAAAACAACACTGTTTTAATATACTTTTTTAAAAGGTCAACCAGCGTATTGTTTCTCGACAATTCGCCCGTTATAATAATTTTTACTTGTTCAAAATCAATATTAAATTGTTGAAGGCAACTTGCCATGTAGTATAGTACATCGTTGTTGTTTTTGTATAAAAAAGTATTGTACAACAGCAGTTCATTTTTTTCTTTTAAAACTATTTCAATAAAGCCTGCATTTACGTTTAATAACATCTGAAAATCATCAAATGTTTTTTCAGTTAAAAACAATCTTGTTAATACATAGCCAGAATGAAGCAAATGAACGTTTTTAAACAATTGCATTAATTGATCATATATACTACGATCTATTTGCCAGGCAAAATTAATTTCATTAAAACTATTTGTTATAAACTTTGCATTTGAGTATTCATCAGAAGTGAGTGCGAAATAATTTTTTAAATGCTCTTGGTCATAAAAATCGTTTGGTATTAATGTAAATTTTGGAGAAAGGCAAACAACAATAATTTTTGTATAATTTGTTTTAGGAACTAATGCCAGTAATTCATTAAGTATTGACGGATTATTTGAAATTTTTTCAAACAAATTAGGCACATGAAAATGCTCAATATAATTTGTTGAAAATTGGTTGTTTTGACTTGTAACTATAAACGATTCGGCGCCCAAACCAATTGTTAAAACTGAATCGAGCTTTTGATTATACTCAAAACTTTTAAAATTAAATATTTTTGTAAATGGCTCTATTTGTTAAAACTCGACTAAATTAAGTTTAAAAATTAATTATTTAGTATCCAAAAACATATTTTATTATTTTTATAATGAAAAAATTTTTTAAAGATTAAACCATGCTGAGTTTAAAACGTCATACCAAAAGTAAAAACATGAAAAACATGAAAACAATAATAACAGGAGCATTTTCGCTCACATTAATTGCGGCGTTAACTTTTACTTCGTGTAAAAAGAAAGAAGAAGCGGGCCCTGATAACGAGCAAGCAACGGCTATGGATAATCATTTAGCCCAAAATAGTTCAAATGATATAACCACAATGGGCGGAAATTTAGCTGAATCAAACAGCAATAATTACAGCAATGGTTACAGAACAGACAATACATCTTTAGCTTCGTGCGGTGCAATAACCGCTAATCAATGGCCTAATCCTACATCGTTTACGGTTGATTTTGGGTCTGGTATAACTTGTTTAGATGGCAGAACCCGTAGCGGAAAGCTGTTTTTTGATTTTTCACAATCTGCCCCCGGTGCTACTCACTACCGTAATCCTGGTTTTAAAATGATTGTTACTTCACAAAACTATGTTGTTGACGGAAATCAAATTAATATTACCAATAAAACAATAACCAATATTACACCCACACCAATTACAGGTAATTTAAAGTGGAACATAGTATCAAGTTTGAATATTGTAAAATCAGGTGGCGGAAACGTTACATGGGCTTGCAACCGCACACATGAATTGTTAAATTCAAACGATACTACTGTTTATAAAAATCAAGCTACGCCAATAGTTTGGTCAAAAGCAACAGTTCAGGTAAATGGCACTGCGAGTGGCACAAATGCAAAAGGTGAAAATTTTACAACCGTAGCAACTAATTTAGTAAAAAGCATGCAATGTTCACCGGATCCATCTCGCCCTCGCCGTCACCCCTTTATTAGTGGAACGTTAGCGTACACACCTGGCAGTCGCCACACCCGCACAATTGATTTTGGCAACGGCACTTGCGATTTTGACGCTACTATTACTGTAAACGGACATACATACAACATTACCTTGCCGTAACTGGCAAAGGAACATCTCTGTAAAAATAAAAAAAGGCCGCAATTATGCGGCTTTTTTGTTAAATTGTATTTAAAATTTAAGTAATTAATTTTAAATACCTGCTAATAGCAGTATATTTGCAAACTTCATTTTTTTAAACATGGAAGAAACAACTGTATTAACAGAACCTAAAAAATTATATCCTTATCAAGAAAATGCCGTTAATGCTATTTTCATGAAACTGCTTGATCTTCCTCCAAGCGCAAATATTTTATTTCAATTGCCTACCGGTGGCGGTAAAACAATAATATTTTCCGAAATAGCTAAGCGTTACATCAGCAAGTTTAAACGTAAAATTTTAATACTAACCCATCGTATTGAGTTAGGAAAACAAACTTCGGAAGTATTAAGTGAGGCAGGTATATCAAATAAAGTTATTAATAGCGAAGTAAAACAGCTCCCCTCGCAAAGTCAATACCAGGGGTTTATTGCTCTTGTTGAAACACTAAATAATCGCTTACAAGAAAATGAGCAGTTTCTTGAAGATATTGGATTAGTAATTGTAGATGAAGCACATAATAACTCATTTAGAAAAATTTTTCATTATTTTGAAAACGTAAATATTTTGGGTGTTACTGCTACTCCGCTTAGCAGCAACAAAAAACTACCGCTTTACCAAACATACAGCACCCTTATTGTTGGCGAAAGTATTCCTGATTTAATTTCGCAAGGATATTTGTGCGAAGGACAAACTAGAGTGTTTGACGTTAACCTAAGCTCACTGCGAATTGGCACCAATGGTGAATTTACGGTTGGCTCTCACGAACAACTATACACACAAGCAATTATGCAAGGCAAATTGCTTGAAGCATACGAAGAGTTTGGAAAAGGAAAAAAAACATTAATTTTTAATGCCGGCATACTCACCAGTAGAGTTGTTTGCGAAACATTTCGAAAAAAAAATATTCCAATTCGCCATTTAGATAGTACGTTTAGCGATAAAGATAGAGTAGAAACATTAGAGTGGTTTAGAAACACAAAAGATGCTGTGCTTACTTCTGTAAGTATTTTAACAACAGGTTTTGATGAGCCTGAAGTAGAAACAATAATATTAAACCGTGCCACAAAATCACTTACACTTTATCACCAAATGATAGGAAGAGGCAGTAGAGTTTTACCAAACAAAAAAACATTTTCAATTATTGATTTAGGAAATAACAGTCGCCGATTTAACTTGTGGCAATACCCAATTGATTGGAAACACGTATTTGTAGCACCTCATTTATACTTAGAGCAAAAATATAAAGACGAGTGGGATTATGAATTAGAAAATGATTACGACATGCCACCGGAAATTAAGGAGCGTTTCTTAAATTCAAGTGCCGAGGCTTTTATTGTTCGCGATCAATACACTAAAGTTGTGCGCCAGGGTTTACGACCACAAACAGTAATTGAATATAGTCTAGACGATCACTTTAACAGAATAAAAGATAACGCCGGAAGTTTAGACGAGGCTTTAGAATTATTTAACTTGCTTACTGAAGAAATGAAATTTCGTATTAATCAATTTGGAAAGTGCATTAATTCAACAAAAAATCATAACGACTATCAATATCAATTATATAACGGAAAATTGCGCCGCCGTTTAATGAATTATTTTGTGGAATAGCGGTAGCATTTCATTAACTGTGTAAATTAAAAAGACTTAGAGCTACGATTCTTTTTCAACCTCTTTTTTTACCTCTTGTATATGCTCGTTAATTTGCTGGGTAATATTACCGGTGCTCTGTTGTATATCTTTTTGAATATTATTTGTAGCATCTTTAAATTCGCGTATGCCTTTACCTAAAGTACGAGCAATATTGGGTATGCCTTTGCTTCCAAATAATAACAGCATTACAAATAATATAAGAACAACTTCACTCCCGCCTAAATTTAAAAATAATATTACTTGAGCCATTATTATAGTTTTTTACGCATAAACTTATACACTGTTACAGCGCCGGTAACAAATACAACTGCCACAAAAGCTATTATAAACAAATCAGAATAATCAAGCGGCTGTTGCATGCTCAAAGTTATACAATAAATTTTTAGTGGGTGTAAAAATTTAGCTTAATTTTCAATAAAATTAAACTTAAAATTTAAAAGCGACGCGTAATCTTCTCCCGCCTCTTTTATTTCTTCGTCGTTTTTTTCAAAATACCAATTTATTTCAGGATTTTTTGCAATAACCTTTCTAAAATATCTTGCCAACATTTTAGATGAAGGTGTATTAAAATAATCTAATTGCAAATTAATTTTTAAATTTTGACTGCTTTCAGCACATTTTTGAGTAATCAACTCAAGTTGATGAAAAAACTCATCAGGATTTTCAGGAATAATTTTACCTTTTATACTAATAACGCCCTCACTTATAGAGGCTACTACTAATGGCGTATTATTTGTTTGAGGTATTAGCATTATATTTGCAAAGGTAAATATAAAACAACAAATGTTAAAGAAAATTCGCTGAGCATTGAGTATATTAGTCTAAGTAGTAGTTTTAGTGTGATTAATCTGCTTTTAAATCTCTTTTTCGAGTTTTAACTGCCGGGTTGCCTTGATAAATAAAATATTCTTCGAGAATACCTATAGCAATACTTCCTACGGCAAGCATACTATGCGACTTTAAGTGAGCACCGGGACAAACTACTGATTTTGCTCCTACCCAAGCACCCTCATCAATTGCAATTGATTTTACAATTAAGTCAAAACTTGTTTTTTTATAATTATGATTTCCACAAACTAGCATTGCCCCTTGCGATATGCAGGCATTGTTCCGTATTGTTACTTTTGTGAGATTATCTATCCAAACGTATTCGCCAATCCAAACATGATTTTCAATTTCTAAGTGCCAAGGGTATTTTATTGAAACGTGTGGTTTTATTACTAAGCCTTTACCAATTTTTGCTCCAAATAACCGCAATAAAAAAGCTTTAACAGCATAAAAAGGAAAACCTGATTTAAAAAAAATCAAGTTTGTTATATACCAAAGTCCTCTCACAAAAATATTTTTGCCGGGTTTATACCAAGTATTGTTAAAGCTGCTTAAATTAGTTTTGGCTTGCATTTATATATAAGTCGATATAGGTTTGTTTTACTTGCTCTAAATTAATCTTTTTTAAAATATAATTAACAGCATTTTCACTTTGCGTGTTAAATTCTGATTGATTATACGCGGCATACTCAATTAGTTTTTTTATAAAAAAATTACTATTGTTTAAATCTATTGCGGCACCACAATTGCTATTATTTATGTCTGTCCAAGGGGTTTGATCGCTTATTATTGCAGGGCAACCGCAATTAAGCGCCTCTACAATTGAATGTCCAAAGTTTTCGTTTTTTGTAGGTAAAAATAAATAATTGTGCGTAGTTAGCGCCTCGTTTATTTTAGAAAAATTAAGTTCATTTGCCTGTGTTACGATAATGTTTTTTTGCAAGTTTTTAATAACCGTATTGCATTTATTCCAATAAGCAGCATCTTCAATATTGCCATAAATGGTATATTCTACAGTTATTTCAGGGGGCAATTTGCTTAAAATTTCAAGTGCAAAGTGTAAGTTTTTTATTTTAGAAACTCTAGAAAGATAAAATAAATTTAAGTGATTTTTTTGTTTTACACTTTTGTTTGTAGTGTTTTGAAGTAAGCTTACATTTGGTGCTATAAAAATTTTATTGTTTGGAAAATAGTGCAAAATTTTAGCTTGTTCAATATGATTAGTTGCATGAAAAATTATTTTACTGTATTTGTTTTGTATTTTGGATAGTAGTAAATAAATTTTTTTCTTAACAGGCTTTATTCTTAAAGCTCCACCATGCAACATACCTCGTGGCGATAAAAGGATAGGGCAATTAATTTTTTGAGAGTTTTTTAAATTCACAAAAGTTATTGAAAAATAATAGGACCAAAAACTATTCAAATGTATTAATTGAGGCGAAACATTATTAATCAACAATTGCAAACTACTTTTTGTGAGTGCTTCTTTACTAAAGTAATAATAATTTATCCCATCGGCATTAAATAATTCATTTGGCTTAATATTAGGATAAGGCTTGTTACTTCCTAAATCGCAATTTGTGGTAACAATATAAAAATCAAAATTATTTTTAAGTAAATTAACTATCGAATACACCGAACGTACGGGACCTCCGGCTTTGGTTCCGGGCAAATACCAATCAGTAGCAAGCAATATTTTAAGTTTAGTTTTTATACCTCAACGTTGTTTTCATTTAACCAAAATCCTAAGCATACAATGTGCCAAACTCTACTCCAAGTAACAATAGTGCTGTTATTTAAAAATAACTGCCATAAGTTTAATAATTCTTTTTTATCAAATAATTCTAATTTAATTAAATAGTTTAATTGCTCTTCACAAAATGTTTTTAACTCATTTTTTAACCAATGCTGCCAAGGTAAAGTAAAACCCATTTTGGGGCGATTAACAATTTCGCTAGGGAGCATGTTTTCAAGGCTTTCTACTAAAAGTTTTTTTGGAGAGTGAGGATATTTGAGATCATCGGGTAAGCTTAATACAAATTCAACTAAATGAAAGTCTAAAAAAGGCTCGCGTATTTCAAGTGCAACTGCCATACTCATTTGGTCGGTATCGCGTAATAATATATTTTGCAAATAAGTTTCAATTTCGGCTTGTGATACTGCTTTTAATACAGAGTTTTGGTTAGATGTAATTGCAGAAATAATTTTTTCTATTGAGGCATAAGGTGTAGAATTTTGAAAAAATTGTTGAACCAATTTATTTGGAAACAGAGCTCTTGACAATGGGTAGGCGGCATAAAAATCAATCGTATTTTTTTCAAGCAATTCTTTTGTTTTAATAGATTGAATGTTTTTATTTTTAAGATGCAAAGCGGTTCCTGCAATTTTTCTTGAAAAAAGGGGAAGCATATTAATCCAATTTTTCCTACTAAGTGTTTTCATTTGTTTAAAAACGTTGTAGCCCGCAAATAATTCGTCTCCGCCTATACCACTTAAAGCCATAGTAACTCCTTCTTTTTTGGTGGCTTGACTTACAATAAAAGTATTAGGTCCGTCGCCACTAGGGTGATCCATTGCTTTAAGAGCAAGGGGCAGTTGATTTAAAAAATCATTTGGTGTTAATTTTATTTCGTGATGCTTTGTGTTAAATTTTTTTGAAATTATTTTTGCATAAGTACTTTCAGAAAATTCACTTTCGTCAAATGTAATATTAAAAGTATTTATTGCTTGTGAACTAATTTTACTCATTAAGGCTACAACGGCAGAAGAGTCAATCCCGCCCGAAAGAAATGCACCAAAAGGAACATCTGAAATCATGCGTCTTTCAACTGATGAGCTTAGTAATTCAAACACTTTGTTTTTTGCTTGTAAGTATGTTGTTTCGGTATTTAAATTATTGGTAGCGCTATGTAATGAATAATATTGTGTTATAGTTGCAATTTGATTTTCAACTTCGAGATAATGCCCGGGCATTAACATTTTTATACTTTTTATAATGGTATTAGGCGCCATTACTGTTTGGTACATCATGTATTCCGGTAAAGCGTCTTTATTTAGTGAAAATGTTTTAATACCTGAGCTAATAATAGGACGTATTTCACTTGAAAACATAAAAACATCATCGCTGTAGTGATAGTAAAGGGGTTTAACCCCCAGCTTATCTCGTGCAATAAAAAGTTTATTGAGTTGTGAATCGTAAATAGCAAAGGCAAACATGCCGTTAAATAGTTGTAAGCATTTACTTCCCCATCTGATAAATGCAGCTAAAACAACCTCAGTATCACTATTTGTATTAAATATCCACGGAGATTTAATTTCACCTTGTGAGCTGCGTTGTAAATCAAGTTTTAATTGTTTATAGTTATATAGTTCGCCATTATAAACGATCACATATCGTTTATCTTGCGAAAAAAATGGTTGATTTCCTTGCTCGCTTACATCAATAATTGATAGCCTTCTATGCCCTAAAGAAACAATGTTTTTGCTCCAAATTCCCTCATTATCAGGTCCTCGGTGAGCAAGTATATTATTCATTTTTTGAACAGTTTGTGTTAATTGTTCGCTTGAATATTTTGATGAAATTATGCCGTTTATGCCGCACATATTTTTTTATTTTATCGAGTTTAAAAACAATTGATTTTGCATCATCATTTTTATACCATCGTTAATATTAATGAGGGGTGTATTTAATATCTGCAGCATTAATGTATTATCGGGCTGTCTTCTGGTCATATCACCATCTTTAAGTGGAGGTAAGAATATAATACTCGAGTTTGAATTTGTTGCTTGAATTATTTTTTCGGCTAAAGTTTTAATTGTAATCAACTCATGGTTACCAATGTTAACTACATCGTTAACTACTAATTTTTGCTCAAATATTTTAACGCAAGTATTTATATTGTCTGTAATATAGGTAAATGTTCTGCTTTGATTTCCATCGCCATATATAGTAATGTCTTCGTGCTTAAGGGCTGCCTTTAAAAACTTTGACACAACAAAATCAGTACTTTGATTAGGCCCGTAGGTATTAAAAAATCTAAATATTGTAAATGGTAATTGATATTTTTGCCAATAACTTCTAAAAAAACATTCTCCAACATTTTTAACTACAGCATAAGGCACGCGTGAATTAAGGGGTGTACTATGTTCGTTTTGAGGCAATTCAACCGGTTCGCCATAAACTTCGCTACTGCTAGCATAATACACATGTTTAACCGATGAGTTTTTTGAAAGCATTAAAATATTTTTAATGCCATCAATGTCATTTAATACATCAATTGGATTTTCTTGAGTGCGCTGCACACCAACAACAGCAGCATAGTGAAACACATAATCAAAATTGTATGATTGCATTATACTTGCAATTTCTTTTAGCGAGTTTACATTTGCATTAATAAACTTCCAGTTTTCTTTTTTTTCATCGGGTAGTTTTGTTTTTGAACCCGTAGAAAGATTATCAACAATCACCACAAAGTACAAAGGATTTTCGATTAAGCGTTGTGCTAAGGCACTGCCAATATTTCCTGCGCCTCCGGTAATTAATATTTTTATTGTCATTTTAAAGTAAATTGTAAATAGTTTCTGCCCATGTAGTGGGAGTAATTACAGATGCTAATTTTTTGCTTATGTTTCCCATTTGATTGAGCTGATTTGAATCAAAGTTACTCATTTTTATAAGTACATTTTTTAAACTTTCATAATTATTCGGAATAATTAAAAAGCCATTTTTTTCATTAATTAAAAAAGCATCGGCAGCGCCAACATTTGTGGAACATATTAAGGGGAACGATGCTGCTGCAAACTCGTGTACAACAACTCCCCATGGTTCAAAAACGCTGGGTAAAACAAGCACGGTACCTTGTTCAATAATGGTTCCTAAATTTTTAGGTTGAATAAATCCGTAATTAATTATGGCTTCGTGTTTAGGTATTTCATAGGTTCCTTTTCCGGCACAAATTAATTGCCAAT
This sequence comes from Bacteroidota bacterium, assembly GCA_018267655.1. Classification (GTDB taxonomy): domain Bacteria; phylum Bacteroidota; class Bacteroidia; order B-17B0; family Aurantibacillaceae; genus Aurantibacillus. Next base: position 72,955 of record JAFDYB010000080.1, read on the forward strand.
TTTGTAAAAAACCTGCGTTAAAAAGATTAAGAAAAGTTTCGCATAAAAGTTGAATTCCTTTTTCAGGTTCGTAGCGACCAATAAACACAAATGATTTTTTATTCGTAGTATTTTTTTTGTAAGAGTAAAATAATTCTACATCGGCTGAATAAAAGCCGGATAAAATAAATTTTTTTTCAAAGCCTATTTTTTCGGCAAAATTAGCTTGTCGTTTTCCGGGAACAAAAGCATATTTGAAATGTTTTTTTAAAAACAACTTAAAATAAAAAATGCCAATATATTGTTTTAAAGTACCTAACCATTGATTATCAAATGCAATGGCTATAGGCGTTTTTTTTGATCTTTTTTTACAAAAATTTAAATAACGTTTATTACCCCAGCCACAGCATAAAATCAAATTTGGCGAAATTAAATTAAAAATGTTTTCAAGTTCCTTTTCGTTAGTTTCGGTATAATTATAATATTTTATTGTGTTGTTTGTTTCGGCTATTTCAAAGGGAGCTACTGCATTAGTTGGATATCGCACAACGTGAATATTAACATCATGTTTTTTTGATAAGGCTTCAAAGCAAGCAATAGTGTATCCGGCAAGTTCGTAATATAAAATTAATATGCTTTTTGTTTTACTCAATTAAATAATGTTTACTTCACGCTCAAGTTTAACTTTAAATTTTTCAAATACTTTATTTAATATGTATTCAGAAAGTTCGTAAATGTCATTTCCTGAGGCAGCTCCCTTATTAATTAAAACAAGAGCCTGTTTATCATGAACGGCCGCATTTTTATATGAGTAGCCCTTAAGATTGCAATGTTCAATTAACCAGCCTGCTGCTAATTTGTAGTTACCGTTAGTTAAGGGATACGAAACTATCTTTTCAAAATTTTGTTTTAATGTATTGTACTTTTCTGGTGAAACCTCAGGGTTTTTAAAAAAACTTCCGGCATTTCCAATAATTTTTGGATTAGGTAATTTGCTATTTCTTATTGAAATAACAGCATCAGAAATATTTTTTATATTAGGTATTTCTATCCCCATTTTATTTAGTTCGTCATTTATTGCGCCATAGCTTGTGTTTAAAACTGCGCTTTGTTTGCTTAATTGAAAACTTACAGCAACAATACAATATTTGTTTTTATAAACAGATTTAAAAACACTTTCGCGATAGCCAAAATTACAGTCCTTAGCATAAAAAATTTTTTCAATGCCGCTATTAATATCAATTGCTTTTAATGAATAAAACGTGTCTTTAATTTCAACGCCATAAGCACCTATATTTTGCATAGGAGCAGCCCCAACGCAACCTGGTATAAGAGATAAATTCTCCAACCCTGAAAACCCTTTAGAAATATTCCACATAACAAATTCATGCCACACTTCTCCTGCTCCTGCTTCTACAATTACAGTTTCATCATTTTCAGAAATAATTTTAATTCCCTTTATTTCATTTTTAATTACAAGGCCTTTAAAATTCTTTGTAAACAAAATGTTACTGCCGCCGCCTATTATTAACTTTTCATTTGAATTAAAAATTGCATTTTGCCGAAGCTGAGAAAGCTCTTCAAGAGTTTTTATCTGTACAAAATAATTGCACCAACAATCAATGCCAAAAGTGTTAAATGGTTTAAGATTAATATTGCTTTTAATTTCCAATAGGGCAAATTTAAAAAAATGCTTAGCTTTACAAGTTACTCAACCATTTTCTTTTTAAGATTGTTTTGTTTACAAGAAAATCCATAGCCATTGTTAGCGTTATTAATGATTTAGTAAGCGATGCAAGGGTTCAAAAAACCTGTAAAGTGTTGCTTGAGAATAATTTTGAAGTACTACTAATAGGTAGAAAGTTACCTAATTCGCCACCGGTAAATGAATTGCCTTTTAGCACTAAGCGTTTTAAATTATTGTTTAAAACCGGTCCATTATTTTATTTTTGCTTTAATTTTAGGTTGCTTTGGTTTTTGTTATTTCACAAAGCTGATTTATATTTTAGTAATGATTTGGATACATTGCTCCCTAATTATATAATTTCAAAACTAAAATCAAAACCACTTATTTTTGATAGCCATGAATTATTTTGTGATGTTCCGGAGTTAATGCACACACCAATTAAGCGTAAAATTTGGCTAAAAATAGAACAACACCTTGTTCCAAAAATTAAATTTAAAATTACCGTAAACCAAAGTATAGCCAATGAGTTTAAAAAACGTTATAATACTCATTTTAATGTAGTTCGAAATATTCCAGAAACTGTTTTGTTTACACATAATAAAATAAAAACTAAACAAGACCTTGGTTTACCGCTCGATAAAAAAATAATTATTCTTCAGGGAGCGGGCATTAATATACATCGGGGAGCTGAAGAGTTAGTTGAAGCCATGAAGTATTTAAATGACACCTTACTTTTAATTATTGGAAGTGGCGATGTGTGGCCAATTATTGAAAAAATGGTTGCACGGTTTAATCTTCAAAACAAAATAAAATTAATACCACGTATTAGCAAGCAAGAATTAATGCACTATACCTATAATTGCGACTTGGGTTTATCAATTGATAAAAATGTAAGTTTAAATTATTATTACAGCTTACCTAATAAAATTTTTGATTATATAAATGCTCAAATACCATTATTGGTAAGCGATATGCCTGAAATAAAAACAATAGTTAATGAATTTCAAATTGGTGAAGTTATTTCAGTCATCAACCCGCAAGCTTTAGCCAAAAGTATAAATGAATTACTTTTCTCAAATAAATTAAAATCGTATAAACAAAACACGCTTAAAGCCAAGCAATATTTTACTTGGGACAATGAAAAAAGAATATTAAGCGAAATTATTAAGCAGGCGAGTAATTATTAATTATTTTAATATCTTGCTATTGTATTTTTCACGAAATTTGCGTTTTTAAATGCATTTTGCACCATTAAATACCTGGTTAAATTTTAACAACAATGATTTTGCTCTTATAACAGGCCCATGTGGCGCAGAGTCTTTTGAACAACTCGAACAAACTATTATTGCGCTAAAACAACAAAACATTCATTATGCCTTGTTTAGAGCAGGTGTTTGGAAACCGCGCACTCGCCCTAACAGCTTTGAGGGTAAAGGCGAAGAGGCGCTTAAATGGCTTTTAGATTTAAAATTAAAATACAGCATAAAAACAACAGTTGAAGTTGCCAATGCCGAGCATGTAGAGTTGGCTTTAAAATACAAAGTTGATGCTTTGTGGATAGGCGCCCGCACAACGGTTAACCCTTTTAGTGTACAAGAGATTGCCAATAGCCTAATAGGACGCAAGATACCTGTTTTAATAAAAAACCCGGTGCATGCCGATTTACAATTGTGGATAGGTGCTATTGAGCGAATATATGCTATAGGTAATAATAAAATTGCTGCTATTCATAGGGGTTTTCATAGTTATGGAAATAGCAAATATCGTAATAAACCGCTTTGGCAAATACCTATTGAATTAAAAACACTCTTCCCATCATTGCCAATAATTAACGACCCTAGCCATATTTGTGGTAAACGCGAATTAATAATTGACGTAGCACAAAAAGCACTCAATATTTGCATGGATGGCTTAATGATTGAATCTCATGTTAATCCTAAAAAAGCCTTGAGCGATGCAGAACAACAACTTAGTGCCGAAAGTTTAAGCTGTTTGCTTTCTGATTTAGTTTCAAGAAAAAATAAAAGCGAAAACATTTTTGTTAATGATAAGCTAACGCAGTTAAGAAAAATTATTGACGAAATTGATGATGAATTAATAAATATTTTAAAACAACGCATAGCTGTTGTTGAGGAAATTGGCGAGTACAAAAAAGAAAATAATATTAGCGTATTTCAATTAGAAAGATGGCAAAGCATATTAAATACACGCTCTCAGTGGGCTAAAAAAATGGGAGTTTCGCAGCAACATGTTGAAAAAATTTTTCAATTATTACACCAAGAAAGCATTCGTTTACAAAACGAAGTAATGAGTAAAGCGAGCAAGCAATAATTCATATTTATAATGGCAACAACATACATTTCAATACTAAGAGGAATAAATGTAAGCGGGCATAGAATGATAAAAATGGACGCTTTAAAAAAAATGTGTGCGAAACTAAATTTCACTAATATTCAAACGTATATTCAAAGTGGTAACATTGTTTTTTGTTCAGATATAAACAGTGCAGATATGGTAAGTAATACCATCAAAAAAGCAATTGAACAAACATTTGGGTTTGATGTACCTGTTATTACCTTAACCCAATCTGAGCTTGAGGTAATAATAAAAGCAAATCCTTTTTTAAAAGATTCGTCGAAAGATTCAGTTTTTTTTCACGTTACACTTCTTGCCAATAAAACAACAAAACAAAGCATTGAATTACTAAAACAATTTGATTTTAAAAACGATAGGTATGAAGTAATTGAAAAAACTATTTACCTATATTGCCCGGAAGGATACAGCAATTCAAAGCTGACTAATACTTTTTTAGAAACCAAACTAAAAACACCTGCAACAACACGTAATTGGAAAACTATAAACGAACTTTTTAAAATGGTAAATGATTAAAATACTTTTTATATTAAGTATGAAATTATTTTTTGCTTAGGCGGTAAAAAAATCTTTACATAGCAAGACCTTTAGAAGTGTTTTTTAAAAAAATAAAAGCGAACATGTGCATGCAAACTTACAATGTGTTCTTACTTGGCCTCTCTTTTTTTTCAGTTGATTTTATTTCTTTCCACGCGATTAAATCTCTTATCACTACCGATGCGCAAAGTAAACCAAAAGCTGCCGGCATATAGGAAATTGTACCATAAGCTGATTTTTTAAATTTTGTACCATCTGTATGCATAATTGAGTGCTTTGCCGGTAATTCTTTACTGTAAACACACTTTATTCCTTTAAAAATATTCATGTAGCGCAAGCGTTTTCTAACATAAAATGCTAAAGGGCAGATATCGGTTTTTGAAATATCGTCAACTATTATTTTTGTAGGATCCATTTTACCACCTGCACCCATGCTGCTTATTATTCTTTGATTATTATAATACGCCATTTGTAGCAAATATAATTTTGGCGAAAGGCTGTCAATTGCATCGATTACATACGAAAATTTTTGTTTCATAAACTCCTTCATATCATCTGGAGTCATAAAATTATCAATTACATTTAAATTAATTTCAGGGTTAATATCTAAAATGCGTATTTGCATGAGTTGCGCTTTTTTTAGTCCTTGTGTAGAAGATAAGGCTTGTAATTGTCGGTTACGATTAGTGGGATCAACCACATCGCTATCTATAATTGTCATTTTGCCTACACCACTTCGCGCAATGGCTTCTGCGGCATACGAGCCTACTCCACCCAAACCTACTATTAATACATGTGAATTAATTAACTTATCTAATCCTTTTTCACCAACTAATAGCTGAGTTCTCTCCATCCATGCTTTATCCATAAATTAATAATTAATTTTATAAATATAGCAGGTTTGGTTATCGTTTAAGGGATTTAGCCAATGCATAGTTTTATCAAGGAAACTCGGCTCAATTTCTTTAACAAAGGTGAGTTTTGGGAATTTCTTTTTTATATTTTCAACACGGTTATTTAAATCATACGGTTGCATTACAACTAAATAATCTGGCTTAGGGTTGCCATTTGGTTTATTTATTTCAACATAGGCACTATCTGCTGTATAATTTTTTGAGAGTGTTATTACATGAAACCAGTTTTGAAAGTAAAAAAGCGGCAACATAATTAAATTATTATCTTTATTACTTTGATCAACCATAAAAGTTTTACAATCTTTTTGTTGGCTTAAAAAATAAGCGGTATCAACAGTATGGCTCTTCCCCGATGATGGACTTAACAGTAATAACAGCAGGGTATTTATAATTAAAACAAACCATACACATCCTTTAACTAATTTTGGGTTAATTTTAGTTTTAAATTTTTGGTATAGCTCGTATGCGCCAATTGAGCCGGCTATTATGTACAGCGGCATAATAGTTAAAATAAAACGCTCCTGCTTATTTATAAAATACATATGAAAGGCTAAATAAAAAAATACAGGTAAAAACAGCATGGGTAGTTTTTTCCAAACTTTAAAATAACCCAATAACAAAGCTATGCTTAAAGGCGGTATAGTTAGGCCTAAAAGTAAATCTGGGTACATGTGCCAGATGTTATTTGCATAGATTGTAGCTTCTTTAAAATTAATAAGTATGTATGCAAGTAATTCAGCAAAGGGATAGCCCCACATAAACACATCTATTAAGCCACTAAATAAAAAAGCTGAAAAAATTGTGCTTAACACAAACGCGATAATTAGTTTGTAATTAGTTTTAAGAACAATTAAAGCAATACCTATTCCCATTATTAAAAATAATGTTTGGAAGCGTAGCGAAAAAGCTAAGCCTAAAAATAAGCCTGAAATAATATAATTTTTAAAAGAAAGTTCTTTTTTAATTAAGTACCAAATGCACGCTAAAGTAGGCGGCACACAAACAAACTCCGCTAAATTGCGAACACTAATAAATGGCATAAACCACAGCAAAGCCAACATTAATCCCACATACCAAGCCACCTTTTTATTCGAGTAATGCAATGTTATTTTGTAACCAAAATAAATTATTAAAAGTGACCATAACGCATGTAATAAACGCATAACAAACATTTTTACTTGCGGGTCATAAATACTAATTGCTTCAAGTAAGTAAAACAAAACATAATGTATGCCAGGGTATGTAAACGGATGAGCTCCCGGTGTTCCCATTGATGCAGGGTGGTTGGGCAACCACGCATTCGGGTAGCCGTCAAGCCAATTTTGGGCAGGTTCTACTACTAGAAAATGATCATCATGCCAACCATAGCCTTTGCTAAATATTACTGAAATTAATCGAACAACAAAGCCAATAATAAGCAATTGCCAAAGCGGACTATATTTATTTTTAAACCAAGTAATGTGCTTTTCAAATACCATATAATAGCACAAATATACCAAATTAAAAAAATTAATCTTAAGTAATTCTGATATAAAACATAATTAGTATTGCTTTATATTTACCATTATTTGATTTTTATTCGCCGAAATATTCATTACATTTTTTTGTTTCTGTTTATAGTAACAATTATTGTGGTGCCTTTGTTTCAAAAAGGGACTTTTATTGATGGTATGCTTTACAAAACAGTTGCATTTAATAAAGCAACTACACTAAATAGTTTTTGGCAAATGAGTTACACCAATACCAGCATGACAAACTTTTGTGAGCAACCGCCACTTTACATGTATTTACTTGGTGTATTTTATAATTTTTTTGGAACTTATTATTTAGTTGATCGATTTTTTACATTATTAATTTTAATTGCGCTTTATATTTTTCAAGGTTTAATTTTTAAAGCACTAAACATTAATGTTAAAACCTTAAAAATTTTTGGAATATTTTTATACGCTACCATACCTGTATTTTGCTGGTCGGTGTCAAACCAAGTAATTGAACCCTTACTGTGTTTGTTTTCTGTAATTCAAATATTTGTATTTATTCTATTTACTAAAACATTAAAATACAAATACGTTGCTATGTTTGCTTTTATATTATTACTCGAATTTTTAACAAAAGGCTTTCAGTCATGCTTCACCATTGTATTTCCAATAACATATTACATTTTCAATAAAAATAAAAAAGGATTTTTAAAATTTACAATTAGCACAAGTGTTATTTTTATTCTACCGCTTGTGTATTTTTTGTTTATGTATAAGCCCGCAATGCAGTGGTACAATTGTTACTTTCAATCACGTTTAATTCAAACATTCAATGATGTTGGAAAAACAACAAATAATAATTTTGATATAATTTACAGTTTTATAACAGAACCATTAATTGCGATATGTTTAGTTTTATTATTAGTTTTTTATGTTAAAACAAGTAAGCACAATTTTAATATTAACAAACATGCTTTTTCTTCCCCCTTGCTTATTACAGCTCTTGCTGGCAGCTTTCCCTTTGCGTTAAGTAAAGTACAACGTAATTTTTATTTATTACCCGCATTTGTTTTTTTAATAAATTTTTTACTGATAAATTATAAAGAAGATATTTTTTTAGCCTTTGCGCTTTTAAAGCAAAAATATTTTAAACCTTTAACATCCCTTGCTATAATTATATCAGTAGCTTTAGCCATATACCTTGTTATAAGCTCTAAGTCATATAAACGCGATGAATTACTAATAAAAGATGTAATACAAATTTCAAATGAAATAAATAAAGATGATACATTAGGTATTCCGGAAAATTTGTGGAACTATTTTAATTTACATTCATATTTATTTATTGAAAAACATATTAGCCTAGCTGTTGGATTTAAAGCGTATTACCTAATTGATAAAACAAAAAACGTAGCTCCTAATGGAGACTACGTTCTTGTTAAAGACTTGAATGAATTTAAACTTTATAAAAAAATTATTAACTAGTAAAATCCCAAGTTTCAATAAACTTAGTTGTGTAATTTCCTTTTTTAAAATCTTCGTTATTCATTAATTTTAAGTGAAAGGGTATTGTTGTTTTAACGCCTTCAATAACATATTCGCTAAGCGCTCGGTGCATTTTTGATATAGCCTCTTCACGCGTTTGAGCAACTGTAATTAATTTCCCCACCATGCTATCATAATTTGGTGGTATTGTATAACCATCATAAACATGACTATCTACTCTAACGCCATGACCACCGGGAGTATGAAGCGTAGTAATTTTTCCAGGTGATGGTGCAAAATTTTTAAATGGATCTTCGGCATTTATACGGCACTCAATAGCGTGTAATTGTGGGTAGTAGTTTTTTCCGCTAATGGGAACGCCTGCTGCTACTAATATTTGCTCGCGAATTAAATCATAATTTATTACCTCTTCAGTGATCGGATGCTCAACTTGTATGCGCGTATTCATTTCCATAAAGTAAAAATTACGGTGTTTATCTACCAAAAATTCTACTGTTCCAACACCTTCATAATTAATTGAAAGCGCTGCTTTAACAGCAGCTTCACCCATTTTATCTCGTAATTCTTGAGTCATAATTGGTGAAGGTGTTTCTTCAACTAGTTTTTGATGACGCCGCTGTATGCTGCAATCGCGCTCACTTAAGTGGCAGGCCTTACCATATTGATCGCCCACAATTTGAATTTCAATATGTCTTGGCTCTTCTATATATTTTTCCATATACATAGCACCGTTGCCAAATGCGGCTTCGGCTTCTTTGCTTGCCGATTCAAACGAGGCCTCTAAATCTTCTTCTTTCCAAATAATGCGCATGCCTCTTCCGCCACCACCTGCCGTTGCTTTAATAATAACAGGGTATTTTATTTCAGCCGCTATTACTTTTGCTTGTTCTGCATTTTCAAGTAATCCTTCCGATCCAGGGATACAGGGAACACCTGCCTTTTTCATAGTGTCTTTTGCATTGCTTTTGTCGCCCATAGAGTTTATCATTTCAGGGCTTGCTCCAATAAATTTTATTTTATTTGCACGACAAATTTCTGAAAACTTTGCGTTTTCACTTAAAAAGCCATAACCCGGATGTATTGCATCTGCATTAGTAATTTCAGCAGCAGCTATAATATTTGCCATATTTAAATAGCTCTCTTTACTCGGCGCAGGACCTATACAAACAGCTTCGTCAGCAAATTTTACGTGCAGGCTGTCTTTATCTGCAGTTGAATAAACAGCAACTGTTTTAATTCCCATTTCTCTGCAAGTGCGAATTACCCGTAGGGCTATTTCACCACGGTTCGCAATTAATATCTTTTTAAACATGTTTTAATTAATTTAATTAAACAATTAGTCAATTTTAAACTGACTATAGAATTTATTGACTCTTTGTTGAATTAGCTTGGATCAACTAAAAACAAAGGCTGGTCGTATTCAACCGGAGTTGCATCATTTACCAATACTTTAACTATTTTTCCTTTAACATCGCTTTCTATCTCGTTAAATAATTTCATAGCCTCTATAATGCAAACTGTTTTACCCGCTGTAATCTCATCTCCTACATTTACAAAAACAGGTTTATCCGGGGCCGATGAACGATAAAAAGTACCTATCATAGGTGATTTAATTGTTACATATTTGCTCTCATCTGTTCCAGTAGCAGCGGTAGGTGGTGCTTGTTTTGTTTCTGTATTTTGCTGCGGTGCCGTAGCAAGCGCTTGTGCCGGAGGTGTAGTAATTACAGGCTGAGCAAGCATTTGAGGTGCTGCCTGCATTATTACAGGTGTTGCTGCAGGAGCGTTTTTAGGTGTGCGTATTACAATTTTGATTTCTTTCGTTTCTAATTCTACTTCGCTTACCCCACTTTTCGAAACAAATTTTATCAAATCTTGAATTTCGTTTAATTTCATTTTGTTTAATTGTTTAGTTAGTGCTGGCAAAAGTAATTTTATTTTTATTTAAAAACCTATATTTTAGACAAGTTTTTTAACAAAAACATCACTTTTTATCGAAAAAAACGAAAAAAATGCCACTTTATTTAAAATTTAGACAGATTTTAATTAAAAGATTTGGTATTATATACTTGCTGCCCTTTAATCAAATGATTTAAAATATAAGTGCCTTTAAAAAAACGGCTTAATACCAAGTGTAAGCGAAAAAAATACGCAGAGATTATCATAATCATCTGCGTATTTATAAAATTTATTTTAATAAGGTTACATGCCCTGTTTTTTGAACTATTTTACCATCAATTCCCTTGTAAGATATTTTATAAACGTATGCATCTGACTTGCACAAAGTTCCATTATACATTCCGTCCCAGCCTTTGGTAATATCGCTCGAGGAAAATAATTTTTCACCCCAACGATCAAAAATATCCATCTTAACTTCAGAAATTGAGTAACCGGCTACTCTAAATTCATCATTAATGCCATCTCCGTTAGGCGTAAAAGCATCTGGAATATAAATACCATAGTTTAATGTAATATTTAAACAAACCTGGTCACTAGCCTTACAACCAAAGTTATTTACAGCTTGTGCAACGTAACAACTATTACGCTTTGGTGTTACTTGGGTGCTAGGGCAAATAGAACAAATAATTTCATCACCACTAATCCAACTTAATGTACCATTGCTTACTGCATTAATGAACATTTGATCATCAATATTATAGGTATTTGATGTTGAACTTGCTTGTATTGTTGGTGATGGTTTTACATATAACGAAACAACTGTTGAGGCTCCACAAGCTCCCTTCCACGAAATACCAACAGTGTAAGTTACATCTGAAGCGGCATTAGAAACAACCCCTGAAATATTAGTTGCGTTTAAACCCGTTGAAGGCGACCACGTGTATGTATCACCACCACTTGCATAAAACGTTGCTTTTTCTCCAGCACAAATAGTTTGACTTTGACTTACTGCTGGGGTAACATTTGGAACTACTACTAAAGGCATCATTTTTTGTACTGAGCAAACAACTGTTCCGCTTGAATTGTAGCCAACAAGCGTAACCTCACCCGTAGCTAAAGGTGTTGCAACAATATTTGCTGCAGATGTTGACGAAACTTGATTTGACGGAGACCAAATATAATTTTGTGCCCCCGATGCAGAAATTGTAGTTGATTGTCCATCACAAACCTGCTGATTAGGACAAGTTATTTGCACATCAGGAAATGGAACAACTATAACAGTTACATTAGTTGTTGATTTGCAAAATTGGTTTGAGCCTATAACAGAGTATATACTTGTTATAGCAGGCGATGCAACAACTGCACTACCATACGTTACGTTTAAACCCAATGCCGGCGACCAAGTATAACTACTTGCCCCATTTGCGTTTAACTGCACCGATCTTCCCTGGCACATTGCTTGATTGTCAACTAATACAATTGGATTAGGTATAAAGCTACATGTTTTTTGGGCTGTTATCGTGCAACTATTAGCGTCGGTAATTGTTACAGAGTATGTGTACGTACCACCACTCGAACTCGTAACCGAATTTGAGCTTGCGCTACCTCCATTAGACCAATTATAGGTATATGCACCTATTCCACCTGTTGTATTAGCTGTTAATACGATACTGTTTCCGGCGCAAACAGCTGTTGTATTTGATGTTAACGAAAGTGCTAACTGCGTTGGCTGTGTTACAACAGTAGTAATACTAACCGAGCAACTGTTAGCATCAGAGATAATACATGTATAATTGCCAGCAGGAATTGCCGATAAAGTTCCATTTACACTTAATATTGGCGACCATGCATACGAATATCCGCCCACACCTCCACTAACTGAAGTTGAAATAGCGCCATTGGTTCCTGAATAACAAGTAACCGTGCTAACATTCGTTACCGAAGCTGTAAGTACCGAAGGTTGAATTATAGCAAAGGTATTTGTTACAACACATGAGCCATTGCTCACCGCTACTGAGTAGGTACCAGGTGTTAAACTGTTTATATTTATAGCGTTGCCAATACTTCCGGACGAAGCATTAGACCAAGTATAAGTATATGGGCCAAAACCTGCCTGAGGGCTAACTGTTGCCGTACCATTACCAAAGCCGTTACATGTAATACTATTAGAGCTAACCGATACCGTATAAGGCGAATTAGCATTTAATGTTAATGTTTTTGAAGGCGAGCATGAAATTTGAGGATGGCATACCACTGTATAAGAACCTGCTGTAGTTGGTGTAAAACATTGCGTTGCAGAGGTAAATCCACCTGGGCCGGTCCAATTATAGGTTGCATAGCCTGATGGTGCACAAGCTTGAGAGCCCAAGCACACCGGTGGCAAGTTGTTTGTAATTAAGCCGCCGCAATCAGCATCTATATAAGCGTAAGCCCAATCGCAGTTATAAATACACCATTTCACTTTCATTTGAATTGTTACATTTTGACTATTATATGCCGATAAATCAACGTTAACTGTTGTCCAAGGCAAATAGGTAGTAGGCCAGTTTCCTGTGCAGCCTGTGGTAGATGTACCCACTGATGAGCTTAATCCCGTTAAGCCATAAAATTGATTATTTGCATAGTATAAATTAAAATAAGGGCAAGATATTTGATTTCCATTTTGATCTAAAATTGATAATTCAATTGAAGCTGCATCACTCGGGGCATGAGGATAATTTAGTACTACAAATGCAAAGTGTAATGCTAATTGATTGTTTGCCGGAGTTACGTTTATTACTTTTGAAGCTTGTGATGTACAAAAGTTACCAGAGCTAGAGCTTGCCGTGCAAAAGCAACCACTATAAGTACCGCTTCCGGAAGTAGAGGTTGACCAATCTGAACTTAGCTTTAATGAAAAATTTCCTCCTGGAAAAACTTGTGGGAAACCTCCATAAGGATCTGTTCCACCCGTAGTTAATTGACTAAAGCCACTAACTGTCCAACCCGAAGTATTTCCTTGTTCAAAGTCAATATTTGTGCAACCTGCCGGCTGAACACCCTGCATTACAGAGTTTGAACCGTTAGTTCCCTTTAAATTTGCTCCCATATTAAAGGCCGGAACAGGTGGCATAGCTTTAGGGGGTTGAAGTAGCTTATATTTCTTTTTTATCCAGTTTCGTTTTAGGGTTTCAAAAAAATCTTTTTTCTCTTTGTCAGTATTTAACTGCAAAGTATGCTCCCATGCATGCTTTTGATCAAAGCCGTTTAACGAGTCTTCTGTTTGCGAATAAATCGAAATTGAAAACGAAATTAAAATTATTGCTATTAGTTTTTTCATAATATTATTTTTTAATGTCTTTTAAAATAATTACTTAATTTTTTATTTAAGTTATTTACTAAACAAATTTAGCTCAAAAGAAAAAAAAAATCTAATTTCTTACTAATTCACAAGGACTTTTCACTCATTTTTTGTATGGTATTACCAAATTCATCAAAAAAAACAAGCTTTTCGGCGAAAAAATAATGTTATAATTAAAAAAAAAGAGGAATTACTTCCTCTTTTTTTCATCTTAATATTTTAGCTTTTAATGCTCTCCTCCATCTTGCTCTCCTTCTTGAAGAGGAACTGTTTGAGGAATAAAATCGCGTTCGGCACCCGGTTTACTGTAGTCATAAGACCAACGGTGTACTGTAGGTAACTCACCAGGCCAGTTTCCGTGAATGTTTGCCATAGGCGTAGTCCATTCTAACGTATTGCTATTCCATGGATTTTGCGGTGCCTTTTCGCCACGGAAAATGCTATAGAAAAAGTTGAATACAAATATTAACTGTGCTAAACCACCGACAATTGCACATATTGTAATTACAATGTTAATATCTACAATACTATCAAAAATCGGAAAATTAGAGTTTGTATAATACCTACGTGGCACACCGGCTAAACCAACAAAGTGCATTGGTAAAAATACGCCGTAAGAACACATAAAAGTTAACCAAAAGTGCAAATAGCCTAATTTTTTATTCATCATGCGTAAAAACATTTTTGGAAACCAATGATAAACTCCTGCAAACATACCAAAAATAGCGCTTAAGCCCATTACTACATGGAAGTGAGCTACTACAAAATAAGTATCGTGAACAGTAATATCAAGTGTTGAATCTGCAAGTATAATACCGGTTACACCGCCTGTAATAAATGAACTTACTAGGCCTATAGAAAACAGCATTGCTGGTGTAAACTGTATATTACCCTTCCATAATGTTGTAATATAATTAAATGCTTTTACTGCAGATGGAATTGCGATTAATAATGTTGTAAACACAAACACAGAGCCTAAAAACGGACTCATTCCGGTTACAAACATGTGGTGCGCCCAAACTATGCATGATAAAAAGCCAATTGCTAATAAAGAACCTATCATAGCACGATAACCAAAAATAGGCTTACGGGCATTTGTTGAAATAATTTCAGATGTAATACCAAAAGCAGGCATAATTACGATGTAAACCTCCGGGTGACCTAAAAACCAAAATAAATGCTCAAATAAAATTGGGCTACCACCCATATTATCTAAAGGGCGGCCACCAATGTATATATCTGAAAGATAAAAAGATGTACCAAAACTTCTATCCATTATTAAAAGTACCACGCAAGAAACAAGTACCGGAAATGATAATACACCAATAATTGCAGTAATTAAAAACGACCAAACAGTTAAAGGTAACCTAGTCATTTTCATGCCTTTTGCACGTAAGTTTACAACTGTAACTATGTAATTTAAACTTCCTAAAAGAGAAGACACAATAAATAGAGCCATTGAAATTAACCACAAAGTCATTCCTAACTTAGAGCCGGGTATTCCTTCAGGCAAGGCTGATAAAGGAGGATAAACTGTCCAACCGGCAGAAGCAGGCCCGTCATTAATAAAACATGAGCCAATCATTATTACGCTTGAAGTAAAAAAGAACCAATACGAAAGCATATTTAAGAAGCCTGAAGCCATGTCACGCGCGCCAATTTGATACGGAATTAATAAATTAGAAAATGTTCCACTTAAACCACCGGTTAGTACAAAGAACACCATTATAGTTCCGTGAATAGTAACTAAGGCCAAGTACATATTAGGATCTAATATTCCATCTTTTGCCCACTTATCACCTAAAATTGCATTGATAAAAGCAAATTTTTCGCCCGGCCACGCTAATTGAATACGAAAAATGATACTCATCGTCATTCCTATTAAAGCCATTATTATAGCCGTAATTAAGAACTGACGTGATATCACTTTATGATCTTGCGAAAATATATACTTTTGAACGAATGATTCGTGATGATCATCATCGTGGTGAACATGCTCATGATGAGCTAAATGTTCTTTTTCAAGGTCTGTATGTATAGTTGCCATATTATTATTTTATGTTATTATTCTACTTAGCGGCCATTGTTTTAGCAGCAATTCTTTGTTTAATCATCCACGCCCTATATGCTTCAGGTGTGTCAACAATTATATTCATTTGCATATTGTAATGCGATGCACCACAAATTTTATTACATAGCAAGAGATAATCAAACTCAACAGCTTCCTTTCCTTCTTTCTCTCTTATTTTATTTGTAATTGACATTAAGTTAACTACAAATGGGTCTTTTCTCATTTCTTCGGTTGTTTTAATTGCTTTAAATTTAAAAAATGTTACCATTCCCGGAACGCAATTCATTTGGGCTCTAAAATGAGGCATGTATGCACTATGTATTACATCACGACTGCGCATGCGAAATTCAATTTCTGTATTTACCGGAATGTGAAATTCATTTCTCACAAGGATATCATCATGACCATTTGCATCGGTAGAATCAATACCAACAGCATTTGTTCCTGAAATTTGACGGTAATCAGTTTCCCCTAATTTTCCATCTTTTCCTGCGTAGCGAGCGGTCCAGTCAAATTGTTTGGCGTATAATTCAACTACTATTTTATCTTTATCTTCTGCGGGAGCAGTAATTTGATTCCAATATTTTAATCCAAAAATGATAATAAAAGCTAAAGCAAAGGCCGGCACTACTGTCCATATCATTTCTAACTTATTGCTGTGAGGAAAATAAGTGGCTTTATTAGTTGATTTACCACGGTACTTATATGCAAAATAAAATAACAGTGTATTAGTTACTAAAAACACAACTGTAATTAACAACATATTTGCGTCCCAAAGCTGGTCAATTAAAACTCCGTGCTCAGAAGCAGCAGGCGGCAAAGTACGAGCGCCCCAATGTGCAATTTGCCAAAAGAAAAATATAAAGAATAACACCAAAAAAACAATCATGGTTTTTCCCATAAAGTTATTATCCTGGTCGTTTGGTTTCCACTCTACTTCTTTGCGCAAGCTTCTGCTCAACTCTATTACTCTTAGTAGTTGATGTGCTGCGATGACGAGTAATATTATAGCTAAAATTATTAAAAGTTTCATTTTATTATTATTTTAATTTTTCTTTATTATTGATTTACTAATTTTTATTATTATCCTTATGTTGAGTGGTGAAGCGCTTCATCGAGGAATGGATGATGTTTCACCAACAATGGTCGTTTTGATAAATTAGTTAAAACAACGTATATAAATAATCCTAAAAAGAATAAGAAACTTCCTATTTCCATCCAGCTGATACCTGTCCACGCGTGACCAACGGTTCCAGGCATAACAACCATTACTATATCTAAATAGTGTCCAATAAAGATAATTGTACCTACAAACATTAATAAGAAGAAATTACGTTTGCTATCGCGGCTCATTAACATAACCATTGGAAAGGCAAAGTTAATAAATAAAACCGTCCACATTAAAGCTTTATAGCTTTCCCAACGTGTTTGGAAGTAAACAATTTCTTCAGGAATATCTGTGTACCAAATTAGCATAAATTGCGAAAAGTATAAGTACGTCCAAAGAAAAGAAATTGCAAACATCCATTTTCCAACGTCATGTATTGTGCTTTCTGTAACAAATTCAAGATAACCAATTTTTCTTAGCCAAATAATCAAAACTGTAATTGCAATCATTGCAGAAATCCACATGCCTGAAAAAATGTACCAACCAAATAAGGTGGAGAACCAATGCGTATCTATACTCATAACCCAATCCCACGAAGATGTTGAAGATGTTACTGCAAACAGTACCATAAACCAGGCTCCAATTTTTACATTTTTCCAATGATAGCTATTGTTTACATCAACATCTAACTTATCTGCTTCTAATGAATTTGTTCTTAATTTATAAGTAAACCAAGTCCAACCGATTATGTAAAAAAGAGTACGAACCCACCAAAAAATTCCAAAGTAACCAATTTTCCCTGCAATAATAGGGTCTTTATCAGCAATCCCCGATTCCATCCAAGGGTAAATATGATGTATGTGCAATTGGCCTAAAATAAATAATAACATCATTAAACTTAAGCCCCAAGGCAAATACCAGCTAACCGCCTCAATAATTCTTTTTATAGTTGTTGCCCAACCAGCCTCAGCTGCATATTGTAGTCCAAGGAAAAAAGAAGCGCCTAGTGCTAAAGCCATAAAAAAGAAAGAGCCAATAAAAATATTGCTCCATGCTCGTGTATGGGATTGATAGTGTTCTCCATCGCCTTTATCTACTGCAAACATAATAATGATAGATAATAAGCCAACTGCCATTAGGGCAAAAGAAAGCATTTTTGCTTTAGAGGGTATGGTGAAGTTTAATTTATCTGTATTCATATCAATTTTCTTATCTTTTAGTTATATTTTCTTCTTTTCAGTTAGTGTGGTAGTAGGTGCTGCTGCAACTTTAACTGTATCTTTTGGGCCTTGAAGTTTTTGCACATAATACACTAACTTCCAGCGCTCTTCTTGTGTTAATTGACTTGCGTGCGAACCCATTGAACCTTTACCGTAAGTTATTGTATGAAAAATTTTTCCTTCAGGTAAATTTTTTAACGCCCCGTTGTATGCAGGTGGTGGTCCAGGTAACTTAGCAGCAACCTTACCGTCTCCCCCACCAGAGGCTCCATGACAGTGTACACAAAATTTCCCATAAAGCTCTTCGCCTTCTTTTTCATAAGTCTCGCGACTTTTTGCTTTTAAAGGATTTTTTAAGTTTAAACCTGCTGCTTCATAGCCTTCAGACGTATTGTCGTAAAGATATGGCATGTAGCCTCTTGCTACGCTACCTTTAACCGGTAACATGGCATTTTGTAATGTGTCGCCATCAACTGTGTGTGTGTAGTAGTATTTTAACGCTTCTGAGCGATACATATCCGGCATAAATTCTACACCTGGACTATTTTCATCTTTTTTACCGCAAGAGCTCAAGCTTATAGCTATTAAGCCTGTTAATGCTGCGGTTAAAATTAGGTTTAATGTTGATTTGTTTCTCATTTCTAAAACAATTAATGTGCTTCTTCAAGTGTATATGCTGGCGGAACAATAAAACTTCCTTTTTGATTTATTTCTTCAGCGCCACTTGTTTTTAATATTTCTTGTGCTTTTAATGATTGTTGTTCTGTTAGTTCTAAATAAATTAAAAACTTATCGTCGGTGGTACGTGGGTCTGGGTTTTTAGCTTTAGCTCCGGGTACTAACCAGCAACGTAGATAAAACGTTAACACCATTCCATGCGCAGCGCAAAAAATTGTAGCTTCAAAGGTAATTGGTATAAAGGCAGGTACAGCAAGATAGTACGACCAATTAGGTTTTCCGCCAATATCAATAGGCCAATCACTAACCATCATATACCACATCATTAGCGTTGCTAATGACATACCTATTAGCCCATAAATAAATGAACAAATAGCAATGCGCGTTCTTGGCAGTCCTATAGCGTCATCTAAGCCGTGTACTGGCATCGGCGAAAATACGTCTTTTATACGTATTCCTGATGAGCGGAGTTTTCTGCAAGCGTCTAACATCGGCACCTCATCGTTAAAGATGCCATGTACTATATACTTTGTTTTTGCAACCGGTGATCCCATTTATATTTTAATTAATTATTTATTTTTAATTTTAAGCATGAGTGTGGTGGCTTGCAGCATCTTTCTTTTGTTGCTCACCACTTGATTTCAATATTGTTTTAATTTCAGCCTGTGCAATTACAGGGAAGAAACGAGAGAATAATAAAAATAACATTCCAAACATTCCTATTGTTCCTACAAATATTCCTATGTCAATAAATGAAGGTGTAAATGTATTCCATGTTGAAGGTAAGAATGTGCGACATAATGTAGGTACTATAATCACAAAACGTTCAAACCACATACCTATATTTACAACGATAGACAGTATAAATGTAGCTACTATAGAAGTACGTATTTTTTTAAACCAAAATAATTGTGGTGATATTACGTTACATGTCATCATTGCCCAATAGCTCCATGCTAAAGGACCTGTAGCACGATTTAAAAATGCGTATTGCTCCCACTCTACACCACTATACCAAGCAATAAATAACTCAGTAAGATATGCCACACCTACAATTGATCCGGTAACAATAATAACAATGTTCATGTACTCAATGTGTTTGATAGTAAGATAAGCCTCTAACTTATAAATTTTTCTAACTACAAGCATTAGAGTTAATACCATTGCAAAACCTGAAAATACAGCTCCCGAAACGAAATATGGAGGGAAAATTGTTGTGTGCCAACCCGGTACTATTGATGTAGCAAAGTCCATAGATACGATTGAGTGAACTGAGAATACAAGTGGGGTTGATAATCCTGCTAAAACTAAAGAAACTTCTTCAAAACGGCTCCAATGACGAGCTCCACCGCCCCAACCTAAACTAAGCAATCCATAAAACTTTTTTTGCCACGGTTTAATAACTCTATCACGAATCATTGCAAAATCAGGTACTAAGCCTGTGTACCAAAACACAATTGAAACTGTTGCGTAGGTTGATACGGCAAATACGTCCCATAGCAATGGTGAATTAAAGTTAGGCCACAAACTACCAAACTGGTTTGGTAAAGGAAATAACATATAATCTAACCAAGGGCGACCTGTGTGTAATAGCACAAATATAGCTGCACACAGTACCGCAAATATTGTCATTGCTTCAGCAGATCGGTTAATTGCCATGCGCCATTTTTGACGAAACAACAACAACACTGCAGAAATTAAAGTACCTGCGTGTCCAATACCAATCCACCAAACGAAGTTGGTAATGTCCCATGCCCAATCAACGCCATTGTTGTTACCCCAAGCACCAATTCCAATACCTATGGTGTAGGCAAGGCTAAAAATTCCCCACAAAAAGCAAAGAGAAAAAATGGTAACTAAAGTGTACCAACCTTTGGCTGGTTTGGCTTCAATTGGTCTGATGATATCATCTGTAATTTGACGGTAACTCTTGTTACCTAATATTAACGGGACTCTTATTTCTGATTCTGCGTGCATAATGCTAATTTATCAGTGTTTATGAATATTTTTAATTTATGCTTGTTCTTTTTTCTCTGTTTTTACTTCTTTGCCAGCCTCTTCATGTATCATTTTTTCATCTTGATTACGAACTTTCATCATGTATGAAACGGTTGGTTTAATGCCCATTTCTTCAAGCAATAAATAATTACGATCG
Organism: Bacteroidota bacterium; assembly: GCA_018267655.1. Classification (GTDB taxonomy): domain Bacteria; phylum Bacteroidota; class Bacteroidia; order B-17B0; family Aurantibacillaceae; genus Aurantibacillus. The sequence continues at coordinate 93,900 of JAFDYB010000080.1, forward strand.
CTGTTTCTCCACTTTACTACTTCTGAATTTTCATCGTTTAAGTCTCCAAACATGATAGCGTTAGTAGGGCAAGCTTGTTGACAAGCTGTTTTAATTAGCCCGTCTTCTAAAGGCTGTCCTTTTTTCTTAGCAACCAATTTACCGGCTTGTAAACGTTGTTGGCACATAGAACACTTTTCCATAACACCGCGCTCGCGAACAATCACTTCAGGATTTAATACCATGCGACCAAGCTCTTGTTGAGCAGGGTTAATATCTGCAAACCAACTGTTTGTAGTGTAGCTTAACCAGTTAAAGCGACGCACTTTAAAAGGGCAGTTGTTTGCACAATAACGTGTACCTATACAGCGGTTGTAAGTCATCATGTTTAAGCCCTCTGTACTATGACTTGTAGCTAAAACCGGACAAACAGTTTCACAAGGTGCATGATTGCAATGCTGACACATCATTGGCTGGAAAGTAACCTTAGGGTTTAGTGAAGGGTTTTCCATATCCAAATACATGCGCCTTGAACCGATGCCTTCTTCATGAGCTTTTTCGCGGGTCATATCAGAGCTGTAATAGCGATCAATACGTAACCAAAACATATCACGTGTTTTACTTACTTCTTCTTTTCCAACTACTGCCACATTGTTTTCGCTTGTACAAGCTACAACACAAGCTGCACAACCAATACACGCATTCATATCAATGGTCATACCCCATTTATGATTCATACGCGGATGCTGATCCCACAAGTCAATTTCTTTCACATGTTTTTTGGCTCCACCGTGCATAGTTAATTCAGCAGGAGGATTAAACACATTTTTATCTAATTCTTTATATTCGTTTAATGATACTTCACGTAAGATTTGCTCTTCGCGCCCCATTATTGTGTGTTGAATTTGTGTGGCACAAAATCTATGTTTTCCTTCAGCTTTTGCAATGCTTACATTAGGAACTATAGTTTGAATGGTTCCGTTAATAACACTTAAAAACTGAAATGCATTAGCGCCTACGTTGTAGGCAACTTTTAATGTTTCAGCAGTGCGGCCATAACCTAGTGCTAGTCCTATTGTACCAGGCGTTTGACCAGGTTGAGGGTAAACAGGTACAGTTACTTTAACTCCTCCAAGGGATAAGTCGGCATAAGAACCATCAATATCTTGACGTAGCATTTCGTGTAAACCTAATGTTTTAACGTCAGATGGGCACATAGTAATGTAATTATCCCAAGTTACTTTTGAGATAGGATCGGGTAACTCCATTAACCAAGGATTATTTGATTGATTGCCATTACCTAAACCAATTTTTTCATATACAAATAAATCAAAAGCTCCACCTTTTGTAGCTGTTGCCATGGCCGCAGCTTTATTATAATCAGGCGTAGGTAAAGATTCTTTTTCGTTTTTGTTATCTTTATTTTTTATCTCTTCAACTACTGTAACTTTTGCGTCGCCTTTTTTATCAGCTTGTTCAATTATTTGTGTTGGAACTACTAAACTATCAGGTACTGCAAGCTCTTCTGTTGACTCTTTAACAATAGTAGCAACACCTTTCATTAAAGGTTTGCCTAACGAATCTAGTTCAACCGGAATAAAATCTACCTGAGCTTCTTTTAAGATGATTGTTTTAACAACACCATCATGCAAAGCATGCGCCCAAAATGTTGGAAAATCGTTGTGTTTACCTTGGTTAGGGAAAATTTTATTATTCCAAACGCCTTGCAAATAGCTTAAATAATCTGTTTTTATTCCTGCCCACTTTAATAATGAGTCTTGAAATTGGCGTGTACCCTCATGGCGAGGCGCAGAGAATATTGGATTTATTGTGGGTTGTTGTAACGAATAATGAGCACGCTTAGGGCAAGCATCATTCCATGATTCTAAATAATGATGGTCGGGGCAAACAATATCAGCTAATTGCGCTGTTTCGTCAAGCACTTGTGCAAACGAAATTTTAGTGGCAACTTTTTTGTATGCATCAACAAACTTCATTGAAGCAGGCGCTGTGTAAACCGGGTTGCAATTGTAAGTCATCAATACACTCACTTTTCCTGCAGCCATATCCGATACTAAATCTGCAAAATCTTTATCACTACCTTGTTTAAAATTGTAATAGTCTTCAACGCTTACGGTTTGTCCGTAATTACCAAGCATTTTATTAATTCCGTTTACAAGGGTTTGAACACCTTCATCATTAATCCCTGAAACAACAAGTGATTGCGCTTTATTTTTAACTAAGTAATCGGCTGCTTTTTTAATTGCTTTTTGAGCATCAGGGTTAGATGTTTTATCATTACCGGAAACTTTTGAAGCACCGGTTTGAGCAGCTATTTCATTATACAATGCAACTGTAACGGCGCCTAACTCAGTAGGTTTTACCATGTAGCGCTCATCTGCATTTGCTCCTGTAAGAGAAAGGTTTGTTTCGAAATGAATATGCTTACTCATTTCAGGCTTTTCTTTACTTACTTTTCTGGTTTTTGCGTATTGTTTTGCAAATTCAATTGGGTTTAACCAATTTCCTAAAAAGTCGCAAGCGATGCCTACTATTGCTTTTGCCTTACTAAAGTCGTAAGACGAAACAACAGATTTGCCAAATACATTTTTATTTGCAAGTGTTAAGGCATTGTAAGAAACAGAATCGTATGTTACAACTTTTGTACCCGGATATTTTAAAACAAACTCATTAAGTACAGCATTTGTTGAAGGAGAAATAATAGTTGAAGTTAATATGCGAACATTACCTCCCTTTAAAGCAGCAGTAACAGTATCATCAGTTGATTTCCAATTTTGATCTTTTCCTTTTACTATTGGTCCGCGAAGACGCGCTCCATCGTACAAACCTAACACAGAAGCTTGCACACGTGCGCTAGTTCCGCCATGACTAATCATTGAAAGATCGTTTCCTTCAATTTTAATAGGGCGACCTTCGCTTGTTTTTACAAGTACAGAAGCATAATCATGCCCATCATAAAAAGTAGATGCGTAAAAATTTGCAACACCAGGTGTAACCTCCTCAGGTTTTACAACATAAGGAATTGCCTTTATTACCGGAGTTTCACAAGCAGCGAGCGCAACAGCTGCAGTGCTGAAGCCCATTACTTTAAGGAAATCGCGGCGCGAAGTACCTTCTTTTTCTGCATTATCGCCTCCTAGATATTCATCTATTGGAAGAGGCTCAGCAAATTCGTTTTTGCTTCGCTCTAAATATTCAGGGCTATTGTTAAGCTCGGGTAAACCTTTCCAGTATTTCTTAGACATAGTATTAAATTTCTAATTTCTAAATATTAATAGTGACATTTGCCACACTCTAAACCACCAATTTTCTCAACAGTAAACTTGACATCGTATTGGTTAGCGTATTTTTCTTTAAGTGCTTTGTGTAATTTATCGTAATATGCATTGTCTTTCATGGCCACTTCTGTTTTGCGATGGCATTCTATACACCATTTCATTGTTAAAGGAGCTCTTTGTTCTGCAACAGTCATTTCTTTTAAATTGCCATGGCATTGAGCACAATCTAATTTTCCTACAACAACGTGCTGTGAGTGGTTAAAATAAACGTGGTCAGGCAAATTATGCACTTTTACCCATTTAATAGGGTTTTGTTTTGTTGGGTCGTATTTAGTAGTTTTAGGATCAAAGCCTGCTGCTTCGTATATTTTTGCAATTTCTTTTTCTCCGTATTGAGGTCCTTTTTGTATGCCTTTATGGCAATTCATACAAATGTTTACTGTTGGAATTCCTGCTCTGCGCGATTTTTCAACTGAATTATGGCAATATTGACAAGCAATTTCATTGTCGCCTGCATGTAATTTGTGTGAAAAGCGAATTGGCTGTTCTGGTTTATAACCCTTTTGCGTTTTCCAATTATAATAAACGCCAATATTGAAACATGCGTCCCAACACGATTTCATACCAACAAAGCATATAATTATCACAAAAACTCCCATTAAACGACGGTGTCCGCTCATCCAATCTTTTGCTTCTTGCCAAAAAGTTGTTTGAGGAACTTCTGATTTTCCTTCGCTTCTGTTCACCGTATTTTGTAAAGATGCTCGTACACTGCGGAATGCAACCATTAAGATAGCCAAAAATACTATTATGGCTACTACTAAAAATACAGGCTCAATACTTTTATTATCTTCATTTGAACTAGCCTTTGTATCTCCTGCTCCCGCCGCAGATGCAAGCGGTGTTTTTGCAGATGGATCCGGCCCTTTTAAGAAAGCAATAATTGCTGCAACATCTTTTTCGTTGATTTGACCCTCGAAAACAGACATTTGGGCTTTACCATATTTATTATAAATTTGATTTGCATAAGCATCGCCGCTTTTTAATACTTTTTGGTTATTAATAATCCACTTTGTTAACCACTCTTCTGCCGGTTTTGGAACGCGGTCAAAAATTCCTTTTAAACCTGGACCGGTTAACATTTGGTCAGAGTGAGATGCGTGGCAAACTGCACAATTTTGCTTAAAAATCTTTTCTCCGTCTTGCGCTTTAATTGAAAAGGAGAAACAAAGAATTGCTAAAAACAAAGCTAAAATATTCTTTGAAGCAGGTTTAAAAAAGAGATATTTCATAGAAAAAGAGTTGTATTGGTTGGATGTAGAAGTATAACGATGACAAAATAATGACATAAAACACGGCAAAATTAGTAGAATATGTATATGTTGGTTTTATTTTTCGCATTTTTTTTTGAGCATTTTAATAATTTAGAATTTTTCTAAATAATAATTTTTTCGATAAACTATTTTATTATAAAAAATTGGCAAAAAATATAATAGTAAACGGGGAAAATTGTATGCTAAAATTCTCTTATAAGATCCTGTAAGACAGCTTTTTTCTTCTCAGAGTAATTATAGCGCATCGTTCAATTATTAATTGTTGAAATCACCCACTCTTTTGGAAATTTACAAATACTGTACTCCGAATCGAATTTCATGTAGGTAATTTTTGAGCGCTTATGTATCCATTCTTTTAATATTTTTTTATTTCTTTCGGCAGTTGCCATCATTAAAAGGCGCGGGTAATCATCTTTTATATTTGCTCTATGTGGGTCAATTCTATTTTTTAAACGAACTAAGCGATACGCCGGTTTACCATCGCGTTCGTGAAACTGCATTGGTTTGCTAAAGTCATTTAACTCCATGCTGTTTAAAGTAATTACTAAATTTTTATCTAATTCTGTTATACTTTCCATGTCAAATTTAGTGCTGGCGGTGGCTTGGTTTATCATTAATCCGCCGTTTTGTTTTGTGTCTTTATCTTCGCTGTATTTTCGTGCTGCATTTTCAAATGAAATTTTATTTTCTTTTATTTCGTTATAAATTGTGTCAAGTACTAATTTTGCACGGAAAACATCGGCGTTAGACAACTTAGGCATTATTAGTATGTGCCTTAAATCTAATAATTCTCCTTTACGTTTTATAAGCTGTATAAAATGGTAGCCATAAGGCGTTTCAAATACGTTTGAAATTTCGCCTGTTTTTAATCGAAATGCAACCGACTCAAACTCGGGCACCATCATGCCTTTTGTAACATTATTAATAACACCGCCATCTTTTGCCGAACCAGGGTCTTCACTGTACAATCTAGCCATCATGGCTATTGATTTTTCGCCATTTAGTACTTGCTTTCTTATGTTTTCTAATTTATCGTGCGCCGCTAATTTTTCATCTTCGCTATATCTTGGTTTTATTACAATTTGTTGTAACTCAACTTCTGAGTTTACAAGCGGTAACGAATCTTGTGGAACTGAGCTGCTATACAGCCTCACTTCAGCAGGTGTTAGCTTAGTATCACCAATTATTTTTCCTCGCATTTTTTGCGACACAAGTTGCTCTTTAACATCTTGCCTAAGCTCGTCTTTTATTATGTTGATGCGTTTACCGTAAAACTCTTCCAATTTTTCTTCGCTACCAAATTGATTAATAAAGTACGACATTCTTTTACTCATCTCTTGCTCTACCTCGTTATCATTAACCACTACACTGTCGCGCTCAGCCTGCGCTATTAGTAGTTTTTGCAAAACAATTGCTTCAAAAGCCTGGCACTTGTTTAATGGCATATTGTTTTTTTCTTGTTCAGCCATGGCACCTTCTATATCACTTAATAAAACAGGATTTTTTCCAACTACGGCAATAACCTTATCAAGAACTTTTGTTTGTGCATTTAAATTAATAGCCCAAACTATCACACTAAACAAGATGTAAAACTTAATGCGAAAAACGCTTGTAGTATGTTTTACTGTTTTATATTGCATCAAAATCAATTACTAGTTTTTGTGAAGTTGGGTGTGATTGGCAGGTTAAAATATAACCGTTTTTTACCTCATCATCAGTTAATGCAAAATTAACATTCATTTTTACAGATCCTTCAATAACTTTTGCTCTACAAGTGCAGCATACACCACCTTTACAACTAAAAGGGGCATCTATACCAGCCTCTATCGAAGCATCGAGAACACTAATACCCGAAGTATTTAATTTAAAATTAGTTTCGATACCGTATTGAACAACTGTAACATCAGCAGTTACGTCTTTAGCATCGTTGCCTGCTATTGCTTTGTTTACCGCATCAACTACGGCGCTAAAATATTCTATTTTTATTTTATCATTTGCAATATTAGCTGCCTGCAATGCATTTTTAACATTATCCATCAAAGGCCCTGGTCCGCAAATAAAAAAATCAGAAGCATCTTTTAAATTAAACTGTTGTACTAATTTCGAGCATTTTTCTTGTGTTATAATTCCTGTTTGTAAATCATTAGGTGCTTGAGATGCATTTTCAAAAACATAAATTAATTTAAAGGCTGCACTTTGTTGAGCAATTGCATCTAGTTCTGTTTTAAAAATTGTATTTTCAATATCTTTGTTAGCATAAATAAGCGTAACAGAGCTTTGCTTTTCAATGTGCAAAATGCTTTTTACTATGCTCATCATTGGGGTAATGCCACTACCTCCTGCAAAAAGCACATAATTTTTTTTATTCGCTCCACTAAGTGTAGTATAAAAATTACCCATAGGGGTCATTACCTCTATTTCATCGCCTACTTTTAAATTACGATTAATATACGTACTGGCTGCACCTCCCTCTACCTCTTTTACGGCTACACGCAAATCCTTATCAGTAAATGGACTTGTGCAAATGCTATACGAGCGGCGTAACTCTTCTCCATTTAGGTTTAACTTTAGCGTTAAATATTGCCCTTGTTTAAATTGATATTCAGCTTGCTGCAATGGTGGAATATCAAAAGCCAACGAAACTGCTTTATTTGTTTCGCGCTTTATATCTTTAATTTTTAATTTATGAAATCTTGCCATGAAAGGGGGCAAATTTAATTAAAATTTAGCAACGATTGCATGCTATAATTTGCTAAAAAATGACGAAAATCAATAACTTAATTTCTTTTTTATTTTGAATGAGCGCTTTTTAAAGCTAAATTTGATACTAATTAATTTACATAATTTTTATTTTGCTTTTGTATTAGATATAAAAATATGTAATTTGAACGATTTTTTAACGTAATTTTTTGTAATGAAAACACTTGATTTTGAACAATTATTTGAATCTAAATTGGCAAATGGCGAAATGATTGAGCCTAAAGATTGGATGCCCGAAAACTATCGCAAACATAACATTAGGCAAATTTCGCAACATGCGCATAGCGAAATAGTTGGTATGTTGCCGGAGGGTAATTGGATTACCCGTGCCCCTAGCCTACGTAGAAAATTAGTGCTGTTGGCAAAAGTGCAAGATGAAGGTGGTCATGGTTTATATCTGTACACCGCCGCCGAAAGTATGGGAATTAGTCGCGATGAGTTACTTGATGCTTTGCATACCGGTAAGGCAAAGTACTCATCAATATTTAATTATCCAACGCTTACTTGGGCAGATGTACCCGCCATTGGCTGGTTAGTTGATGGTGCAGCTATTATGAATCAGGTAATGTTACAGCGTACAAGCTATGGGCCATATAGTCGCGCAATGATTCGAATTTGTAAAGAAGAGAGTTTTCATCAACGCCAAGGTTACGAGGGTATGTGTGCCTTAGCTTTTGGCACTCCCGATCAAAAAAAGATGGCGCAAGATGCTCTTAATCGGTTCTGGTTTCCAACGCTTATGATGTTTGGCCCACCCGATAAAGAAAGCCCTAATAGCGAAAATGCTTTAAAATGGCGCATTAAACGCGAAACCAATGATGAGCTGCGCCAAAAATTTGTCAACCAAACTGTGCCACAAATTGATTATTTAGGCTTAGATTATCCTACAAACTCAGGTATAAAATGGAATGAAGCAAAACAGGAATATGATTTTAATGAGCCTGATTGGGTAGAATTTAAAAATGTTATTTCAGGGAACGGTCCATGTAATAAAGAGCGTATAGAAGCAAGAGTAAAAGCTCATAACAATGGTGCTTGGGTAAGGGCTGCTGCTGCAGCTTATGCCGAAAAACAAAAACAAAAATCAGTTGCCGCTTAAAAATAAATAATAAAATAATTTAAAAATTAAACTTATGAAAGATTCTCAAGGCCCATTATGGGAGGTATTTATACAAAAAAAATCAGGCCAACCCTTTGTTCACGCCGGCAACATTCACGCCTTTGATAAAGAAATGGCATTACAAAATGCTCGAGATACGTACACCCGTCGCATGGAGGGCGTTGCTATATGGGTAGTTATGTCTTCTAATATCGTATCTAGCAGTCCAGAGGAGCAAGGCTCATTTTTTGACCCTGCCAACGATAAAATTTTTCGCCATCCAACTTTTTACCAAGTACCCGATGCTATTAAACACATGTAATCACCATAAAAAATACTACAGTGAACAATCATTTAAAATACATTTTACGCCTTGCCGATAATGGCTTAATACTTTCGCAACGTTTAAGCGAATGGACCGGGCACGGCCCATTTTTAGAAGAAGATTTAGCACTAACTAATATTTCATTAGATATATTAGGAAGAAGTAAAGCTTTGTTAGAATACGCTGCTAAAATTGAAAACAAAAATAATACTGAAGATACTTTTGCATACTCTAGAAGCGAGCGTGATTTTTACAATACAAAATTAGTTGAACAACCAAATAATGATTATGCCTTTACACTGATTAGGCAAGTTATGGTTGATAACTTTGATTTACACCTATACACCGGCTTACAAAATAGTAGCGACGAAACAATTGCCGGTATTGCCGCAAAATCTGTAAAGGAAATTACTTATCACTACCGCCACAGCAGTAATTGGATTTTACGATTTGGCTTAGGCACAGACGAAAGTAATTTAAAAGCACAAAACGCCATTAACGAATTATGGCGGTTTAGTGACGATTTATTTTACAGCGACGAAGTAGAAGAATGGGCAGTAAAGCAAAAAATTGCCGTTGATGCCAACTCATTTAAAGCTAAATGGCAAAAAGAAATAATAACACTATTTCAAGAAGCTAATTTAGGCATACCTAAAGACACATTTATGCAAACAGGCGGAAAAATAGGCTTACATACCGAGCACATGGGTTACATACTTGCTGAAATGCAAAGTTTAGCCCGCAGCATGCCTGACGCAAAATGGTAAGGTTAATTAACTATATTTTTCAAAAAACAGTATCAGAGCAATTTATCTAATCTCTTCTCAAAAAGGTGGGTTTATTTAAAGTATAAGTAAAGGCGTTTCGCTGAGGGTGCGAGAGAGTGAATTAATTTTTTACTGCAAATTCATCGAGGGCGCTTGCGTTTTTTTAATGCACTTTACTTGTTGAACCTTGGCGCATTAAAATTTACCTTGATTGAATTTGCGCAAAAAATTAAGAGCGCAGGGAAAGATCGAAACGCCGATTTCTTTTGCTTACTTTTCTTTTAAAAGAAAAGTAATGAAGAAAATTCGAACAGCAAATCGTCTTTTCACAGCCCTGCGCTTTTTATGAACTCGATTTTTTACGTGAAATTTTATGAGGTCGTTTTTTTTAGTGTCATGCTGAACTAGTTTCAGCATCTCGTTCTAAGATTCCGAAACATTTCGGAATGACCTTGAATTTTTTTAGAGCTACTGCATAAAAAAAAGCATAAGTAAAGGCGTTTCGCTGAGGGTGCGAGGGAGTGAATTAATTTTTTTACTGCAAATTCATCGAGGGCGCTTGCGTTTTTTTAATGCGCTTTACTTGTTGAACCTTGGCGCATTAAAAATTACCTTGAT
>JAFDYB010000081.1 GCA_018267655.1 Bacteroidota bacterium
ATGAAGTCTTGACTTTTTGTTTCTTTTGGGTCAAGCCAAAAGAAAGGAGAAAGCAAACAAGGTTTTAAAAAAATTATTCCTTTTTCTTCATTACTTTTCTTTTAAAAGAAAAGTAAGCAAAAGAAATCGGTGTTTCGACAAGCTCAACAACCTCGTTTCGGTCTTTCCCTGCGCTCTTAATTTTTTGCGCAAATTCAATCAAGGTAAATTTTAATGCGCCAAGGTTCAACAAGTAAAGCGCATTAAAAAAACGCAAGCGCCCTCGATGAATTTGCTTAAAAAATTAATTCACTCCCTCGCACCCTCAGCGAAACGCCTTTGGCTTGCGCGCTTTCAAGACGAGTAAATGTCATTCCGAACCTGTTTCGGAATCTGAACTAGAGACTCTGAAACTAGTTCAGAGTGACGAGCGTTGTATTTTATATATTCAAAGAATTTCTTTTTTTTATACAGCACCAAAAAACTGCACATTGAGCCTGTCGGAATGCACAGTTTTTTGTGCGCTACCAAATTTGGGTCATTCCGAACTTGTTTCGGAATCATAGAACGAGATGCTGAAACTAGTTCAGCATGACACTAAAAAATCCCGACCTCATAAAATTTCACGTAAAAAATCGTTTCATAAAAAGCGTAGGGCTGTGAAAAGACGATTTGTTGTTTGAAGCTCGGCGCAAGCTTGTGGGTGGAGAGCGAGTTCCAAATCGTCGGGCTTTAGGAACGATGATTTTTAGTGAAATGTTATGTAGTCTTGACTTTTTGTTTCTTTTGGGTCAAGCCAAAAGAAAGGAGAAAGCAAACATTTTTTATATCGCAGAACTACAAATTCTATAACAAAGGTCTCGACTGCGCTCGACCTGACAAACTATAGAAAAGAAAAATTAATTCACTCCCTCGCACCCTCAGCGAAACGCCTTTGGCTTGTGCTTTTTATACAGTATCTTCTAAAAAAAATCAAAGTCATTCCGAACCTGTTTCGGAATCTGAACTAGAGACTCTGAAACAAGTTCAGAGTGACGAGCATTGTATTTTATGTATTCAAAGAATTTCTTTTTTTATACAGCATTAAAAAACTGAACATTGAGCCTGTCGAAATGCACAGTTTTTTGTACACTACCAAAAATTTTAACAAATTGAGCCTGTCGAAATGCACAGTTTTTTGTACACTACCAAAAATTTTAACAAGGTAAATTTTAATGTGCTTTTAATCAAACTCTATGCGCATTAAAAAAACGCAAGCGCCCTTGATGAATTTTTAAAGAAAAATTTAAAAATCGTTTAAAAACTCACACACTTTTTTGTACACTACTATTAAAATTTTCTGAACATATCCAAGCTGTACTCCACGCATTTTGAAAATTAAAACCTCCTGTTATCCCGTCAACATTAATAACTTCACCGCAAAAAAATAAATTTTTGATAACTTTGCTTTGCATGGTTTTAAAATCAATTTCTTTTAAATCAATACCTCCGCATGTTACAAACTCTTCCTTAAATGTTGTTTTTCCTTTCATTTGCAAGGTAAAGGCACAAATTAAAGTTGATAATTGTCTAATTTTTTTTTGAGGCACATCTGCCCAAAGCATATCACTTTCAATAAAAACAAGCTGAGTAAGGTATTCACATAAGCGTTTAGGCAAATCTAAAAAAGCATTAGAACGAATATTTTTTTTAAAATTGTTTTTCTGAAACAGTAACAGCATTGTAAAACATTGCTCCTCATTTATGCTTGAAATAAAGTTAATTGTAATTTTAGTCTCATATTGTTTTTCGTGTAGTTCATTAGCGCAGAAAGCAGATAGTTTTAAAACCACAGGGCCACTTAATCCCCAGTGTGTAATTAGCACATCTCCTTCGTAACTTTTTTTAAATTCAGTTAAACTTATTTTTACATTTTTTATGGCAACGCCTTGCAATTGTTTGGTAATAGGGTTTTCAGGTAAATTAAAAGTAAATAAGCTAGGTATAGGTTTTATGATTTTATGGCCAATTTTTTGCAAAAAAGAATAATGTTCAATTTTATTAAAACCACCGATAGCACAAATAAGAGCATCTGCTAAAAAAATACCTTTTGTAGTATTTAAAGTAAAACCGGTTTCAGTTTTAGTAATTAAATTTAAAGCACATTTTAATTCAATATTTACATTAAGTTGAACAGCAAGTTTTAAGAAGCAATCAATTACAGTTTGGCTAGAGTTTGTTTTAGGAAACATTCGCTCGTCATTTTCAACTTTTAAGGCAAGGCCGTGGTTATTGAACCATTGAACGGTGTTACTCACATTAAAACGGGCAAAAACTTGCATTAATTCTTTTTCGCCCCTTGGATAATTTTTAACGAGTGAGAGATTATTGTTGCAATTATTACTAATGTTGCAGCGTCCGCCACCTGATATTTTCACTTTTTGAAGCAACTTGTCGCCCTTTTCAATAATTGTAATTTTAGCATTTTTACATTTTTCGGCAATATTAATTGCGGCAAAAAAGCCGGCTGCACCACCGCCAACAACTATTATATCGAGTCTTTTATTCACTATTTTTAGGGCTGTAAAAAAAAGAAGAATTATTTTAAAAAAAAGTTGAAATTGATTTTGCAAATAACAAAACTATTTCTACCTTTGCAACCCTTTTTATAGGGAAGTTCTTTGTAGTTTAATAAAAAAGCCGAAGTAGCTCAGCTGGTAGAGCAGCTGATTTGTAATCAGCTGGTCGGGGGTTCGAGTCCCTTCTTCGGCTCTTTGGATTGGGTCAGTACCAGAGTGGCCAAATGGGGCAGACTGTAAATCTGCTGTCTCACGACTTCGGTGGTTCGAATCCATCCTGGCCCACAAAAGTTTACGATAAAAAAGATTATTTTTTATTCAGGAACTAGTCCAAGCGGAAGTAGCTCAATTGGTAGAGCTCCAGCCTTCCAAGCTGGAGGTTGCGGGTTCGAGACCCGTCTTCCGCTCAAGAGTTTAACTATTAAAGTTAAAAGTGAAGTTGGATACATAGCCTTTATGTGAAGAGCAAAAGGCAAAAGTAAAACTAAGGCTTGTGCATCACGGTTGCGGTTTTACTTCAAAGTCCCGTAAAATGAGGGACTTTTGGTGTATGTACACATTGTTCTTTAAAATAGCTCAATTTTAAAAGCGCTTAGCTAATAAAATTAAGCTGTTGTAGCTCAGTGGTAGAGCACTTCCTTGGTAAGGAAGAGGTCGGCAGTTCAATCCTGCTCAACAGCTCGATTGAAAAAATGAGATGTATTCTATCTAACTTTTTAGATATGTTTATAACTCACAAATGTATTAAAACGAAAATTTTTAAAACAAATATATAACAACAGATAAAATAAACAACTATGGCAAAAGAAAAATTCGACCGTTCCAAACCACACGTAAATATTGGAACAATTGGTCACGTTGACCACGGAAAAACAACCTTAACAGCAGCTATTACAACAGTTTTAGCCGATAAAGGATTAGCAGAACAACGCGATTTCTCATCAATTGATAATGCTCCTGAAGAGAAAGAGCGCGGTATTACAATCAACACATCTCACGTTGAGTACCAAACAGAAAAACGTCACTATGCTCACGTTGACTGCCCAGGTCACGCTGACTATGTTAAAAACATGGTTACAGGTGCTGCCCAAATGGATGGCGCAATATTAGTAGTTGCTGCAACAGATGGCCCTATGCCTCAAACGCGTGAGCACATCTTATTGGCTCGCCAAGTAGGTGTACCTCGTATCGTTGTTTTTATGAACAAAGTGGATATGGTTGAAGATACTGAGTTATTAGACTTAGTTGAAATGGAAATTCGTGAATTACTTTCATTCTATAAATTTGATGGTGATAATACACCTATTATTCGTGGCTCAGCTTTGGGTGGTTTAAATAAAGATCCAAAATGGGTTGAAAAAATTATGGAATTAATGAGCGCAGTAGATGAGTATATTCCATTACCTCCGCGTGATAAGGATAAACCATTCTTAATGCCGGTTGAAGACGTATTTACAATTACAGGTCGTGGAACAGTTGCTACAGGCCGTATTGAAACAGGGGTTATTAACTCAAACGACCCAGTTGAAATTATCGGTATGGGTGCTGATAAATTAAACTCAACTGTTACAGGCGTTGAAATGTTCCGTAAAATTCTTGATTATGGTGAAGCTGGTGATAACGTAGGGTTATTATTACGCGGTATAGAAAAGAAAGATATCCGTCGTGGAATGGTAATTTCTAAGCCAGGTTCAGTAAAACCACACGCTAAATTTAAAGCAGAGGTTTATATCCTTAAAAAAGAAGAAGGCGGTCGTCATACCCCATTCCAAAACAAGTACCGCCCTCAATTCTATTTCCGTACTACTGATGTAACCGGAGAAATTGAATTAGAATCAGGTCGCGAAATGGTTATGCCTGGCGATAACGTAACTATCACTGTTAACTTGATTAATCCAATTGCAATGGACAAAGGTTTACGCTTTGCTATTCGCGAAGGTGGTCGTACCGTGGGTGCCGGTCAAGTAACTGAAATATTAGACTAAAAGCCATAGTTTATCACAGTAAAATGGCTGCCCAAAAGGGTATGCCATTTTGCTGTTTAAATAAATTAACAATACGGGCTTAGTTCAATGGTAGAATCGCGGTCTCCAAAACCGTTGATGGGAGTTCGAATCTCTCAGCCCGTGCAATGAGCAATAAGGTTTAATTTTAAATAATTGAAATAAAAACGTATGAGTAAATTAGGAACATATATAGTAGAAAGTAAAAACGAGCTTTTTAATAAGGTGAGTTGGCCAACTTGGTCTGAGTTACAAAGCAGTGCAATTGTAGTAATGGTTTCTTCAATCATGATAGCATTGGTTGTGTTTGGAATGGACTTCGTTTTTGAATTACTGATTAAACAAGCTTACGATTTACTTAAATAAGCCTTAAAATGACAACAAAAGCAGCAAAAGTAGATAATTCAAACAAAAAGTGGTACGTTGTTCGTGCAATTAGTGGGCAAGAGAAAAAGGTGAAACAGTACATCGAGTCTGAAATAGTTCGATTAAAAATGAATGATTTTGTTTCTCAAGTATTAATTCCTACTGAAAAAGTTATTCAAATTAGAAATGGGAAAAAAACCACAAAAGAGCGCTCATTTTATCCTGGCTACATCTTAATCGAAGCAAACTTAACAGGTGAAGTGCCCCACGCTATAAAAAATATTACCGGTGTAATAGGATTTTTAGGTGAAACAAAAGGAGGTGACCCGGTTCCAATGCGCTTAAGCGAAGTTAATCGTATTTTAGGTAAAGTAGATGAGTTATCAGAAAGCGAAGGTACTGTAACCTCTAATTATATAGTTGGAGAATCTGTAAAAGTAATTAATGGCCCTTTCAACGGCTTTAATGGCATAATTGAAGAGATTATGGACGATAAAAAGAAAATTAAGGTTACTGTTAAAATATTTGGGCGTAAAACCCCGGTTGAATTAAATTTTGGAGAAGTAGAAAAAGAATAAATAAAAAATTAACCAACTGAATGCCTTTGATTTAATGCTTCCAAAGATAAGGTATGTGAGAACAGAAGGTTAGTAAACACAAATAAAATAACAATAAAATGGCAAAAGAGTTATCAGCAATTGTAAAATTGCAAATTAAAGGCGGATCTGCCAACCCATCACCTCCAATTGGTCCGGCATTAGGTGCCAAAGGTGTAAACATTATGGAATTTTGCAAGCAGTTTAATGCTCGTACGCAAGATGCCGCAGGTAAAGTTTTACCTGTAATAATTAATGTTTACAACGATAAATCGTTCGATTTTGTAATCAAACGTCCACCTGTTGCCATTCAAATTAAAGAGGCTTCTAAAGTGCAAACCGGTTCATCAAACAGCAATCGTAAGAAAGTTGGTTCTATTACTTGGGAACAAGTTAAAAAAATTGCCGAAGATAAAATTGTAGATATGAATTGTTTTACAATTGAATCGGCAATGAACATGGTAGTTGGTACCGCACGCAGTATGGGAATAACAGTATCTGGACAAAGACCTTAAAATTAAATTAATTATTAACAATTAAAAAGCTAAGAAAATGGCAACGTTGACTAAAAAAAGAAAAGTAGCTGAGTCGAAATTCGACAATAAAAAAAGCTACTCGGTTGCAGATGCTAGCAAAGTGGTAAAAGAAATTACTACCACTAAGTTTGATGCATCTGTGGACTTGGCTGTCCGTTTAGGAGTTGACCCTCGCAAAGCTAACCAAATGGTTCGTGGAGTTGTTACCTTACCTCATGGTACAGGAAAAACCCTAAAAGTTTTAGCGCTGGTTACACCTGATAAAGAAGCAGAAGCAAAAGCAGCAGGAGCTGATTTTGTAGGACTTGATGAATACATCGAGAAAATTAAAGGAGGTTGGACTGATGTAGATGTAATCATTACTATGCCTTCAGTTATGGGTAAAGTTGGTGCTTTAGGTAGGGTATTAGGTCCTCGCGGATTAATGCCAAACCCAAAAACAGGAACCGTTACCATGGAAATTGGTAAGGCTGTTCAAGACTCAAAAGGCGGTAAAATTGACTTTAAAGTTGACAAAGCTGGTATTATTCATGCAGCAATTGGAAAAGTATCATTTGATGCTCAAAAAATTGCAGAAAATGCAAATGAATTATTATCAACTATCGTTAAATTAAAGCCAAGTAGCGCAAAAGGCGCCTATGTAAAATCGGTAACCATGAGCAGTACTATGAGCCCAGGAATAACAATCGATACTAAATCATTTAATTAAACCCTGTATTAATGAACAAAGCAGAAAAAACACAATTTATCGACGAATTGGTTGAAAAATTAAACGCCAACGATAAAGTTTATTTAGCAGATTGCTCAACCTTAACCGTTGAAAAAGTAAATGCTTTCCGCAGGGCTTGTTTTCAAAAGAAAATTAAAGTTCAGGTAGTTAAAAATTCTTTACTTAAAAAAGCTTTAGAGCGTGCAAACGACACTAAAATGGTAGAACTTATACCGGCTTTAAAAGGTGAAACAGCTTTAATGTTTACCGAAGTTTCAAACGCTCCGGCAAAAGTAATTAAAGATTTTCGTAAGAAAAGCGAAAAACCTGCTTTAAAAGCGGCTTATGTTGAAGAGATGATCTTTATTGGTGATAACCAATTAGATGCTCTTGTAGCACTTAAGTCAAGAAACGAACTAATTGCCGATGTGGTGAGCTTATTACAATCTCCTATACGTCGTGTAATTGGCGGCTTAGAAAACAAAACAAAGTCGGAAGAGGCAGCATAATCAGTTAAAAACAAATTATTAAAAATTAAACAATTTATTAACTTAAAAAAATCAATTAAAATGGCAGATATAAAAGCAATAGCCGAAACTTTAGTAAACCTAACAGTTAAAGAAGTACAAGAATTAGCAACCGTATTAAAAGATGAGTACGGAATTGAACCAGCAGCAGCAGCAGCAGTTGTTGTAGCAGGTGGAGCAGGTGGCGGAGAAGCTGCTGCAGCAAAAACAACGTTTGACGTAGTATTAACCGATGCAGGTGCAGCTAAACTTGGCGTGGTTAAAGTAGTAAAAGACTTAACTGGTCTTGGCTTAAAAGAAGCAAAAGACTTAGTTGACGGTGCTCCTAAAACAGTAAAAGAAGGTATCAGCAAAGAAGAAGCTGAATCTATTAAAAAAGCATTAGAAGAAGCTGGTGCTAAAGTAGAAGTTAAATAAATTTAACTATTTTTTTGGAAATCAAACTCTTAAAAGGAGAGTTTGATTTCCATTTTTAAATAAAAAAAACGAACTTTGATGTCCTTTTTGTTTAATTAAACTAAACCTCAAAACCATTGGCTGCAAATAAAAATCAAAAACGAGTAAATTTCTCGTCCAACAAATTCCCGCTTGAATACCCAGATTTTTTAGATATTCAAGTACAGTCTTTTCAAGATTTTTTTCAACTCGAAACAACACCTGAAAACCGAAAGAAAGAAGGGTTATTTCGCGTGTTTTCTGAAAATTTTCCTATTTCAGATGCTCGCAACAATTTCGTAATCGAGTTTAAAGATTATTATATCGACCCTCCTCGTTATGGGCTTGATGAATGTATTGAGCGAGGGCTTACTTATGCAGTACCCCTAAAGGCAAAATTATATCTGTATTGCACAGATCCTGAACATGAAGATTTCGAACCAATCATGCAAGATGTGTATTTAGGCACAATCCCTTACATGACTCCAAAAGGTTCATTTATTATAAACGGCGCAGAGCGTGTTATCGTTAGTCAATTACACCGCTCCCCTGGCGTATTCTTTGGTCAAAGTCGCCACGCCAACGGTACTAAATTGTATAGCGCTCGTGTTATTCCATTTAAAGGCAGTTGGATTGAATTTGCTACTGACATTAACAGTGTTATGTACGCATACATCGACCGTAAGAAAAAATTACCGGTTACAACTTTACTTCGCGCAATTGGTTTCCATAGCGATAAAGAAATATTAGAAATATTTGGCTTAGCGGACGAAATAAAAGTAAACAAAGCTACTTTAAAACGCGAAGTTGGTCGTAAATTAGCTGCCCGCGTATTAAAAACTTGGATAGAAGATTTTGTTGATGAGGATACCGGTGAAGTTGTTTCAATTGAGCGTAATGAAGTTATTTTAGAACGCGAAACAATTTTAGAAGAAGAACATGTTGATTTTATTGTTGATTCAGGTGTTAAATCAATCATACTTCATAAGCAAGATGCGAATACTACTGACTACGCAATTATTTACAACACGCTTCAAAAAGACTCAACAAACTCTGAAAAGGAAGCTATTGAGTTCATCTACCGTTTACTTCGTAACGCTGAACCGCCAGATGAGGAAACAGCACGTAGCGTAATTGATAAATTATTTTTCTCTGATAAGCGTTATGATTTAGGAGAAGTAGGAAGATTCCGTATTAATAAAAAATTAGGCTTAAATATTCCTGAAAATATTAGAGTTTTAACAAAAGAAGACATCATTTTAATCATTAAGTATCTAATTGAACTTATTAACTCTAAAACTGATGTTGATGATATTGACCACTTGTCAAACAGAAGGGTACGTACAGTTGGTGAACAACTTTATGCTCAGTTTGGAGTGGGTTTAGCACGTATGGCTCGCACTATTCGCGAACGAATGAATGTACGTGATAATGAAGTATTTACGCCAACCGACTTAATCAATGCTAAAACCCTAAGCTCGGTAATAAATTCATTTTTTGGGACTAATCAATTATCTCAATTTATGGATCAAACCAATCCATTATCTGAAATTACTCACAAGCGTCGTTTATCGGCACTCGGGCCGGGTGGTTTAAGTCGTGAGCGTGCAGGTTTTGAGGTGCGTGACGTACACTACACTCACTACGGTCGTTTATGTACAATTGAAACCCCTGAAGGGCCAAATATTGGGTTAATATCTTCTTTATGTGTTTTCGCTAAAATAAATAAATTAGGCTTCATTGAAACACCCTATCGCCCTGTTAGCGATGGTAAGGTTGAAATGAATAAGCCAATATCTTATTTAACAGCTGAAGAAGAGGCTCAAAAATACATAGCTCAATCAAATACTGACATTGATGAAAAAGGAAACTTTAAGTCAAACAAAATAGTAGCCCGCTTTGAAGGTGATTTTCCGGTACTTGATGCAAAACAATTAAACTTAGTTGACGTAGCACCAAATCAAATCGCATCAATTGCAGCCTCTTTAATTCCTTTCTTAGAGCATGATGATGCTAACCGTGCCTTAATGGGATCGAACATGCAACGTCAAGCAGTACCGTTAATGCGTCCACAAGCCCCAATCGTAGGAACAGGAATAGAGGCACGTGTTGCTCAAGATAGCCGAGTTTTAATTAATGCAGAAGGCGATGGAGTAGTAGAATATGTAGATGCAAACAGCATTACCATACGTTATAATAGAAGTGAAGATGAAAAATTAGTTTCGTTTGAAGGTGATGTAAAAACATATAACATTACTAAATTCCAAAAAACTAACCAAAGCACTTGTATTAACTTAAAGCCAATTGTAAAGAAGGGAGATAAAGTTTCTAAAGGTCAAGTAGTTACAGAAGGATATGCAACCGAAGGCGGAGAGTTGGCTTTAGGAAGAAACTTAAAAGTGGCATTTATGCCATGGAAAGGTTATAATTTTGAAGATGCGATTGTAATTAATGAAAAAATAGTACGTGAAGATATATTCACATCTATTCATATTGACGAGTATTCTCTAGAAGTGCGCGATACAAAACGTGGCTTAGAAGAATTAACTCCGGATATTCCAAACGTGAGTGAGGATGCAACAAAAGATTTAGATGATAAAGGAATAGTACGAATTGGTGCTGAAGTAAAAGAAGGCGATATTTTAATCGGAAAAATTACTCCAAAAGGAGAAACAGACCCTTCGCCTGAAGAAAAACTATTACGTGCAATTTTTGGAGACAAAGCAGGTGATGTAAAAGATGCTTCTTTACGCGTATCTCCTTCAATAAAAGGGGTTGTTGTTGATAGAAAGTTATTTTCTCGTGCAATTAAAGATAAAAAACAAAAAGCTGAGGAAAAACCAATGCTTGAAAAATTAGATGCCGAGCACGAAAAAAATCTTTACAACTTAAAACTAAAATTAGTTGACAAATTATTTGTTTTAGTTAACGGACGTACATCGCAAGGTGTTACAAATATTTTAGGCGAAGAAGTAGTGCCTCGCGGAACAAAATTCACACAAAAACTATTAGAAAGAGTTGATTTTAGTGAAGTAAATCCAGGTAATTGGACTACAGATAAAGATAAAAATGAGCAAGTAGAACGCTTATTACATAACTATCTTATCCACTATAATGATTTATTAGGAAAGTATAAGCGCGAAAAATTTCAAATATCGGTTGGCGATGAGCTACCAAATGGAATTGTTCAACTTGCAAAAGTTTATATCGCTCAAAAACGTAAGTTAAAAGTAGGAGATAAAATGGCCGGCCGCCATGGTAACAAAGGCATTGTGGCCAGGATTGTGAAAGAAGAAGACATGCCATTTTTAGAAGATGGAACCCCTGTTGACATTGTTTTAAATCCTTTAGGTGTACCTTCACGTATGAACCTTGGGCAGATTTACGAAACTGTTTTAGCTTGGGCAGGTCAAAAATTAGGACTAAAATTCTCAACACCTATCTTTGATGGAGCCAGCACAGATGAAATAAACGACTATACTGAAAAAGCAAAAATACCTCAGTTTGGCCGCACATATTTGTACGATGGTGGAACAGGTGAGCGATTTGATCAACCGGCTACAGTAGGCATCATTTATATGCTTAAATTAGGCCACATGGTTGATGACAAAATGCACGCTCGTTCAATTGGACCATATTCGTTAATTACGCAACAACCTTTAGGTGGTAAAGCACAGTTTGGTGGTCAGCGTTTTGGTGAAATGGAAGTTTGGGCGCTTGAAGCTTATGGAGCTGCCAATGTGTTACAGGAATTGTTAACTGTGAAGAGTGATGATGTTGCAGGACGTGCAAAAACATACGAGGCAATTGTAAAAGGCGAAAACATTCCAACACCAGGCATACCAGAGTCATTCAATGTATTACTACATGAATTACGTGGCTTAGCTTTAGATGTTACAATGGAATAATAACCTAATTTTTTTTGACAAATAAAATATTGAAATAATAATATGGCATTAAGAAGAGATAATAAACAAAAATCAAATTTCACAAAAATCATCATTAGCCTAGCTTCGCCCGAAACAATTTTGCGAAGAAGTAGCGGCGAAGTGTTGAAGCCTGAAACAATTAATTATCGTACATACAAACCGGAAAGAGATGGTTTGTTTTGCGAAAGAATTTTTGGGCCGGTAAAAGATTACGAATGTCATTGCGGAAAGTATAAACGTATTCGTTATAAAGGAATAGTTTGCGACCGTTGTGGAGTAGAGGTAACAGAGAAAAAAGTGCGTCGCGAAAGAATGGGGCATATCAACTTGGTTGTTCCGGTTGCACACATTTGGTATTTCCGTTCATTGCCAAATAAAATTGGTTATTTGTTAGGACTACCTACCAAAAAGCTCGATATGATAATTTATTATGAGCGCTACGTTGTAATTAATGCAGGAGCTGCTTCAACTGTAAGCTATCTCGACTTTTTAACCGAAGAAGAATACTTAAACATTATAGACACTTTACCAAAAGAAAATATGATGTTGGACGACTCTGACCCAAATAAGTTTATTGCTAAGATGGGGGCAGAGGCGATTCAAGATTTACTATCTAGGTTAAATTTAGATGAATTATCATACGAATTGCGCCATAAGGCAAATAATGAAACATCGCAACAGCGTAAAAACGAAGCTTTAAAACGCTTAAATGTAATTGAAGCTTTCCGTCAAGCAAACCAAAATGTAGTTAATAAACCAGAGTGGATGATTGTAAAAGTTGTTCCGGTTATTCCACCTGAATTACGTCCTCTAGTGCCACTAGATGGCGGACGTTTTGCAACATCTGATTTAAATGACTTGTATCGTCGTGTAATTATACGCAACAACCGTTTAAAGCGCTTAATTGAAATAAAAGCACCTGATGTAATTTTACGTAACGAAAAGCGTATGTTACAAGAATCAGTTGATTCTTTATTCGACAACTCTCGTAAATCAAATGCGGTTAAAACCGACAGCAATCGCGCATTAAAATCACTTTCAGATTCATTAAAAGGAAAACAAGGACGTTTCCGTCAAAACCTGTTAGGTAAGCGCGTTGATTACTCTGCACGTTCGGTAATTGTTGTGGGGCCTGAATTAAAACTACACGAATGCGGTTTACCAAAAGAAATGGCGGCTGAATTATTTAAGCCGTTCATCATTCGTAAAATGATTGAGCGTGGTATAGTAAAAACAGTAAAATCAGCTAAAAAAATAGTAGAGCGCAAAGAAGCTGTTGTTTGGGATATTTTAGAAAACGTATTAAAAGGACACCCGGTTATGCTTAACCGTGCCCCAACATTGCACCGTTTAGGTATTCAAGCGTTTCAACCAAAGTTAATTGAAGGTAAAGCGATTCAATTACATCCTTTAGTTTGTTCAGCTTTTAATGCAGATTTTGATGGTGATCAAATGGCGGTTCACGTTCCTTTAGGAAATGCAGCCGTTTTAGAAGCTCAGCTCTTGATGCTTGCATCTCACAACATTCTTAACCCAAGTAATGGCGCTCCGGTAGCAGTACCTTCGCAAGACATGGTGTTGGGCTTGTATTATCTTACAAAACCAAAAAGAAACCTTAAAAACGATGCAGTAAAAGGCGAAGGAAAAGTGTTTTACAGTGCAGAAGAGGTGGTAATTGCAGTAAACGAAAAACAAATTGATTTACATGCAATGATTAAAATAAAAGTAACGAATGCCCCTGAAGGCGAAAATTTAGTTACAAAAATTATTGAAACCACCGCAGGGCGTGTAATATTTAACCAATATGTGCCACACGAAGTGGGTTACATTAACGAATTGCTTACAAAAAAATCGCTTCGCGACATCATTGGCATAGTTGTTAAGAAAACAGGAATGGCATCAACTGCTAAATTTTTAGATGACATTAAAGAACTTGGTTTCCGTACAGCATTTAGAGGCGGTTTATCATTTAACCTTGGCGATATTCAAACACCTGATGAAAAACTTAAAATTATTGGCGATGCTCAAAACCAAGTTGATGAAGTTTTAAACAACTATGGTATGGGCTTTATTACCAATAATGAAAGATATAATCAAATTATTGATATTTGGACACACGCCAACTCTCGATTAACCAAAAAAGTATTAGATACACTAAGCAGCGACAGACAAGGCTTTAACCCTGTTTACATGATGCTTGATTCTGGTGCCCGTGGTTCAAAAGAGCAAATTAAACAGTTAAGCGGTATGCGTGGATTAATGGCAAAACCTCAAAAAGCAGGCGATACCACATCTTCAATTATCGAAAACCCTATTCTATCTAACTTCCGCGAAGGACTAACGATTTTAGAGTATTTTATTTCAACCCACGGTGCTCGTAAAGGATTAGCCGATACGGCATTAAAAACTGCCGATGCCGGTTACTTAACTCGTCGTTTAGTTGACGTTGCCCAAGATGTTATTATTAACGAAGCTGACTGCGGTACACTACGCGGTTTAAACATGACTGCCTTAAAAAATAACGATGAAATTGTTGAAAGTCTTTACGATCGTATTTTAGGCCGTACAGCACTTAACGATGTTTACCACCCAATAACCGGTAAACTAATTATTGAAGGCGGGGAAGTTATTAATGAAGATGTTGCAGATACAATACAAAAATCGCCTTTAGAAAGCGTTGAAATTCGCTCAGTGTTAACATGCGAAAGCCGTACAGGAGTTTGCGCTAAATGTTATGGGCGTAACTTATCAAATGGCCGCCTTGTTCAACTTGGCGAAGCAGTAGGCGTTATAGCAGCACAATCAATTGGTGAGCCCGGTACGCAGTTAACATTACGTACATTCCACGTAGGTGGAACAGCAAGTAACATTGCAGCATCATCAAGTATTATTGCTAAATATAATGGTATTGCTGAGATAGACGAACTTCGTACCGTTGAAGGAACTAACAAAGACGGCAAAAAGGTTGATATTGTTATAGGCCGCAGTATAGAAGTTAGAATTATTGACGAAAACACCGGCATTACCTTAACAACAGGCAATATCCCTTATGGTTCAAATCTATACATTAAACCCGGACAAAAAGTTAAAAAGGGCGACACAATTTGTGATTGGGACGCTTACAACGCTGTAATCGTTTCTGAGTTTGGTGGAACAATTGAATACGAACACATTAAAGAAAATGTTACTTACCGTGAAGATAGCGACGAACACACAGGCTTCCGCGAAAAAGTAATTATAGAAAGTAGAGATAAAACAATGAGCCCTACAATTAAAATTGTGGATAAAAAGGGTGAAATTCTTAAAACATATAATATACCGGTAGGTGCGCACATTGTAGTTAACGAAGGAACAAAAATTGAACCGGGGCAAACAATGGTAAAAATACCTCGTATTACCGGAAAAACGGGAGATATTACAGGAGGTTTACCACGTGTAACGGAATTATTCGAAGCCCGTAACCCAAGTAATCCTGCAGTAATTAGCGAAATTGATGGTATTGTAAGTTTTGGTAAAATTAAACGAGGTAACCGCGAAGTAACGGTTGAAGCAAAAACAGGTGAACGCCGTACATATTTAGTAAATCTTAGCAAGCACATTTTAGTGCAAGAGAACGACTTTATTAAAGCAGGCGAAGCGCTTTCTGATGGTTCTGTTTCTCCTGGCGATATCTTATCTATTAAAGGTCCTACTGCTGTACAAGAGTATTTAGTGAACGAAATTCAAGAGGTTTATCGCTTGCAAGGTCAAAAATTAAATGACAAGCACTTTGAAGTAATTGTGCGTCAAATGATGCGTAAAGTTCATATTGTTGATCCGGGCGACACAATGTTCCTAGAGCAACAAATAGCAAATAAAGCTGATTTTATGACTGAAAACGACAATATTTTTGGTAAAAAAGTAGTTGTTGAACCGGGTGATAGTAATGAATTAAAGCGTGGTCAAATAATAACATCAAGAAAATTACGCGATATTAACTCTGTACTAAAACGTAAAGATTTAAAACTTGTAGAAGCACGCGAAGCTGTACCCGCTACGGCTGAGGCTATGCTACAAGGTATTACTCGTGCGTCGTTACAAACTAATTCATGGATTAGTGCTGCATCATTCCAGGAAACAACAAAAGTATTAAACGAAGCTGCTGTAAACGGAAAGGTAGATACATTAAACGGATTAAAAGAAAATGTAATAGTTGGACATTTAATTCCTGCCGGTACCGGTTTACGACAATACGAAAAATTAGTTGTTGGAAGCAAAGAAGAGTATGAGCGCTTAATGGCAAGTAAGGCCGAAGTTGAAGAAGAGGCCTAAAACTCACACTTTATAATTTAAAGATAAACTTATAAACCCTTGCAGAAATGCGAGGGTTTATTTTTAGACTAATACTAAACCGCTAACAAGAAGCTGAATTAATCCAATCAAAATTACACATTGACCTTATTAAGTCTTTTTCATTATTTAAATCGCATAGAGCAATTCCTAAACGCTTATCAACTTCATCAA
>JAFDYB010000082.1 GCA_018267655.1 Bacteroidota bacterium
ATACTTACAATTGTATCTTAACGAATTTGTTTACAAACTTAATAGACGATATTTTGGTGAGCGAATCTTCGAAAGGCTTGTTATTGCCAATATTACAGGATTATGATAGATTGCGGATATTCAAATAAAAGATTCATGCTTTTATAAGAAACTAAATTTATTTTACGTTGAATTAGATAAATTTATTGATAGTTCAAAAATATACTCTATCTCAAGTGGGAAATACAATGTTTATGTAGTAAATTTTTATTTAATTAATTCAAAAAAAAATGAACTTGGTTTTACAATTAGTTTTATTGATAATGAATATGAAGCAAAATATTTTGATGTAAATTTCGTTAGATTTTATAAAAATGAAATTATATTAATTACAAAAAGTAGTGTTATAAAACAGGAGTTTATTAGTTTTTTAAATTTTTTGAAATGTACAGATGAAGCAATGGAGCAAGTGAAAAATAAATTGTATCCAAAGTCTAAAGGAGGAATTACGGGAGTAACACCAGGAATAATTTTTGAATCAAAAAAAAATAAAACTAAAGTTAGATTTTATGAAAATTCAGACGAGATACCACTTGAAAGAAACATCTTTTGCAAAGATCAAATGAACAAGGTTATAATTAAGAAAATAGAGTAACCCCCTAGATTCGCAGAATTTGTAATTCTGCTCTATAAAGAACAAAGAAAAAAACGTTAATAAAAGGAGAAAAGAATTAGGAATGGAGCCCTTAGAAAATTATTTAAGAAAGTTTAATATTATTTATATTCCAAAAAAAGGACACTAAAATTTACCCCACCAACAATTACAATTTCCCTACTTATCTTTTTTTAATTTATTATAAATCCACATCTACTTTTGCGAGTGAATCGCTTGCGTATTCTCCATTTTTAAGCTTGTTTACGATTTTTGAAAAGGATTCAATTGTATAAGTTACATCGTTAAGGGTGTGAACTGCTGTTGGTATTAAACGTAAAATAATCATTCCTTTAGGTATTACCGGGTATGTTACCATTGAACAGAATATTCCAAAGTTTTCGCGTAAATCTTTTACCATATTAGTTGCTTCAGGAATACTTCCGTTTAAATAAACCGGTGTAACCGGGCTGTTTGTATCGCCAATGTTAAAGCCAGCTTTAACTAAACCTTGTTGTAGTGCATGGGTAATTTCCCATAATTTTTTGCGATACTCCGGGTGATTACGCATTAATTCTAATCTTTTTAACGCCCCTATTACCAGCGGCATAGGTAAACTTTTTGCAAAAATTTGGCTGCGCATATTATAACGGAGGTAAGTAATAATTTTTTTTTCGGAACTGATGTAGCCTCCAATTAAGGCAAATGACTTAGCAAAAGTTCCAAAATAAATATCGATACCGTTTTGACATCCTTGAAACTCACCTGTACCACCTCCATTAGGGCCCATTGTACCGCAACCATGGGCATCATCAACAAATAATCTAAACTTATATCTCTTTTTAAGCTCAACAATTTCTTTAAGCTTTCCTTGGTCGCCGCGCATTCCAAAAACACCTTCGGTAATTACTAAAATTGCACCTCCTGTTTGCTCAGCTAATTTAGTAGCACGTTGTAATTGTTTTTCGCAATCTTCAATATCGTTATGTTTAAAAACATAGCGTTTACCCATGTGTAAGCGTACGCCATCTAATATGCAAGCGTGGCTTTCGCTGTCGTAAACAATTACATCATGTCGGTCAACTAAAGAATCAATAGCGCTTACCATTGCCTGGTAACCAAAATTGCACAAAATGGTATCTTCTTTTTTTACAAAATCAGATAGCTCTTTTTCAAGTTGCTCATGATATATAGAGTTTCCGCTCATCATGCGAGCTCCCATTGGTAATGCTAATCCGTAGTTTGTTGCTGCGTCTGCGTCTGTTTTTCGTACTTCGGGGTGGTTTGCTAAGCCTAAGTAATTATTTAAACTCCAGTTTAATAATTTTTTTCCTCTAAACATCATGTGTGGGCCAATTTCGCCTTCAAGTTTTGGAAATGTAAAATAACCGTGTGCTTCATGTGAATGTTGACCTAAGGGCCCCATGTTGGCAGTAACTTTTTCAAAAATATCTTTCATAAAAAATTAGAAATAATAGAATTTGTTTCAATTGATTAATTGCAATTGCAAATTTATAAATTTTTGTGTTATAATAAGTGTAGATGTGTTTTTTCTAAAGATGCAAGATTATTTTAATTGAGCGATTCGAGGTACGCCGGTGTATAAAAGAATCTTTCTTTTGACTTAACCAAAATTATATTTTGATTTGGGGCGCGATATAAAGTTAGCTTCTAATCGCTTCAACAGGGTCGAGCTGGCTTGCGCTATATGCCGGCACAAAACCACTTACAATGCCTATCAAAACCGAAATTGTAATTCCTAAAATTATGTTTGAAATGCTTAAACTAATATCCATATCTACAATACTTTTTCCAAGATAGCTTACAACCCAAGTTAAAGCAAGGCCTATAATACCACCAATTAAGCTTAATAATATGCTCTCAAATAAAAATTGAACTAAAATAAATATATTTTTTGCACCTAAGCTTTTTTGTATGCCTATTAAATTAATTCGTTCATGCACGCTAACAAACATTATGTTGGCAATACCAAAGCCCCCTACTAAAATGCTAAAGCCTCCTATAATCCAGCCGGCAAGTCCTATAATTTCAAATAAGCCGTCAAACCCTTTACTTAATAAACTAGTTTCATTTAATGCAAAATTATTTTCGGCTTTTGGTTTTAGTTTTCGTAAGTTTCTTAAAATGCCAGTTAATTCATCTAACATTTCATTGTTACTAATAGCTGTTTTTGCCTTGCAATATATTGTAGGGTCAGCATTTTCAGCTTTTGTGTCAAGTATAAACCTTGAAAAGTTGAAAGGCGCAAATATTTGATAATCGAAACTTAAACCCAAAAGACTTTCGCCTTCTTTTTTTAAAATACCAATTACAGAAAGCTTTCTGCCATTAATTTTTATTTCTTTTCCAATTGGGTTTTCGTTTCCAAATAATCCTTCTGCAATTGATGCGCCAATTAAGCAATACGGGTAGCCTGCATCGGTTTCATTTTTTGTAAAATAACGACCTTGTGCAATATCAAAGTTTTTTATTTTATAAAATTCGTGCGAAATACCTGCTAAAACGGCATTATTTATACTGTTGTTTTTGTATTTCACGGTTCGCCGTTCACCTAAGCGAAAGGCTATAGCTTGTGTAGTTTTTGATCGCTTTATAATTTCATTTAGTTCACTGTAACTTGGTATGGGTCTGTTAATATATTTCCACCAAGGGTATTCAGGGCCAAATGTCCAAGGCCATTTTTGAATATAAACAACATTATTACCAAGTTGTTGAATGCTGCCTCTTATATTGCTTTCTAGGCCATCAACAATAGTAAAAACTAAAATTATTGCAAAAATACCAATTGTAATTCCAAGCAAGCTAAGAAATGACCGTAACTTATTTGAAGTTAACGAGTGCCATGCAAATGCAAAAGATTCTTTAAATAAAGCAAAAGGCATAGAGCAAAGTAAGCGTTTTTTAAATTATAAACACCAACTAATTGGTGAAATTTTATGTTGTATTAAATAATTATTGCAAGCACTAAAAGGTTTTGAATTAAAAAAAGCACCACGTGCTAATGGCGAAGGGTGTGCCGATTCTATAACAAAATTAGAATCGCAATTTATTAATTGTTTTTTTGAACGCGCATAATTACCCCAAAGAATAAAAACAATATTTTTTTTATGTATCGAAATTAAATTAATAACAGTATCTGTAAATGTTTCCCATCCTTTATTTTGGTGACTAGCTGCATGATTTGCTCTTACAGTAAGGGTAGCATTCAAAAGTAATACTCCTTGCTTTGCCCATCGTTCTAAATTGCCTGAAAAAGGCACTTCGCAGCCAACATCACTTTTAAGTTCTTTAAAAATATTTCGTAAGCTAGGAGGAAATTTAACACCATCGTTTACAGAAAAACTTAATCCGTTAGCTTGGCCTTGCCCATGATATGGATCTTGACCTATTATAACAACTTTTAAAGAATGGAGCGGGGTTAAATTAAACGCATTATAAACAAGTGTTTGCGAAGGATACACATAGTTGTTTCTACGTTCGTTATTTATGAATTCAATCAGTTTTATAAAATAATCTTTTTCAAATTCGGGTTTTAATATTTCGAACCAAGAGTGGTGAATATTTTGAAAATCAGTCAATGGTTATAAAAATTTTAAAGCAAGTATGCCGCTTATAAAAATAATATTTATAGCAGAGCCGATGGCATAGGCTTTCCATACCCTCTTGCGTTTAATTTTAAAGGCCTGCTTTTCATAATTGCGCATGTAATTATTATTTTCAGGGAATCGGAGCTTTCCTAAATTTTCTTTATTAGGCGGCATCATTGAGGTTGGAATTGCTAAAATTAAACCACCCAATGGTGTTAAAATTAATGCGGCAATTCCTGTTGCGCTTGCCCCTAAATCGTGTTTATAATAATTTTTTGAGTCTATAGCTGCAATTGAATCGTAGTTAATTATATTTTGGGTTATTAGAGTTGGATTACTTATTGTTGAAGAGTCAGATAATTTTGATTTTAGGGCAGTTGTATTTAGATTATTTTTTAAAACCACTTTAGGCGGTGGCGTTACAAACCATTGTATTGAATCGGTTGAGTATTTAATTTTAATCATTTGCCTTCGATTAATTTTTAGTAATTGATTACTTGTGTCGCTGTAGAGCTTATACTTAACAAACGCTTCATCTATTTCTATAATTTTTGCAGCAAAAATTTTATTATTCTTGGTAAATAAAGAGTCTTGACCATTACAATGAAGGGATAAAACAAACAAATAAAAAACAAAAATTTTTAGATAATGCAATTTAGCAATTTTTAATACTTAAATTTTAAACTTAGCTAATGTATCAAAATAAATTTATAATTTTGCCAAGGTGAAAAGATTTTTTGTGTTTAATATACTTTTTTTTGCGTACATGTTTGTATTTGCACACAGCATTGTACCTAATCACCACTTTCATTCGCACCAACTAAAAACTCAAGTTAGCTCAACTGCTTGCCAAGAGGAGCATGATGGCATGCTTATTCATGTGTTTCAAAAATACACGCATGCCGGTAAAGATGTTGACTTCCACATAAATTATTCTAGTAAAGCATTTTTTTTTAACGCTTCATTTATAGATATTTTTTATGATTTTTCTGAAGTATTAAATTATTTCTATTCAAAAATTAAATTACCTTCTATAACAAACCTTCAATTTAATCTTTTAAAAGGGTATAACTCGGAGTATTCTCTTCGAGGTCCTCCTTCTATGTGCTACTAAATTATAATTTCTTCGTACTTAATTTTCCAATTTTTTTAATTTAAATTAAACTCATGTTAACTAAAATAATAGCATGGTCGGTTAATAATAAACTTTTAGTTGCTGTAATGACAATTGCATTAGTCATTGTTGGCGTATTTGAAACTAAGCGTTTGCCAATAGATGCCGTACCGGATATTACAAATAATCAAGTTCAAATCATAACAGTAGCGCCATCAATGAGCGCAACGGATATTGAGCGAATTGTTACATTTCCTGTTGAGCAAATTAATAGTAACATTGCAGGCATTAAAGAGCTAAGAAGCTTTTCGCGTTTTGGATTATCGGTTGTTACTATTGTTTTTCAAGAAGATGTAGATATTTATTGGGCAAGGCAGCAAGTGGCTGAACGCCTATCTCAAATTCAGGGTCAAATTCCTGCCTCAATTGGTAAGCCAGAGCTTGGGCCTATAACAACAGGTTTAGGCGAGGTATATCAATACATCGTAAAATGCAAAGTCGGCTACGAGCAAAAGTACTCGTTAACAGAATTGCGAACAATACAAGATTGGATAATCAGGCGTCAATTATTAGGTGTAGAAGGCGTTGCAGATATAAATAGTTTTGGCGGAAAGCTTAAACAATATGTGGTAACTATTAATTCTGCAAAGTTGCACGCTTTTAATATTTCAACGTCAGATGTATTTAATGCGCTTGAAAAAAATAATAGAAATACCGGTGGAGCATATATTGAAAGAGGGCCTGAATTAATTTATATAAAAAGCGAAGGCTTGGTTAAAAATATTGAGGATATTGAAAATATAGCTGTTAAGCAAACAGCTCAAAATATTCCAATTTTGATAAAAGATATAGCCGAAGTAAAAATTGATTATGCAATACGCTATGGCGCTTTAACTTATAATAATGTTGGTGAGGTTGCCGGCGCAGTGGTGATGATGCTGAAAGGTGCAAATAGCGGTAAAGTTGTTTCAAATATAAAAAAGCGAATTGAAGAAATAAAAAAAACATTGCCCGAAGGCGTTGATATTGAGCCATACCTCGATCGTTCAAAAATGGTAAATAATGCCATATCAACCGTTACCGGCAATTTAATGGAAGGCGCATTAATAGTTGTGTTTATTTTAGTGTTGCTTTTAGGAAACATAAGAGCAGGGTTTATAGTAGCTTCGGTAATTCCCTTATCTATGTTATTTACAATTATTATGATGAACATGTTTGGCGTAACCGGAAACTTAATGAGTTTAGGGGCATTAGACTTTGGACTTATTGTTGACGGGGCGGTAATTATAGTTGAGGCTGTTTTGCACCATTTATCAAAATTACCTAACTATCAAAAAGGTTTAAAAATTCAGAAAGCAGAGCTGAACAACGAAGTTAACTCAACTGCCTCTAAAATGGTTAGTAGTGCAGTTTTTGGTCAAATAATTATTTTAGTAGTTTACTTACCTATATTTACTTTGCAAGGTATAGAAGGCAAAATGTTTAAACCCATGGCGCAAACAGTAGCGTTTGCTTTGTTGGGGGCCTTTATTTTGTCGTTAACCTATGTGCCTATGATTAGTGCTTTACTGTTAAATAAAAAACCATCTAACTTTTTTTCGTTTAGTAATAAAATTATTGCACGTTTAGAATTAATTTTTGAAAAACTACTTTTAAAAGTTTTACAAAACTCGAAAAAAGTAATAGTATTAATAACTGCATCGTTTGTTATATCAGTACTTGTATTTTTAAATTTAGGAGGTGAATTTATCCCTTCTATTGAAGAGGGCGATTTTGCGGTTGAAACCAGAATACTGCCGGGTAGTGGACTAAATAAGAGTATTGACAACAGCTTAAAAGCAGCCGAAATTTTAATCAATAATTTTCCGGAAATCGAAAAAATTGTTGGAAAAATAGGGACCGGAGAAATTCCTACTGACCCAATGCCTGTTGAAAATACCGACTTAATAATTGTTTTAAAACCCAAAAACAAATGGACATCTGCCGATAATTTTTCTGAATTAGCCGAAAAAATGAAAGAGAAGGTTTCAGTTTTACCGGGGGTTTCGTATAGCTTTCAATTTCCGGTGCAAATGCGTTTTAATGAATTAATGACCGGTTCAAAGCAAGACATTGTATGTAAAATATTTGGAGAAAACTTAGATACATTAAGCAAATACGCAAACATACTAGGCGAAATAAGCACGGGCGTTAAAGGCGTAGAGGGCCTATACATTGAGCCTGTTACAGGATCGCAGCAAATTGTTATTAATTACAATCGAAAAACAATTGCACAGTATAATTTAAATATCGATACCATAAATGATATTGTAACAAGCTCTTTTGCAGGTAAAACAAGCGGGCAAGTTTATGAGGGAGAAAAGCATTTTGATATTGTTGTAAGGAGTGAAACCAGCATGAGATCGAGCATTTATGATATTGAAAATTTGCTAATACCGGTTTCATCTAATGTACAAATACCATTAAACCATATTGCTGAAGTTAAAATGGAAAATAGCCCCAATCAAATTCAGCGCGAGTTTGCTAAAAGGAGAATTGTTGTAGGTTTTAATGCGCGGGGCAGAGACGTTGAAAGCATGGTTAAAGAGCTTCAAACAAAAGTTGAAAAAAAGATTAAACTACCACCGGGGTATTATATTACCTATGGTGGCACATTTGAAAAACTAAACGAAGCAAAAGAACGTCTTGCCATAGCCGTTCCAATAGCATTGCTTTTAATATTTATATTGTTGTATATAGCGTTTAAATCATTAAAGTTAGCCGCCTTAATTTATTCAGCAATTCCATTATCAACCATTGGCGGCGTCTTTTTTCTTGCACTTCGCGGACTTCCTTTCAGCATTAGTGCAGGTGTAGGGTTTATAGCATTATTTGGGGTATCGGTATTAAATGGCATTGTGCTAATAGCTGAGTTTAATACATTAAAACAATCAGGTAAATATTCAATACTTGAAATAATAACTATTGGTAGTAAAACCAGGCTACGTCCGGTGTTGCTAACGGCATTAGTAGCTTCATTAGGTTTTTTACCTATGGCTATAAGCAATGGAGCCGGGGCAGAGGTGCAGCGCCCATTAGCTACGGTTGTAATTGGCGGTTTATTAACATCAACCTTTTTAACACTATTTGTTTTACCAATTTTATATCGGATTATTTTCAATTTCAAAAAAATAAATTTTAAATCGTTGTTAATTGTTGGTGCAATTTTAGTTGCTTCAAACGTAAATGCACAGTCAATTTCGTACTCTATGGCAATTGATTCAGCATTAAAAAATAGTTTAATATTAAAGGGAGAAAACTACAAAGCCTTATACCAACGCGAATTAATTAAGAGCGGGTTTTCAATTCCACAAGCTCAAATAGGCGCTGATTATGGGCAAATTAACAGTAGATTTAATGATAATAGAATTTTTATTAATCAGTCAATTAATTTTCCTACGGTTTACAATAGGCAAAAATCATTATTGAACGAAGAGTATAAATTAAGCTTATTAAATGTAACATTAAACAAAGCACTGCTAAAAAAGCAAGTTGCCGAAGCCTATTGCGAGTTATCGTATTTACA
Organism: Bacteroidota bacterium; assembly: GCA_018267655.1. Taxonomy (GTDB): domain Bacteria; phylum Bacteroidota; class Bacteroidia; order B-17B0; family Aurantibacillaceae; genus Aurantibacillus. Next base: position 8,919 of record JAFDYB010000082.1, read on the forward strand.
GCATAAAGAAGAGCTGCTATTAAGTACCGACTCGGTTTATACAAGTTTTTTAAATAAAATGAAAATTGCATTTAATGCAGGACAAAACAACATGTCTGACATCTCGTTTGCAGAAATAAACAGCTCAAATATTAAGGCACAATTATTAACCCTAAAGCAAGATGTAATAAGTGTTTCAGCGTTGTTGTCATTATTAATAAATTCAACAAAAACTTATGCAAGCGAGCCTAATTTTTTTTTAATAGATAGTCCAATTTTAAGCGACTCTTTGTCATACAATAATCACCCTATTTTGCAAGCTTCAAAACAACAATTTCAAATTTCAAAAAGTGCGTATTTGTTAGAACGCTCAAAAGTTATGCCTGACTTGCATTTTAGTTACGCAAGTATGACCATGAAAGGAACAGGAGCAGATGGTATTGATTATGGTTATTCTTCAAGATTTCAGGCAATAACATTTGGGATAGGAGTTCCATTATTTTTTAATTCGCAGGGTGCAAAAATAAAAAGCAGTAAACGTATGATGGATTTTGAAAAAACAGACGTTGAGTTTAAACAATTAAAATTAAAAACAGAGTTTAATGTAGCGCTTAAAAATTATTTAATTGGGAAAAATAGTTTAGATATCTACAAAAATAAGCAACTTGTAAATGCAAATACTTTACTTTCTTCTGCTGATATGCGCTATAAATCAGGAGAAATTAACTATTTTGAATGGTCTATCTTATACAGTCAGGTGATATCAGTTAAGAGTTATTACTTAGATTTAATTAGATCTCAAAATTTTACAACAATTCAATTAAATTATTTATCAAATTCAAATTAATAGTATGATATTACAAAAATTAATTAAACTGTTATTTTATACTTTCGTGATTGTATCACTTAACTTTTGCTCAAACAGCAAGGTAAAAGAAGAAGCGGTAAAAGAAATAGAATCGGCCGACTCTCTTTTAAACATCAGTAACGCTAAGCTAAACCATGTTAAAATTTCATTCACATCGGTTCAAAAAAAATCAATTAACGAAGTTATAAAAGTAAATGGAAAAATAGATGTGCCGCCTCAAAACATGATTTCGATTAGTATTACATTGGGTGGCTATTTAAAATCAACCAACCTTTTACCGGGAGTTCATGTAAAAAAAGGAGAAGTTATTGCAATTTTAGAAGATCCCCAATATATACAACTGCAACAAGATTATTTAATAGCGCTTTCTAAATTAAAAACTGCTAAGTTAGAGTTTGACAGACAAGCAATTTTAAATCAATCAAAAGCAGGTAGCGACAAGGCATTTCAACAGGCACAATCAGATTACGATATATTAAAAATAAACATCAATGCACTTTCCGAAAAATTAAAACTTATAAACATTGTTCCTGAAAAGCTTTCAGTAGAAAATATTTCAAAAGAAGTAAAAGTTATTTCGCCTATAAATGGTTTTGTTTCAAAAGTAAATGTAAACATTGGTAAGTATGTAAATCCATCTGAAGTGTTGTTTGAATTAATTAATCCGGAGGATATACACCTTAACTTAAAAGTATTTGAAAAAGACTTGCCAAAATTGTACATAAATCAAAAGTTAAATGCCTTCACTAACTTTGAACCGGAAAATAAACATCGTTGCGAAATTATATTAATTAGTAAAGATTTGAGCATTGAACGAACCGCCGATGTACATTGCCATTTTTTAGATTATGATAAAGCACTTTTACCAGGAATGTATTTAAGTGCCGAAATTGAAAGTCAATCAAAAGAGAGTTATGTTTTACCGCTAAGTGCGATATTGAACTATCAAGCAAAGCATTTTGTATTTATTAAAGTCAACTCTAATTCATTTTTATTAAAACAAGTAACAATTGGAAGCAACAATAAAACTGAAGTTGAAATCTTAAATTATAAAGACATTATTTCAAAAGAAATTGTGCTGCAAGGCAATTATGATTTGCTAATGGATTTGAAAAACAGCTCAAAAGAAGATTAATCAATTTCAGAAACGCCTCCCGTTACAATAAACTTCATTACTTCGCTTGCCTCAGTATCTAAAGGTTTTACTTGAGAAGTGGGAACGATAATTAATCTCCCTGAAATAGAGTACGACATAGGAATATAAACCGCAACTTTATCACTAATAGTTAAATCAGATAAGTTTTCGCGGGTAATGAATCCAATTTCTTCAATATTTGCTTGTGGATTGGTTAGCACTAAAACTGGTTTATTAAATTTTTTTTTGTTGCCAATAAAAGCATTGGTAAAATCTTTTATTGGCGAGTATATGTGTTTTATTAAAGGCGCATTTTCTAATTTATCTTCGAGTAGCGAAAAAATATTTTTAAAAAAATAATTGCCCGTAAGCCAACCTAAAAGCGTTATAAAAACAATGGTTAAAACCAAACAAATGCTTGTATTTATAAATTGATTTTCGCTTAATCCAATTATTGAAAAAATATTTGTAAAAAAATTAAATAATTGCAAGAGCACAAAAAGTGTGATAATTGAGGGAATAAAAACAATTAACCCTTGAAAGAAAGCTGTAAGTATTTTTTTCATTGAATGCCAAAATTATATAAAACTTGCTAAAAAATTACAGATACTTTTATTTTATATGTTTTTTCACTAACTTGGCAATTTATTAGCTGTAATTATGTTTGGAAAAAATAATCAAACTACCGAAAATGGCTCGGTAAATTTAATTGGAAATGGAACAACTATTGATGGAGATATTAATAGCAAAGGTGATGTTAGGATAGATGGCATTTTGAACGGAAACTTAATAACAAATGGTAAATTTGTATTAGGAGCAAGTGGCAAAATTAATGGTGATGTTAATTGTTCAAATGCAGATATTATGGGCGAAATAAACGGAAAGTTGGGTGCGCAAGAATTGCTTATTTTAAAACATTCGGCAAAAATTAATGGCGATATTAATACCGGTAAAATAGCAATTGAGGTAGGAGCAATCTTCTCAGGAAATTGTAATATGGGCGCAGTGGTTAAAAACATTAACCAACCCAAAACTGCCAAAAATGAAATTACCCAAACAGCCTAATCAATTTTTTAAATATTCAAATATGGCCATTCAAATGGCTGTAATTATTACACTTGGTGCCTTTTTTGGCAAATGGCTCGACGCTAAATTTATACTTAAATATCCTGTATTTACAATACTTTTGAGCTTAATTTCAATATTTGCTGCAATGTACCTTTCGTTAAAAGATTTTATTAATAAAAAATAATTTTTTTGCACTTAGTATTATTTAAATAGATCTTTATAACTCAAAATAAAGGAAAAATAAAAAGATACCATAAAATTAAAGTATTAAATCAAAAAGTATTAATTTAGAGCCTTATAATCAGCTTAATAAATGTAAAAGTTGTTTTAATTTCAAATGGTATTATTAATTCCTGTTTTTTTTACTGCTTTTGTTGTTGTACTATATTCAACACCGGCACTTATAAAAGTGGCAATTTTAAAGCGTTTATTTGATAGTCCCACAGAAGAAAGAAAAGTGCATACTCGCTCAATTCCAACTATTGGCGGCATTATTATTTTTGCCGGAACTTTATTTTCATTTTCTTTATGGTATAACGTTGGAGAATCGTCTAATTATTTAAAAATGCTGCAATCTCTTAAAGAATTTAAATTAATTATTGCTTGTAGTTTAATTTTATTTTTTGTTGGAGTAAAAGATGATATTATAGGAACTGCACCTGTTAAAAAATTATTTGCGCACGTATTGGTTGCCTTGATTTTAGTGCTAATGGGTGATATAAGAGTAACCGGCTTACATGGCATATTTGGCGTTGATGAAATACCTCAGTGGGCAAGTGTTTTTTTATCAATTTTTACATATGTAGTTGTAGTAAATGCCTTTAATTTAATTGATGGGGTTGACGGGCTTGCCGCAGGTATTGGCTGCCTTGCCTCAATAATATTTGGTATATGGTTTATTTTTGCAAACGAATACCCGTATGCGGCATTGGCATTTGCACTAGCGGGCGCTTTGTTTGGATTTTTAATTTTTAATTTTATGCCGGCAAAAATTTTTATGGGCGACTCCGGTTCATTAATCATTGGCTTACTTATTTGCGTAATGGCAATTAAATTAATCGAATATCCAATTGCTGATTTAAAAGGAAATATGATTTATTTAAGTAAACCTGTTTATGTGATAGCCGCACTGGTTTATCCTTTATTAGATACACTGCGCGTGTTTATCATAAGAGCTTTAAAAGGACAGTCGCCATTTACGGCCGATAAAAATCACCTTCACCACTTAATATTGGCCTGTGGTTACAATCATGCAAAAACGGTAATAATAATATATGTTTTTACCGTATTAACTGCAGCATTGTCGCTCACTTCAATATATATCTATGATGCTACTTTATCTTTAGTTTTAATTTTAGGAGTGGCACTGTTATTTTTAATTGTAGTTTTAAGACAAAAAAAAATTAAAAAAAATAAGGCAAAACAACATTTGCACGCTAAAAACCTTGAAAATTAAATTTCATAAAAAAATAGTAATTGTACTTTCCTGCATATTATCGGGTTATGCGTTAGCTCAGCAAGGTGGTTGGGATTTAAAACAGTGCATTGATTATGCTATTAAGCATAATATAAGCATTAAACAAAATTTAATTACAACCGAAATAAACAAAAACAACACTTTACAAAGCAAAGCAAATATTTTGCCTACACTAAATTTTGGGGTTGCTCACACTTATAATTTTGGTCAAACGATTGATAGATATACCAACACGTTTGCAAATACTCAAGTATTATCTGAAAATCTTTTTTTAAGTTCAAACCTTGTTGTATGGAGTGGACTGTCGCAGTATAATACTATTAAAGCCAACGAGTACAATTATCTTAGTAGTATTGAAAACGTAAAACAATTGCAATACGATTTATCATTAAACGTTGCAAACGCATACATGCAGGTATTATTTACAGATGAACAACTTAAAATAGCTCAAAACCAATTTAATATTTCTGAAGAACAGCTTGAAAGAACAAGCAAAATGGTTGCGGCCGGTACTTCGCCAAAAACTACTGAGTACGATGTAAAATCGCAGCTAGCAAATGATAACGTTAACAAAATTAACGCAGAAAACAATTACATGTTAGCGGTTTTAAACTTAAAACAACTTTTAAATATTGACAGTATGAATTATTTTTTTGTTGTAAAACCAACTATTGATGTTAACGATAATTTATTGCTGAGTAAAGAGGTAAACCAAATATATGATTTGGCACTAAAAAATCAAGCTCAAATTAAAAGTGCCGAATATAAAATTAAAAGTGCCGAAAAATCACTGTTAGCAAACAAAGGTAAGGTGAGCCCAACTATTAGCATTAACGGGAGTATAGGCACCGGTTATTCAGGCTTAGCAAAAGATATTGAAGGTGTAAAAATAAATGGATTCCAAATGAGCGGTTTTACAAATAAAGGCGACACAGTGTTTTCACCTCTAACAAGTTTTATAACTAAACCAAAATCATTTTACGACCAATATAAAGATAACATTAATAAAAGTATTGGCATTACACTGAGCTTGCCTATATACAATGGTTTACAAACATACACTGCTATTAAAAACGCTAAGCTAAATGCACTAAATGCAAAATTTGGATTAGATTTAGCAAAACAAAATTTGTATAAAAACATTGCGCAAGCACACGCTAATGCTTTAGCTGCATTAAATAAATATAAAGCCAATAAATTGAGCGTAGCTGCGGCTGCCCAAAGCTTTGAATTTGCGCAGCAAAAGTTTAACATAGGGGCAATTAGCTCGTTTGATTACAACCAAGCAAAAAACAGGCTATTTGCAGCAGAAAGTAATTTGCTTCAATCAAAATACGATTACGTTTTTAAACTAAAAGTATTAGATTATTATGAAGGAAAGCCTTTAGAGCTTTAATACACCTACAAACACGTTTCGCTGAGGCTGTCAAATTAAAGGGTACAGCGCTGCAAAGTAATATCAAAACGAGGTTGTTGAGCTTGTCTAAACACCAATTTCTTTACCTGCCCGCTCTCCCCTCCTTGTAAGGCTTTTGGGCGAGTAAAACGCAAAAAGTAAGCAAAATAATTTCCCCTTTCTTTTGGCTTGCCTCAAAAGAAACAAAAAACTTCACAAAAATTTGCATTTGCATTTTTTATGTTGTATATTTGTTATAAGTAAAAAATAATGTCCTTATGAAAAAACACCAACAAATCGCTTCTACCGCACGCAGGGCGGCTTTGGGCTTTACCCCCCCCCATTTAATTAAATCTTTTCTAATGGCTTGTATTGGGCTTATAAGCGTTAATGTAAATGCGCAATCGCAAAACTGGTGGCGTGTTAATGGCAATACTCCTTCTTCCTCCGATTTTTTAGGAACAAGCAACTCCAGCGATTTAATTTTTAAAACCAATAATCAAACTCGTTTTGTAATTGATGCCGCCGGTAA
>JAFDYB010000083.1 GCA_018267655.1 Bacteroidota bacterium
AACATTTAGGCTATCTGTTTGATAATTTGGACATTACAGGTAAACGTGAGATTATCCGTTCGAGCTTGCGAAAAAACCTCGTGTTTTCAGATGGTAAAGCTCGAACGGAAAAACCAAACGAGCTAATATTGCTGATTTGCTTGGTAAATGGGCAACACAGAGGATTTAAAAATGAGAAAGGGAGCAAAATTTGCTCCCTTTCTGCTAAGGTACGGGTGAAGGGACTCGAACCCCCACGCCTTTCGGCACCAGATCCTAAGTCTGGCGCGGCTGCCAGTTACGCCACACCCGTATGGTTCGCAAAGATAATTGTTTTTTTGTATTTATCATCTTTCAATCAATAGTTTTTTAGTATAAACTTCGCCTTTTGTATTGCTCACTTTTAATAAATAAAGGCCAGAGCTCAGGTTATCTATATTAATAACAGCATCAAATCCATTAATATTTTCTAAAATTACAGATTTACCGGTAATGTCAATTAATTCAACTTTATAAGCGCTACTGTTATTATAGTTAATTGTCACATAATTACTCGCAGGGTTTGGATAAACAGATATTTCGCCAAATGGCATTTTATTTTCAGGAACCGCCACAACTTCGGGGTTTGTTGTTAACTTAACTTTTTGGCAATTTAATACAGAACAATACAATAAATTAGGATTATTCTCAGTAATCATACCTACAATATAAATATTATCGGGGTTATATTTTTTTATGCCGTTGGCAGGCGTTGGCAATGCAAGTGTATAGGTTTGTTGAAATGTTTGCCCCGATGTTGCTATTGTACTTGGTATTGTAGCTGCTAATCCACTTATGCCATTAAAAGCGTAAATTAATGTGTTTTGATGACTATATTGCCATGGTTTTAACATCCAGTTTGTCGCTGCATTATTATAATAACCATCAAGGTAATAGGGCGACCAAGGAACCAAATGGTAATTATTTAATTGATTAAATCCGTTATAACTTGAGTCGCTTGGGTTTCCGGTTACATTGTTTTCAATTAAATAAGCATTAAGCCTATAATCTCCACTGGCGGGGGTTGTAAATGTACTTACTACATTAAAGGATATTATATTACCAAGTGGTGTGTAAGTTTGGTTAGTAACACTTAGCATAACCGGTGTAACTGCTCTTAGTGATTTATACACCGCTGAGTCGTATATTAAACGCGTTTCGCTAAATATAGAATTTACAAAATCATATTTTCGATCGAATAAAGCTGTGGCATTTTTTGAGGGATACGTACTTGCCAATAATGAAAAACTTGCAGTTGCCAGTGAATCATTTTGGTGTACATTAACAACAACTAACGAATCATTTTGTAAAGCAAGTGCTTTATATTGCCCGTCAACACTCTCGCCATCGTTGGCGCTTAAAAACTGCTCCATTAAAACACGTTTTTTTACATTTGCTAATTGAAATGAAACATTTGTTTGTATGGTATCGTTAAGTTGGTTGTTGTCGGTTATGCCATTTACTGAGCTTATCCAGCATTTAAAATTATAATTGCCTGCTGTTGTTACGGCAATAGGTACAACTATGTTTAATGAATAACTTTGCGTGTAAAGCAATCCGGGTGTTATACTTATGCTTTGTGTATAAGGTGCTGAGTTTCCAATTTGGCAATTAACTAAAAGGCCATTTACTGCGTTATAACCAAAACTATTTATGTTAATAGCAACGGTAGGTTGTACAGATGTAAGATAATATTTGTTATAGCTAGCAAAATTAATACCTGCATCAAGTGTTGTACTAACGTTTGCCAACGTAATATCGTCAATCCACAATTGGTATTGGTTTGTAGAATAATCTCTAAAAGCAAAAGAAAGATTCATGCCTTGAAAACTTCCTACATTTACGGTTCGCTTTGTCCAGTACGTATTTTCTGAATTGAATGGATTTAACCCGGCGGTTGTAAAAAGCCTATTGCCAAGTGGGAAGTTTGCGGCAGTTAATGGCCAAGCTTGGTTGGTTGCATACACTTCGTATGATTCTCTAAAATTTGGGTCAGGTGTTTTTGCGCGCCACAATAGTACAGTACTGCTTGTTGGTATTGACATTGTAGGTGTTAGTACCCAACGATTTACAGCAATCCCTGCAACGCTGGTATCTATCCAAGATGTGGTTACTAAAAACGTATCGTTTTCTAAGGCGTTACTAACCACACTCCAACCTTTGTACAAATTACCCGTAGCATTAAATGGACTGTTAGGATTATTTGAGGGGCCAATGTTATTTTTATAGCCATCGTTAATTAAATTAAAGCTTGAGGGAATTGTTGTGTAATTTATTGACGAAGTGTTAGTTGTGTAATTAGTTAATGGTAACGTATTAAAGCCATTATAATAATATACCTGACTAATAAGCCTTGCATTAATTAGTACAAAAGCCAAACACAAGATTTTTAGTTTAATTATTTTCATTTTTAATACTATTTTACCCAAGCCCATTCATATTTATGAACAAGCTTAGGTATTAAATTTACTTAACAACAGTAGTTTTAACCGGCACAGAGCTTGCTTGAGGTGCGCTTATTGGGTGCAGCATTGAAAGTCCGCGCTTTGCATCGGCATAATCAGGTTTTAACTGTAATGTGCGTTCCCAGCAAGTTTTAGCTTGGTTATATTTTTGTTTATTAAAATATGAACCTCCTAAATTATACCAGCCTTCGGGATTGTAGGGGTCAAGTATTGTACACATGTTGTAAAAATAAGCGGCGCTATCCATGCGGCCACGGTTAAATGCACCGGCTCCTCTATTTTTAAGATCGTTATAATATACAATATAATAATTTCTTAAATACGGGTTATTTGGATAAAGTCGCTCTGCGTTTTTCCAATAATAAAGTGCTTCAAAATCTTTACGTAATTTAAAATGAGCTAACCCTAAATTTAAATATCCGTTAACGTAACGCGGGTGCAATTCAATAGAGTGTTTTAAAAAGCCAATGCCTTTATATAGAGCCGCTTCGCGTTTACTTGCGTAACCACCTTTTTTCACTTCATCATCGGTTATTTTTAATGTACCGTTATAATCGTTATAAGGTTTATCTTCTTGTCCTTTTAAGGCTACGCCTGTAACTTCTTTAGTATCTGCCAAATCAACCCAACGTGCGCCGGCATTACCTAGCACCAATACAGAGTTTGGCATATTATTTACATCTTTTAAAAACAATGTTACATCATTTTTCCAATCTTTACTTCTTTCCCAAGCTTTGCAGCCAAATAAAAACCCAATTACAACAACAATAATTGAAATACTTACTGTTTTTATATTTATTGAAATGCTGCTTAGTTTTTCAAATCCTTTTAAAATGAACCAAGCTGCCGCAATACAAAAACCTATGTTTGAGTGGAAAATTAAGCGTTCGCCCATGGTTGCACCAATGTCCATTAATACGTTGCCTATCATTAAAGCAAACATAATGTAAGTCATTAAAGCAAAGCCAAGCACATGGCGTTTTAGTGTATAATAAATACCTGCGGCTAAAATACCTAAATGTAATACAAATGAAACTATAAAATCCCAGCTTGTAAAATGACGGTACGTAATTGTATTATATGAATAATCAGAAGAAAGTGTTTTTGGAAAAATTTGAAGCATTAGATACTTCATTAACACAAATGTTTTAGTACAAAAACGTTCTTCTTCATTTGCAATTAAATAAGGGTTATTTAATATTTCCGTATCCGGAACGCCTGGCTTCAATTTAACGGCTACTAAGCGCATTCCTAAATAAAATAACATAATAAATCCTAACCAACTCATTAAAGTAATAAAACGATTTTTAGTTTTTTGCGAACTTGAAGCAAAGTAAATAATAACAACATATAAAAAAGGGAAAAACCAAAATGAGCGAACCGGCTTTACCGGTGGTGGCATTTGCATATCAGCGTTTCGTTTAATGTACAGCATCATAGCGGCACAAACAATAAATGCCACAGCCACTACAATTACATTGCGAAGTTCGTTAGACATTTTAAAGTCTTTTAATTTTTTATACCAACTACGTGCTTTAAAATTATTAATAAGTGTATAACTCACTCCCGCCCATATACCTGCACTTATTAAACGGTTAAGCATTTTTGATTTTTCGCCAAGAAGAGAATTTACAATGCCTTTATGTATAAAGGCTGTAACAATACCCACAGATAAGATAATGATAATGTTGTAAACCCATTTTGAATCAATATAATTTTCTCGAACATTGTTTTCGGTAAAGGTGTATATGGCAAAAGGAATTAATAAAACCAGCATTACAGCATATTCTTTTGAGAGCAAGGCTAGTAAAAACATAACAGCTGCCCAAAGTAAATGCGTCCACTTACCGGTTTCGTTGTACTTAAACGCATATAGGAATGTGAGCGACACAAAAATGAGTGAAAAAATTTCGTCGCGGCTTTTAACGTTTGCGATAGCCTCGCTATGTATGGGGTGCATGGTAAAAAGTATGGCAGATAAAAAAGCCAAGTCTTGGTTGTCTTTAAAAAAACATTGTGCAAATACTAAATACAGAAACACGCAGCCCAAAGCATAGGTCCAAATATTATTAAAGTGTCGGATATTTGCACCATATACTTGGCAATCAACTTCATTAAAAACACCATCAACATTTAAATCTTCTTCAGTTTCGTTTTTAAAATTTTTATTTAAATCCCAGCAAGGGTAGCACTCATTAGCTTCGGCTTGGCCATTATGGTTTAAATCAACATACTCATTGTATTCATAGTTTGTTTCAGGTCGCCCACATGGTGAAGTGTAGTTTACCGCTTCGGGATCGAGTCTTCCATTTTGATTTAAGTCTTGAGTTTGCATGTACAAACCGCTGCGGTAGGGGTGAATAAACTCTTGTTCAACAGCAAAGCTAACAACAGATAAAGGACGATAACGACCTCCGGCCAATTGGTCGGTAGCGCACATACGGCGGTAAAAACTTTCGTAAGCATCTTTAGATAAGATGCCGGGTATGCCTTTAAAGCCTTTAATTACCCAGTCGTTTTGGTGAATGATAATACCATCGTCGAGAGCATACTCGCCATTTATTGAAGGATAGTAAAATACAAAGCCAACAATTCCTATTATAATTGCTGCAATTTTTTGATTTAAGTATCTAAAATACTTGAACTTTTGTGTTAGTTCAGGAAAGGTTGGTGATTTGGTTGTTTTCTGCTCTTGCGACATATATTTAAAATAAGCTATGCAAATTACAAAAATATTGCCAAAACAATGTGTTTTTACAACAAAAACTATTTTTTTAATAATATTTATTAAATTGTTGGCTCAATGTTAAAGTCGAAACGAGTAGTTTTTGTTTTTATTGCTTCTGCAATATTGCTTTTTATAAGTAGTTGCATGTTCTTTACTTTTCAAAAAACACAAAACGAAATAATATTGCATAGTGAACGTTTGTTACAACAAAAATTTGAAAAAAATAAACAATCAATTTCTTTTTTAAGTGAGCAGCATTTTAAAATCAACTCGAGTTTTAGTGAAAAACAGAGCGAAGAAGATGCTTTTTTTGTTTTAGAAAACGATTCGCTTAAAGCCTGGACAAACAGCGTGTTTGCTTCTGAATATGAATTAAAAAACATCAACGATTCAATTGGTGTAATAAAATTAAAACAAGGATATTATTTATACCTATTAAGTAAAAAGCAAGATATTAAAATTATAACGCTTACACTTATTAAAAGCAATTATAGCGTTCAAAATAATTTTTTAAAAAACACGTTTGCCGGTTGGCTAAATTTACCTCCCGATGCAGAAATTAGTTTTAAAAAGAAAGTAAATAACGCCATATTTCTTAATAAACATTACCTATTTGATATAAATTTAGTTGAACCCGTTTTTATATCAACTGAAAACATCAACCTTATTGAATTTGTTTTTGTTATTGCCTTTGTTTTATTGTATTTAGGGCTTTTTATAGTATATAATCAAAATAATAATCGCTTAATTTTAATACTTTTAATTGGATTTATTGCATTACTGAGAGTTTACTTGCAATTTTTTGTACCCGACTTAGTAAAGAAAAATATTTTTTACGATATACGAATTTTTGCTAATGCGTCGTCATTTTTTAATAGATATTTAGCCGACGTACTGCTTAACTTTATTGTGCTTTTTATATTTTCATTTACGCTGTACTTAACCCGATTTAAAGACGCTTTAAAACAAAAAGTATTGTATTATTCTGCAACTGTTGTTTTATGTTCTGCTTTGATTATTCAAATAAATGATAGTTTTCAAAGCCTAGTAAAAAATTCAACTTTATCTTTTAATTTACTTTCAGTTTTTACAATTAGCTCAGGTAGTATTTTTGCACTAATTGCAATTACCATTGGTTTTTGCAGCATGTATTTGCTATTTTATAAATTACTTGCTAATAGTTACTTTAAAACAATGAGCACACTTAAAAAAGCGCTATACACAATCCCCACGTTTATATTAATGATGCTTTGCAGCGTTAATCGAAATTACAGTTGGTTTAATTTTTGGCCTATTGGAGCATTATTAATAATGTTGGCTCTTTTAGTTTGGGTAAAAAGCAATAAAATTTTGCTTTTTGGTATTTTGGCTCTTTACGCAAGCGTAGTTACTTCATACATAATTAATTATTACATTGCTCAAAAGCAAAAAAACTACTACGAAGTACAATCATTTAATTTAAGTCAACAACAAGATTTAGTGCTTGAAAATGAGTTTGCATCGGTATCGGAAAAACTTAATAGCGACAATCAATTAAATGCTTTAATTGGTTTATTACCCTACTCTTCAAAAGAAATATCAGAGTTTTTAAAGCAAAAATATTTTACGGGCTACTTTAATCGCTACAATATTGAGTTTAATATTTTTGATGAACAATGCCATTCAATGCTCAATCCATCAAATGTACTTTTTTTAAACGAGGGTTATTTTGAAGACCAAATAAAATTTTACTCAGACTCATCGTTTGTGAATAATTTATTTTTTAACTCAAAAGAAAAGCTACAGCCGCGTTATTTAGCACGAATGGAGCTAGGCAAACATCGTTTTTACGCTGTTTTTGAAGCAAAGGAGTACGAAGAGATAGGAAACTTTCCTGAATTGTTACTCGATCAAAGTCAACAAAAACAATCGCGTTTAAAAGGTTTAAATTACGCTGTGTATCGTCAAAACCAAAATACGGCACGCTATGGTAAAATAAATTATCCTTTAATATTGCCCGATTCAGCAGTTCTTAATGCTAATGACATTAATTATACCCATTACTTTTTTACTCCTGATGCGCAAACTCGAATAATTATAAGTGCTTCTAAAACAAGTTTTGCTTATTTATTTAATTACAATTCATACGTATTTTTATTTTTTTCGGCCTTCTTTTTTGTGTTTTATGTTATTTACACGTTGGTTTTCACAAATCAATTTAAAACAGCTTCATTATCCCGGAGAATACAGTTTATAATTATATTAATGTTATTGCTTTTGCTTTTAGGAGTAGGTTTTACATCGGGTAAAATGCTCATTAACCAATTTAATAACGATAATCAAAATGAATTAAAAGAAAAAACACTTACAATTTTAAATGAATTACAAGCTCAATTTAAAAATCGTGAGTCGTTCAGCGAAAACGAAAAGGAAATTGTGAAAATTAAAATAAAAGAACTTGCTCATTTGTTTAATACCGACATTAATTTATATGACAAGCAGGGCAAGCTATTTGTAACAAGTCAGCCAAAATTATTTGAATTAGGGTTAATGGCCCAACAAATTAATCCGGAAGTATTTGCGAAACTTAAAAACGAATTTTCTTCGGGCGATTGCTTAAGTGAAAAAGCAGGAAAACTAAACTATTTATCGTACTATATGCCAATGTTTGAGAATAATAGAAACATAAGCGGGATAATAAATTTGCCTTATTTTGCAAAACAAAGCGATTTAATTGATGAGCTATCAAAGATCATAAGTGCACTAATAAATCTTTATGTTTTTTTGTTATTACTAAGCGTGCTGGCAGCAATATTTATTTCGGGTTATGTAACAAAACCCTTACAATTAATAAAAAAACAAATTGCCAATATTCAATTAGGAAAATTAAATGAAAAAATTAATTGGAAAAGTAATGATGAAATTGGGAAACTTGTATCGGAGTATAACCTAATGCTTGTTAAACTTGAAGAAAGCGCCCAACTTCTTGCTATGAGCGAGCGTGAAAGCGCCTGGCGCGAAATGGCAAAACAAGTGGCACATGAAATTAAAAACCCACTCACACCAATGAAATTAAACCTTCAATACTTACAGCACTTATTAAACGCTAATCCTAATGATTTTAAAGATAGATTTTCAGAAGCAAGCAAAGGAATTATTGAGCAGATAGATACTTTAGCAAACATTGCTACTGAATTTGCAAACTTTGCCAAATTAAATCAAACAGAAATGGAAGCTGTAGATATATGCGAGCAAATAAAAACAGCTGTTGCCACTTTTGGAACCGAAATTAAAATTAAAGTTAACTCGCAACTAATGGTAGGTTCACTTTATGTTAAGGCCTCAAAAGACCAATGTTTAAGAGTGTTTAATAATGTTATTAAAAATGCATTACAAGCAATCGAAAATACCAATGAACCATTTATTGAAATAAACGTTCAAATTAAAGAAAAATCAATAATTATTTCTGTATCAGATAATGGCGATGGCATTCCTAAATCAATACGCGAAAAAATGTTTATCCCAAATTTCACTACAAAAAGTACCGGTAGTGGTTTAGGATTAGCGATGGTAAAAAGCATGATGAAGAGCTTTGGAGGGAACGTATGGTTTGAAAGTGAAGAGGGAAAAGGTGCCATTTTTTATTTAGAGTTTTTGAAAGCAATTACCACAGCATAAATCAAATTATTATTTTTGCAAAATGAATAATGAATTTAGAGAATCTCTTTTAGTATTAATATCTGTGCCAATATACACTATTGTTATAGGTGTTGAATTTTTTTATTCGTATTTTAAAAATAAAAACCTTTACTCTTCAAAGGGTACGCTTTCAAATATTTATCTTATGTTGTTAAACATGGGGCTCGATATTTTAATTAGAGGATTTTGCTTATTGCTATTAAATTATTTTTATCAATTTAAGTTTTTCAACTTAAGCTTTAGCCCTATTTTATATTGGACTGTATTAATAATTGCCGAAGATTTTATGTTTTATTGGTTGCACCGAATTGATCATTTTTGCAGGTTTTTTTGGGCTGTTCACGTTACACATCACAGCAGTGAGGAGTTTAACCTAACTGTTGGATTCCGCTCATCTGTATTTCAGCCCTTATACCGCTTTATTTATTTTATTCCTTTAGCTTTATTTGGATTTAGAGCTATTGATATTATGTTTGCATATAGTGCTACACAAATATTTGGAATTTTAGTTCACACTCAAACAATTAATAAATTAGGTGTTTTAGAATATATTTTTGTTACTCCGTCTCATCATCGTGTTCATCATGCCAGCAACGTGCGTTACCTTGATAAAAATATGGGCATGATGCTGATTATTTGGGATAAATTATTTGGCACATTTCAAAAAGAAGAAGATGAAGATCCGGTAACTTATGGTCTCACAAAAAATATCAATACGTATCATCCTATTAAAATGGTATTTCACGAATGGCAAAATATTTTCAGTGATGTTATTTCTAAAAAATGTTCTTTTAGTATAAAAATGGGTTACATTTTTGGCCCCCCCGGTTGGAGCCACGATGGTAGCTCAAAAACCAGTGCACAACTTCGTAAAGAAATCATTTTAAATAAAAATAACTAAGCTAGTGCTTTTATAAATTGCTCATAAATTTGGTTACCGGCCTTTATACTATTTTTTAACCAATTAATTTTTTGATCAAGTAATTCTTCCGGTGTAAAACCATAGTTAAGATTTGAGTTTCTAATTTGCTCACTTAAAGCATGCATACACAATGCAGCGCTTACGCTTATATTAAAACTTTCGGTAAAACCATACATTGGTATAGTAACAAACTCATCTGCCAATTGTTTAATGTTATCGCTAATACCGGTAATTTCTGTGCCAAAAACTAGTGCAAATTTTGAATTGATATTAAAATCACTAATTGATGTTGCATTATTATTTGGAACAGTTGCAACTATTTTAAAGCCATTTTGTTTTAATTCTTCAATAGCAGTTTTGGTATTATTTATAGTTGAATTATAGCGATGTAAGCTAAGCCATTTATCTGAACCCATTGCTATATCATCATTAACATTTAGCTTATTATTATTTTCAACAATATGTATATGTTGAATGCCAAAACAATCTGCACTTCGTAAAACAGCGCTAGCATTGTGCCCTTGATAAATGTCTTCTAATACAATTTGCATGTGTGTGATACGCTTAGCAGCATTAGTGTTTATTTTTAAAAGTCTGTCAGGGCTTACAAATTTTGAAAGGTGTTCAAAAACAGCTTCTTTTAGTTCTATAGTCATTTTATTATTTATCAAAAAAATAAGATAAGTGATAGGTGCAGTTCTGTTGAGTTTTAGTATTGCATGTAAAATTACCAAGCATTTTTAATTTATTTATAAATTCATTTTCAATATTTGGTAATAGTTTTTGAGAAATATTTTCTACAAATTTAACCTTGTCGTTTTCAATAATTAAGTCGCATTCAATTTTTCCTTTTATGTTTATTAGAGACAAATAGTTATCCAAATCTTTTTTTAATTCCATCTCACCTTTTTGATAAACCGCGTTTGATGATGTTTTAGTCGTAAAAATCGATTTTTTTTCACGACTTTCTTTTAGCTGCAAAGCATTTTTACTGTTAATTGGCGAAGCTGCAGCAGGCATTGCTCCCGATGCACTTTCATCTTTTTTATCAGCAGCAGCATCTTCTTCAAGCGACATAGTTTTTAGTTTGCTTTCGCTAGGCATTTCTTTGTTTGAAAATTTTTCTTCATTATTTTTTTCATCACTTAATACATTATCACTTTGTTTACTTTGAGTTTTTGCAGGTGCCGTTTTTCTTTCAACAACTGTCTTTTTAGTATTTGGTTCGAGCGCTCTTACATCGCCTGAAATTTGTTGAGTAGGATTAATAATTGAACTAGCCTCTGCTTTTTCATTTTTTTGAACAGGTTCATTTACTGAAAGTTGTGTAGAGCTGACATTAAAATTATTTTGTAAAAAATAAAATAAAATTGAACTAAAAACAATTAAAAAAACTATTGCTGCAGCATAATAATACTTTTTATTGATATGCTTTTTATTTTCAAATAAATATTGTACTTTTTTATCAAGCTCTTGCTTTAAATTAACAGCCCCTTGCTTTGAAAGCAAGGCAAATCCATCTTTTGCTTCTTCTTCAAAAGCATCAACAGCATTTTTATTGTCTAGCCATTTATTAAAATTATGCTCGTTTTTATTTTCCATTTATTACGTCTTCTAATTTTAATTTTAAGTTTCTTTTTCCGTTTTGTATATTACTTTTCACTTCATTTTCACTATATCCGGTTAATGCAACAATTTCTTTATAACTTTTGTTTTCAAGAAAAAAAAGCTTAATGCAATTTTTTTGAACATCATTTAACTGTTCAATTGCTGCTTCAAGATTATTTATTTGATTTTCTTTTTCTATCAGATGATCCGATGAGTTGTAATCTAATACTAACATCGTATTTTCATTTATTTCTAACTCTACACTCAATTTTTTTTGCTTTTTACGTAATTGCATTAAACAATAATTTTTTGAATACACATATAACCAACTTTTAAAAAATGAGATATTATGTTTACGCAAATCATTTATTAATTTTTCAAAAATTTGAAACACGGCTTCTTTGCTGTCCTCTTTATTTTTAAAATATTTAAAACACAATCCTAAAACTAAGTGGCCGTAACGCATATATAATTCTCCTAAAGGTTCATTTGATGCGTTTTGTTTTAATAATGCAACTAGCCCTAAATCGTCAACTTTTTGGTATTTTGATGCTTGTGATTCCAATTATCCATAAAAATAAAAAATAAATTGTATAAAAATTAAGCTATTTTTTTATATTTGTAATTTACTCTAAAAACCTGAAAAAAGGCATAACATATTGGATTTTAATTTTTTGCATTATTTCTTTTGGATTTCAACAACCTTCGGGTTTTGATACTAACGCAAAGTTAAAGGCGGTTTATCTTTATAATTTTACTCGCTATTTTGACTGGCCAACAAGCACCAAATCAGGTAATTTTATTATTTATGTGGTGGGTAAAAACGATAATTTAATTAAGGAGTTAAATGCCATAGCTCTTAATAAAAAAGTGGGTAATCAAGATATTGAAATTAAAAACACGCCAACTTACGATAAAAATGTTAAGGCGCAAATACTATTTATTTATAACGAACAAGCAAAAAGCATTTCTGAAATTGCAAGTAAAAACAAAGGCAAGGGCCTAATATTAGTAACCGAAAACCCAAATTTTTGTAAACATGGCGCTATAATAAACTTTACAGTTAACGATAATAAGTTAAAGTTTGAATATAGTAAATCAAACGCTGTTAAACTTGGTTTAAAAACAAACGATGATTTTAAAACTTTAGCAATACCTGTTGATTAACATGAGAATATACAAAATCGACATATTAAAACGACTGCTGCTCACGATTGTACTCTTGTGTACATTTAGCATTGGTAAAGCTCAAATTAAAGCCTACAATAGAGCTCAAAAATCATATTCTGACAAAAAATTTCAAAATGCTGCTCAGGTTATTGACAGTGCAATAACTAATCCGGAAACAACAAATGCCCCTGAAACATGGACCCTTCGCGCTTTTATTTATTATGAATTATACAAAGTAAATGATAAAAAGAAACTTAATTCAAATTTAAGAGACACTAGCATTAGAAGTTTATTAAAATCAAACTCACTTAACCCTTCCAATGACTTAAAAAACAATAATAATAAACTAATTTCAACATTTGCTTCAGGTTATTATAACGTAGCTAAAACACTCCTAACCGACTCTGCCAATTTTTACAGAAGCGAGCTTGCGTATAATAAATTTAAAGAAATTACTAAAATTATTGAACAAAATAAAAACTTTAAAAAAGAAGATGTTGAATATTATTTAGCCGTATCAAGTAAGTTTAATGAAATGTATTCAAATGATGCAAAAGATTTAAAATCACTCGATATTGCAAAAGCAACACTCCAAAAAGTATTAGAAATAGATGCTGAAAATATTACTGCAAATAAAAATTTAGGAATAATATATTTAAATCAGTCAACCACAATAGTTAAAGAAATTCCAATTGATATTAAACTAGAAGAATTAGGATTAATTCAAGACAATAGCATTAAACTCGCAAAACAAGCCGAACAGTTTTTATTAAAAGCAAACAAGCTTGAAAACAATGATAAAAATACCATTTTAGGCTTATATTATATTTACCGTATTTTAAATGAGCCTGCAAAAACAAAAGAATTTGAAACAAAATGTATTCAATTAGGCATTAATTTAAACTAATAAGATAGCAATGAAATTTACAATAGGAAGGCGAATTGGTTTAGGTTTTATCGTATTTATATTTTTTACAACCATAGCATTTGTACTTACCATATTAACTTTAAAAGAAAGTAAAAAACGAACAGATTTAGTGGTTGGAGAAGTAACACCAAGCGTTGCAGCCTTAACTGAACTAAACTTACTATTACAACGCTCACATACCGATATTTCAAAATGGTTTTATAACAAAAGCTTTAGTGATATAGATTTTAGAATTGAATTAAAATCAATTATTGAAAAAGAATACCCACTTAAAAAAGAAGAGTTAAAAAATTTATCAAAAAACTGGAACACTGCGAGTAAAGAGCAGCTTCAAAATATTTTTATTAGAATTGAAACACTATTTAAAGTTTATAAAAATGAAATCATGAATAAACTTCAAGCAACCGAATCGTACGAAGATATATCCGTATATTTTCCAATCAGGTTGCAATTTGAAGACTCTGAATTGAGCATAAAAACCATTTATAAAAAACTTAATCAGTTAATTGAAAGCGAACAAAAAATGGCCGAAGACGTGAAAACCGAAATGTTTAAATCATTTAATTTCTTACGCCGGTTTGTGATATTATTAGGCATATTGCTAATTGTAGGCGGAATACTAATTGCCATTTTTACTGCAAGAAGTATTACGGTGCCCGTTCAAAAATTAAAAAACTTGCTTCAGCAAATGAGCCTGGGCATGTTGCCAAAAGAACGTATCAGTCCTAGAAAAGATGAAATAGGAGACATGCAAAAAGCACTTAACAACTTAGTGCAATCACTTAATCAAACCACAAAATTTGCCGAAGAAACAGGCTCGGGTAATTTTAATGCTGAACACAATCCATTAAGTAAAGACGATGTACTAGGATTTGCGTTGATAAAAATGCGCGATAATCTTGCGGAAAATGAAAGATCATTAGAGAAAAAAGTAGCTGAACGCACAGAAGAAGTTGTTCGAAAAAAAGAAGAAATTGAAGAAAAGAATAAAGAATTGGTTGCCGTTTATAAACAAGTAACTGATAGCATTCATTACGCAAAACGCTTGCAAGATGCTATACTACCCACAACCGATTTTATTAAAGAATCACTCCCTAACTCATTTGTATTTTATAAACCAAAAGATATTGTAAGCGGCGATTTTTACTGGATGCACAAACGTAATAACACTACATATTTTGCAGCAATTGACTGTACGGGGCATGGCGTTCCAGGAGCATTTATGAGTTTAATTGGCTATAATGTTTTAAAAGATATTACAACCCACAGTAACGCAATTACCCCCGCTGAAATGATGAATAAAATGCGTGATGGGGTTATAACAGCATTACAAGCAGATACGGGCGTTAATGACGCAAAAGATGGCATGGATATGACCCTCTGCTCTATCAACTTTGATACATTAGAGTTAAATTATGCCGCTGCATTTAACCCGCTTTTAATTGTAAGAGAAGGCGAACTAACAGAGTATAAAGCCGATAAATTTCCAATAGGAAACTATATTGGCGAAAAAAAACCATTTAAAAATACAACTATTCCACTCAAAAAAGGTGATCAAATTTATATTTTTAGCGATGGTTATGCCGATCAGTTTGGTGGCGATAAAGGAAAAAAATTTATGATTGGAGATTTTAAAAAATTATTACTTGATATCTCACAACTTCCTACAAACCAACAACACAAACAACTAGAAACTACTTTTACAACTTGGAAAGGACACCTCGAACAAGTTGATGATATTTTAATTATAGGTGTAAAAATATAACCATGTTACAACTTAGAACAACAATTTATTTATTACTTTTTAGTTTCATTTTAAAATCTCAGCCTGCTATTTTTAATCAAACAATTGGCCTTTCAGCTGTAAGTATTTCAACTATTTCGTGCAAAACTTTTAGTTTTGAGTCATCTATATACAATGCTAAATTTGATTCAATAAGCAACCGTCTTTACGTAAGCACAAGAAAAAAAGATGCAAGTGGAAACTTTTATTCAAAAAATGGCGTAATCGCCTCTGTAAATATTGCAAACGATTCTGTTAATTGGCATAAAACCAGTACCGAATTAAATATTGGTTTAAACAATGAGCTTTTAATTGCATCGTCTGATAATAAAACAGCTTTGCTTAAAGCTAATTTTGGTTATGAAGAAAAAATATTTGAAGGAAAAATGCTTTATTCTTTTAAAAACACAATTTTATTTTATAATAAAAATAAAAAATTAGTAGCCTATGATTTAATTACTAAGACCGAAAAATGGACAGCCGATGTTCCGGCTGAATATAATTGGAACGATGTAAAACACTTAAATGATTCAACTATAATAATTGCCGCAGGAGGCTTATATGCTCTGCATTACAACAAAGGATTACTTTGGAAAATTTCTGAAAAAACCACAACAGCACCTGAAAATAAATTTACTATTTCACAAATGTTAAACAATTACATTAATAATAATGTTAATTCTGTTTATACATCTACCGTTCAAAATCAAATAAGCGCCTTAGCATCTAATATTTTAATTGAAAAAAACCGAATTTACTTTGCAGGTACAGAAAATGTAATTTGCGCAAATGCAACAGATGGAAAACTTATTTGGGAACATTCTTTAAAATCCTACCAACCCTCGCAAATGATTTTAAGACTAGAAGAATCTGTAATAGTTTTAATAAGTACCGGCAAAGCAGCTTTTAATGACCAAGCGGTAGTGTATGGTAAATCTTTTATATTAAAACTAATCAGCGAAAATGGTAGCGAAATATTTTATAACGATTCTAAAATAGGTTCTTTTATAGACTTTTTACAATTTAAAAATAATTTATTATTTGCAGATAGAGTTGATTTAACGCGAACAAACATTTCTAATACTTTACTTCAAAACTTACTTGAAATTAACGAACATAATTATGGCCGGTTCGTTGAATTTATTGACGGAAATAAATATTATATTGAAAAAGAAGGCTATTTTTTACCCCTGAATTTTATTAACGACAATGTAATTTATTTTAAAACAGAAAATGATAAAGTTTACGGCGTAACAAATAATTTTATTGAGTATGAATATCATTTTACAGAACTCTATAAATTTAATTGCGAAAACAATCAATACACATTAGTTACACAACAAAATAAATCATTAATTTTAAATAAAAACTTTGAATTAATTGCTCGCATTGATGCAGAATGTAAGGGTATGTTTATTGGAAATAAATTGGCATTGTTAAATAATCGCTTATTGCAATTAATAAACCTTAATTTTTAACGTAATAAAAATTTTATTACTGCAACCTCATCTACAATCTGTTTAAACTTGGTTTTATAGTATTAAAATTTCACTCCTAAATTTAAAATTAAGTGAACACTGTTAGTATAAAGACTGTTAGCGGAGTAATCAGTTTTAAAATAATAAGGCGAAAAGCCATAACGAACACCTAATTCAATAAAAAAACCAATTGTTGAATGATTAACTTCGTTTGTTTGAAAACCACAAACTAACGATATCGCACTATTCATCTTATTAAGCATAAGCGGATTTTTAAAAGCCATATTAACCTCATCTTGTTTTATTGTATTGCCGTTTTGGGTTACAGTTAAAAAAGCAGGTAGCAAGTATCTTAAGTGATATCCAAACATAATATAAGGTGTGGTTAACGAGTTGTTTTGATTGTTGAAGCATAATTTATATTGAACAGGTAAACAAATCTCATTTACAAATAAATTGTATTTATAGGCAAAGTTTTTATCATAAATCTGTAACGTATCTTGGTTAAAGTAATAGCTGTTAAAACTTAAGCCATGAAAAAAATACTCAAATCCACACAATAAAAACGAGCGATATTTTGTGTCAAGTCGCCACTCTTTTTTTAATGAGAGTAGAGCACTCATACGAGTAGATGCTCCTTGAGCATGATTTGTATTGATGAAGTAAAAGCCATAAGCTGGTGCAATTGAGATTCTAAGTCCTCTTTCATTTGTTTTTCCTCTTTGCTTGCTAAATGGATTAACTGTAGCTTTATATGTAGCGCATGTTAAAAAAAAGATTATACACAAATTACGCAGTAAAAATTTATTGCAATGCAAAGCTTTTTTTAAACAAAAAAATTTAACATTAAAATTAGTATTTATCTTTTGCACTGTCATTTATTTACGAAGCACCGTAGTTGAATTGGCTTGCATTAAAGGCATAATTATAATATCATTTATGTTTACATGCTTTGGCCTTGTGGCAATCCAGTAAATAGTTTCTGCAATATCATCAGGTTTAAGTGGTTCAATTCCTTCATAAACTTTTTTTGCTCTATCAGTATCTCCTTCAAATCTCACAATACTAAATTCCGTTTCAACCATACCCGGGTTTATAGATGACACTTTAATACCATGTGGTAATAAATCAATTCGCATACTTTTATTGAGAGCATCTACAGCGTGTTTGGTAGCACAATATACATTCCCGTTAGCGTAAGCTTCTTTGCCCGCAATAGACCCTATGTTTATAATATGCCCACTATTTTGCTCAATCATTAAATTAGACACTAAACGCGTAATGTATAAAAGCCCCTTAATATTCGTGTCAATCATTTGCTCCCAATGATTAATTTTACCTGATTGTATGGAGGATAAGCCTGCTGCTAAACCTGCATTGTTTATAAGTATGTCTATTTTTTTCTGCTCACTGTTAAGCGAATTAATTGCTTGCTCAACTTCATTTGCATTGCGTATATCAAAACACAATGTGCAAACAGTAATTCTGAATTCTTTTTCTAGTTTTTCTTTTAGTGTTTGCAGCCGCTCTACACGGCGACCGGTAATTATAAGATTATAACCATTTTTTGCAAATAAAAATGCTGAACTTCGACCAATTCCTGATGTCGCTCCGGTTATTAAAATAGTCATAATGCGTTTTCTTGTTTAGTTCTTAATTTTGAGTGTTTGTATCCGTATATAAAATATACCGCCAGGCCTATTAAAACCCAGGCGCTAAAGTAAATCCAGTTTTTATATCCTAATTGCGACAGCATATAAAAACAACACAATAAACCTAACGAAGGAATTAATGAGAAGCTGTATTTAAAGGCCATTACTGAAAAAATCCCAAATCCTAAAATAAAAATATATACAGGAAGTTTAGTTAGAAAAGCGTGTGCCGATTCAAATTTTAAATAATAATCAAAAGTTCGCTTATCAAAAAAATAAAATAAACAGATAGTTATGATAAAAATGGCAGGCAATATGTATTTTGAGTTAATGTATGGTGTTTTAAATTTTGGCTTTGGCGCATTTTTGTCAAGGCTTAATTTTATCACCCCTCCGCAAACTAAAATAAACGCAAATAAGGTGCCGGCAGAACACATATCGGTTACCATATTTATGTCAACAAAAAATATAGGAAGCGCTACTAATATACCCGTAAAAATGGTTGAAAATGAAGGTGTTTTGTAAACAGGGTGAATTTTAGAAAATGCTTTTGGAAGCAATCCATCACGGCTCATACTCATCCAAATGCGTGGCTGTCCTATTTGAAATACCAGCATAACACTAGCCATTGCTATAACGGCACTAAAAGCAATAACGCCACTTAGCCACTTTAAATTTTTTATTTTTTCAAAAACATACGCTAAAGGATCACCAACTGCTAATTCAGAGTAGTTTACAATACCCGTAATAACTAAAGCTATAGCTACATACAGCACTGTGCAAATTATTATAGAGTACATTATACCTTTAGGTAAATCGCGCTGTGGATTTTTACACTCCTCTGCAGTTGTACTAATTGCATCAAAGCCAATATATGCAAAAAATACAGCGCTTACTCCTTTTAACAAGCCCGCTATTTTATTTGGAAAAAAAGGATTCCAATTTTTTGTATCAATGTAAAATGCACCAACAAAAATAACAAGCAATACTATAGCAAGTTTAACTAATACCATAGCATTACCGGCATTTTTACTTTCTTTTATTCCGCGGTAAACAAGTATTGTGATTAATAAATTAATTATTAATGCAGGCAAATCAAAAATAATTCTCATTCCCATTAATTTTGGAGCATTGCCATAAGCAATAAAACCTTCGATGTACTGAGCCGTTGAGGCATCTACTTTTAAAGTTTCAAAAGGTACGCCGGCAATTAATAAACCGTATATTTTTTCATAACTGCTGTGTGCCGTAAAATAATCTGTTCTAAGCCACTCTTGCACTTCGTATGGCGTTAAATTACCTACGAGCGAAGTAAAATAATCGCTCCAACTTATAGCAACTGTAACATTTCCAATAGCATATTCCATAATAAGTGCCCAACCTATTATCCAAGCAAACAACTCCCCAAAGGCAACGTAGCTATATGTGTATGCACTGCCACTTACCGGAATTAATGATGCAAATTCAGCATAAGCAAATGCCGCAAAACTGCATGCTAAAGCAGTAAAAATAAATAGAAATATAACCCCGGGTCCCCCATCTGCACTGGCTTTTCCAATAGTTGAAAAAATTCCTGCTCCAACTATTGCCGCAATACCTAAAGCGGTAAGGTCTTTAACACCAAGATGTTTTGCTAAACCACCATGCAGCTGTTCTTGCTCGGCATTTTGCAATATGTTTGAAATACTTTTTTTTCTGAATACACTCATTTGATGAAAAAACTAAATATACGAATATAGTAATTATGCCAAAAATAAACTGTAAACCTAAAGTTTCTTTTCATTTAAAACAAGCAATACCACTCTTTAAATGAGTAGATACTGATGAATTAAGCAAACAATAACAAAACACGTTTAAAATTATTCTTTCTTTTAGCTTAGTTTAAAAATCAACTCCGTGCTTTTTAAACATAAAAACATTTGCAATGATATTGTTAAACAAGATTTTGAGAATATTTAATTTTTATAAAACACAAATAGTTCTTAGATTTGTTGTAAACAAAATGTTATGAACTATTTATCCAATCGTGTTAATGCAGTATCAGAGTCGCAAACAATTGCCATGGCGCGTAAAAGTCGCGAGCTTAAATCGCAAGGAATTGATATTATTAGTTTGAGTTTGGGTGAGCCTGATTTTGCAACACCTCAAATAATTAAAGAAGCTGCAAAAAATGCAATAGATAATAATTTTAGTTACTATACACATGTAAGCGGGTATGTTGAATTACGCGAGGCTATTTGCAATAAATTTAAACGCGATAATAATTTAACTTACACCCCCGACCAAATAGTTGTTAGCACCGGAGCAAAACAAAGTATTGCAAATGCCGTACTGTGTTTAGTTAATGAGGGAGATGAGGTAATTGTGCCTGCTCCTTTTTGGGTTAGTTATTTAGAAATACTTAAACTGGCCGGAGGCCTGCCTAAAATTATTGAAACAACTATTGATCAAAATTTTAAAATAAGCCCTACTCAATTACAAGCGGCAATTACCCCTAAAACTAAATTAATTATAATGAGTACTCCCTGTAACCCAACGGGTAGCGTGTACTCAAAAGAAGAATTAAAAGCCTTAGCTGATGTACTAGAAAAACATCCATCTGTTTTTGTTATTAGCGACGAAATTTATGAACACATCAACTTTTGTGGGGGGCATCAAAGTTTTGCCCAATTTGAGTCTATATACGACAGAGTAATTACAATAAATGGTGTTAGTAAAGGCTTTGCCATGACTGGTTGGCGTGGTGGAATTTTAGCAGCCAACAAAACAATTGCCCAAGCTTGCGATAAAATACAAGGGCAGTTTACATCAGCAACCTCAAGCATAACTCAAAAAGCTATGCATAAGGCTATGGAACTTGATTTTGAAACCTATATAAAACCTATGCGCGATCAATTTTTAAAACGACGCGATTTAGTATTAGGTTTAATGAAGAATATTAAAGGCTTAAAGTGCAACCAACCACAAGGAGCGTTTTATGTTTATCCTGACATAAGCTATTTTTTTGGTAAAAGTGCACAAGGTTTTACGATAAAAAACGGCACAGACCTTACTTTTTACTTGCTTGATAAAGCACATGTGGCTTTAGTACCGGGTGCAGCATTTGGGAGCGACAATTACATTCGTTTAAGTTATGCAACCAGCGAAGAAAATTTAATTAAAGCCATTGAAAGAATTAAAAATGCACTTGACGCATTAAGTTTTGGCTAGCCGGTCTCATTCTGAAAAAAGTTTACGCTTTTCAATGTCATTTTCGGTGTCCGCTAATAATTACTCTAAAGGTATACAAGCAAGCGCAGGCGAGTTTAGATGGCTCTCTGCTTTTACTTACAAAATATTTGTTTAAAGATATTAGACTAATTATTTATTCACATTGGTATAATGTCCAAGTTATCAAACAGATAGCCTAAATGTTGTACAGCGGACAATTAGCAAAAATCAATAACCTAAAAAATGCTGCCTGAGATTAACAAAAAGTTGTCCAATAAAAGATTGCAATTCTATTAGCGGCTTTAGGTCAACTAAAAATCACCTGCACAAAGGCAGGGACTTCAATTTACATTTTGTATTATTTCTCAACTACAACTTTAATACCTTCGCTGTGTGCTGTAAATTCAGGCGCATACATACATTGTATGCTACTTATACCATTACTAAAATTGCCCTTTTGAGCCGCATTAAGTTTATATTCAAAAACATAAACACCTTTGCGTAAATAAGAAATGAAAAAGTTGGTTGAGGCATCGCGTGTTGATTGGTAATATCCAAGTCCATCTTGCCAATGGTAAGCGCTTAAAGTGCTAACTGGTTCAAAACCACTTGCACGCATGTCTTTCAAATGAACGTACTCCATATCCCTATCTGTTCTTAGCTCAATTCTTACCACTACTTTATCGCCTAATTTTATTTTACTTGTATTGGTTACAGGAGTAATTACAGGGCCACTTGCAGTATTTTTTTCAATAAATAATTTTTTGCTCAATTTTAAAGGAGTTTCATGTTGGGTAATTTTATCTAACTGCTCAAAATATTGCCAATAAACACTTCCCCAACTTACACCGGCATCTTTTTTCACAACCTTTACATTACCCATCTCAGGCTTAATATCTGAACCTGAATATGATTTTTTAAAATAGCCGGTACCGGGTTCTACAAAAATATCTTTATCATTTTTAGGATCAATTTTAATGTTGCCTAAATTTATTTCAACATTTGGCTCAGTGCTTAACCAATCTGTTCCTCTATTTAATAATGCGTAAACAGCTTCGGCAGTTGCTTTAGTGGTGCCCCAATTTTGGGTTTGCTTACTTTTAATGAGCCATGTTTTTAAATCATCAACTGCTTTAGTGTCATTGCTAATTTCATCAAACGCCTCAATCATTAAGGCCTGAGTTTCAATAGGAGCTTGGTACCAATAATACCCGGCATAATTCTCTTTCCAATACATTCCCATTTCATCTTCATTTTTCGAATTTTCTTTAAGTGATTTTAAAATATCGTGCGCTGTTTTCACATCTTCAAATCTGTTTAACGCCAAAGCAATCATGCCTTGCATATAACGACTATTTTGTAGCCAATATTGCTGAGCTTGTGATTTAAAATAATTAAAAGCCTCTTTGTAAGTTGATTTTATCTCATTTGTTTTTACAAAATAACTACGCATGTATAAATATTGAACGTGCATATAGCTCAAATGATTTTTTTTCAAATAATCTTTATCCGATTGTTTAATTTCTTCAAAATCTTTTTTAATTGAGTAATCGCAAAATTTAATTGCATTTTGTATCATGCTATTTACAACATAATCATCTTTTTTAATAACATTCATTTTTTGTAAGTGTGCAAAACCTGTTGCTATGTATTGTGTAATATACCAATCAGAAGGGCCGCCTTTAAACCAAGGCCAAGAACCGGAGCTTGTTTGCGCCTGCTTTAATTTTGCTATGCATGAGTTCATTTCAGAAGACATTTTATTTAAATCAAACAATAACCCTACTCGCTTTTTATTTTCCGATTCATTTTTAGATTGCAATACCCAAGGTGTTTCTTCTAAAAGCAAAGATTTTAGCTCTTGATTTTTTTCGAGGTTTGACATAAACGATTCTTTACTGTTCTGTTTCCATACATCGAATATTTGTTTGATTTTTGGTTTAGAATTTACAATAAAGCTGGCTAATGAATTTGCATAATAACGCGAAAATGTTTGTTCATTACACTCGTAAGGATACTCAATTAAATACGGCAGGCTTTGAATAGCATACCAAGCCGGATTAGCTGTAAACTCTAATGTATAAGCGTGATTTTTTAATGTGTTTGAATTATTGTTTTGACTAATAAACTTTGTAAACTTAAATTCCTTTGTTTGATTACCTCTAATTGGCAAAGGCATACTTTCTGTTACTAGCATGCGGTTTGTTAATACTGGCAACACCATTTCTTCTCCATCTGAAAAATTTGATGCGCTTGCAGTTATCTTGTATCTAATTGCTTGATAAGCTTCTGGTATTGTTAACTCCCATTCAACTGAAGTACTTAGTTTTTTATTTACAGAAAAATTTAATGCTGCAGGTGTGCCGCTTAAAACCTGAGTTGTAATTTCCTTATCAGTTAAGGCATCATAAATTTTTATTTGAGCTGTTCCGCTTAAATCTTTATCAGATACATTTACTATTTTTGAAATAAAAATTAATTTATCATTTTCTCTAAAAAATCTTGGGGGATTGGGTTGAAGCATTAAATCTTTTTGTGTAACTATTTCTTTAAGCGTACTACCAAAACACAAATCTTTAGTTGTTGCTAAACTCATAAACTTCCATTTTGTTAAGCTTTCAGGGACAGTGAACTTAACAAGTATTTCGCCTTTATCATTTGTACGCAATTCGGGATAAAAAAAGGCAGTTTCATTAAAGTTTTTACGGGTAGGAACAACTGTATTTTCTTGTGTATCAGCTTGTGAGGGTGATTCTTCTAAATATTTTTCAGCCATTCCAGCAGCTGTAGGAGGGGGTGCAGAAAGATTTCCTGTAAAAGTTTCGGTCTTTTCTTTCATTTCCATTGGGGCTAATTTATCTTTATCCTTTTTAGCACTACCCATTCTACTCGCCCTACTTCGTACCGCGTGCTTTGCAGGAGCTTCGTCGTCTCCATAATAATAATTATCCCACCAATATGCGCCAAACCAATTTAACTCATCGTAATTATAGTTTTCTGTTGGTTTATAGTTGCTCGAAAAAGAATTTAAAACTGTTGCATAACTAAGTTGATTCTCATAAAACTCCCAACTAAATTTCGGATAAAATGTATTGTAAGGATTAAAATTAAATCCATGCGGCTTAATTGCATCAAGACTTGCATCGTACATTGAGGCTAACATTTCTGCGGCAACTTTATCACCTTTTTTATTTTTAATAGTCAGTGTCCATTCTTCATTTTGACCTGGCAATAATTTATTTCTAAAACTGGCAAACTCAACATCTAGCTCTTTGTTTGAATATGGAACTGTAATATATTTTGAATTTATGTATGTGCGGCCTTTTTTAATAAAAGCAAAATTAACTTGCATTCCACCTCTGTCGCTTTCGTTTACATCTATTTCAAATGGCTTTGTAGTAGTTGTTGTAAAAGACAGCATGGTGTTTTTTTGCTTTTCAATTTCGTAAATTACGTTTACATTTTGGTACGCTGATGTTAAGTAAACTTTAGCTTTCTCTCCCGGCTCAACAATTGAGTTTGATATAAAGCTCCATGCTGCATTTTGGGTTGGTGATTTTGCTTCTTCAGGATTAAAAATAGTTATATAGTTTTGTGATTTTACTTCAACCCCATCGGCATCTTTTGTATAACATTCAAATATATATTGCCCTGATTTAATATTTTTAAATTCATTCCAAATTATATTTTTATCTTTTTTGGTGTCAAAATTTTTTGTAAAAATCACATTCCCTTTAGTCCATTTATAGATATTTAACTCTTCTTCATATTGATCATCGGGGAATAATTTATAAAATTCTTCTCGCGAGTACTGGTGCTTGTCGGGCGTATCCCATAAGCGCGATCTAAATGTTTTAATTGGTTGGTTAAGTGCAATAAGTGTTGCTTTACCAAAAGCAGGCTCATCAATACCATTTAAATTTTTAGCATAAATTGAAACTTCAGGTAAATTATTTGTAATAATGGTTTCGGGTAAATTAGTACTAAGTTCAATACGATTGTAACCTACTCTAAAATAAGTTTGGGCGCTTTGCGTTTCACCATTTATATCTGTTACATCGGCAATTATTTTAAAGGTGTAAATTGGGTTATCGGTTTTTAAAGCGGTAATATCTGGCAAGGCAGAAAACTTGATAAAGTACTCTCCATTTTCATTTGTAATGACATTACCATTTGTAATTTCTACACTTGAGGTTTTACTATAACGTGGCCTGTACCAATACCACCAATAGGGGTAATTAATTTCGCGAACAACTCTGTATTTCACAGATGCGCCGTCAATCATATTACCAGCAAAAGCTTTAGCAATACCTTTAACTGTTACAGCTTCATTTAATTTATAGTTTCCTTTTAATGTGTCAAAAAAAGTTTCGAATTTTGGTCGCTTGTATTCTTCAACCGAAATATTTACGCTACCTCCATCACTTACAACAATTTGCATAACACCTGTAAGCACACCTTGTGGGGCAATAAAGGTGCCATTAAATGTTCCATAATCGTTACTTACAACTTTTTGTTCAGAAACGAGTTGATGGTTGACATCGTAAAATTGAACCATTGCAGGTGTATTACTTAAAATTTTTGGGGTTTTATCTGCATCGTATTGAAGCATTATTCCTTTATAGTAAATAGTTTGGCCCGAGCGGTAAATGCTTCTATCGGTAAACAAATGTGTTATAGTTCTAGCATTGTTTTGAGGGTAATAATATTCATATAAACTTTCGTTTGTAAAAAAAGAGTCGTTCCCTTTTTTTATTTCAATAAAATAATTGTAAGAAGTTTCTTTACCTGGACCTTGAATATTTACGAAGCCATTAGCATTTGTTGTGTAATAATTTCCTTTTACAAAATCATAACGGTTTTTACTGTAATTATATTTCAACCACCATACTTGAACAGCACAATTTGCTTCAAAGCTCCCTGTATTTCTGTTAAGTGCATACACGTTGTAGGTGTTATTTTCCTGTCGCTTATAAATGCAGCTTAAATCAGTTACATTAAATTTTTGAAAAGAAATTATGTTTTTACTATTTGAAAAATTAGAATTTAATGATGCTATAATGTAATAATGACCTACATTTAAAGGAGGTATTTTTAGCTCAACTGAATGAGTATTATAGTCATTATCTAAGGGTAAGTTATAATCAAACGTTATGGCAGTGGGAAGCGAATTTAGTTTAGCAGTAGCCTTATCGTTGTCGTATTCATAAATACGGTTATTTTGATCAAAATAATTCGATTTTACAATTTTAAAATACACTTTTTCAACATTTTTATACTTTAAAAGAATTAAATTATTTTTATTAAAATCATTATAATTTTCAGCATCTATGTTAATTTCTTTTTGTGTAATAGTTTCTATTAAGTTAAAAGCTAAATCAGCACCATTTGAATTAGGATAATTTCTAATTATTTCGTTACACAATTGAAGTGCTGTTTTTTTATAATGTTTATATTTTTCGGTTTCAGATTGATGCGGGTTAAATGATATACTTTGTTTAAAATACCAATTAGCCATTTCAAAATGAATTTCGGCAACACGTTTATTTGATTCAAAATGTTTTAATAACCATTTAAGTGAATTAAAGTAAAGGCTGTCTTTATTAGGATTTTGCGCATTATTGTAAACGTAATTTAATCTATTTAAATCCATATCAAGTATGGCATCGTTATTTTTAATTTGAATATTATACGCATACACATCTTGCATTAATCGGAAAGCAAAATATTTTAATTCTAAACTATCGCTTGGCGCCTCTATCTTATAATCAATAAATTTTGTATAAGGGAGTAAATACTCATCAGCATTAAAATTGAATTGGCTTGCCGCTTTTGTAACATCGGCTTCAGAGTTTTTAAAAAAATCAATTGCTCTATGCGCTAAAAAATGGTATAAAGTAGGACGCCAGGCTCTTGTGATTTTATTGTTTTTATTTATTATTAAATCAAAATCTTCGATTTTAATTTCTTTAAGCGATTGTGCATTAATTAAAGAAGCTTTATAATTATTGATACATGCATTAATTATCTTTTTTAAATCATACGTAGCAACATCGTTCGAGTCAAAATTTACAGTTTCTGAACGATTATAAAACTTCCAGCGGTTTTGTGAATAATAATTCCAGTACGCCT
This sequence comes from Bacteroidota bacterium, assembly GCA_018267655.1. Taxonomy (GTDB): domain Bacteria; phylum Bacteroidota; class Bacteroidia; order B-17B0; family Aurantibacillaceae; genus Aurantibacillus. Next base: position 27,773 of record JAFDYB010000083.1, read on the forward strand.
GCGCCAACATACTATGCAGCAATGATTTTAGCACTCCGCTTGAGTTTAAACACTCTTTATTTAAGTTATTTATATTTTTTTCGGTGCTATTTTCTTCCTTAAATTGAGCGTATTTAATTTTAAAAATAAGCGCTTTAATAAATTGAGGAGAATTATTCTCGCCTTTTGCTTTTATATATATTTCGTTTACCACCGTTAAGGCGCTTTCGGTTAAACCTTTGGCTTCAAAATCGCTCACTTGTTTCCAAAGTTTGTCGTAGCTATCTGATATATTATGCATTTTTTCAATTTTAATAGATTTATAGATAATACCCGAAGTTAATACTAATGATGCTAATGTAGCAAAGGCAAAAATTAAAAATTTAGACTTTAACATAATGTGTGTTTTTATACAGATGCACTTAATTTAGAAATTCCATACTAAAAATACTGTTTTTTTAGAAAAAATTGCGATATTTAAAACCTAAGTATTTTAAATACCTTAATCTTACATTAGTTTTATGGAAGCTTTAATCGAAATTCTTAAAATAATACTACCGGCGGGCGTAGTTTTTGCAGCTGCATTTCTTTTAGTTCAACGTTTTTTAAGAAACGAAGAACAGCGTAGAGATTATGAGTTAAAACGACAATCGCAATCGTCAATTACTCCATTAAAAATTCAGGCATACGAACGATTAGTGATTTTTTTAGAGCGAATACACCCAAATATTGTAGTTGTAAGAGTTAATAAGCATGGCATGAACGCACACACTCTGCACCAGGAATTAATTAAAGCTATTAAAACCGAATATGAGCACAATTTGGCACAACAAATTTACGTGAGTCATAATGCATGGGAGTTAATTAAAAATGGCAAAGAAGAAGTGATAAAACTTATTAATATTAGCGCTACCAAGGTTTCGCCAGATGCAAGCAGTAATGAGTTAGCCATGATGATACTTAATATAACATCAAACCTCGATAAAAAATTACCAAGCGAGATGGCGCTTGAATTTATAAAAAAAGAAATTGCTCAAATTTTTTAAAATGTCTAATTTATTTTCAGAATTTAAGGCTGTAAATGCTGATGAGTGGAAGTTAAAGCTTGAAAAAGACTTAAAAGGAATAAGTTTTGATAAACTAAGCCATACCGATGAAGACGGAATTAATACATTACCTTTTTACACTCAAGAAGATTTAAAAAAATCAAACACATCTATTTTTTCACATAATTGCTGGGATATATGCGAACACATTGATGTACAAGATGAAGTAAGCGCAAACAAAATTGCTATTAATGCTTTAAATAATGGTGCCAGTGGTTTAGTATTTCATGTATCAAAAAAGGTAAATCAAAAAGTACTATTAAAAGGGATTTCAATTGAACACATTTACGTTCAATTTAATATTAGTTATAATGCTATAAATTTAATTAGTGATTTAAGTAGCAATATTAATTTTAAAAATCCGTTTGAAAATACGCATAAATGTTTTGTGTGTATTGACCCCATATATTTAGCGGCACTCGATGGCAAATGGCAGACTAATGAAAACGAAGATTTAAAACTAATAAAAGAGCTTAATTACATCTCGGCTAATGCAACTTTATACAAAAATGCAGGTGCTTCAATAACTAATGAAATAGCTATTACTTTAGCTCATCTAAACGAATACCTAAATTATCTTAAACATGAAGATTTATTAAGCGGCACTCATAAAAAAACAATACATCTAACTTGTGCTGTTGGCTCTAATTTTTTTAAAGAAATTGCTAAAATAAGGGCGTATCGGCTATTAATTGATTTTTTACAAAAGCAATACAAATTATCGCTTAATATCCACATTCATACAACAAATGCAATAATTGATAATACCACCGCCGATGCTTATAACAATCTTTTACGCTCTACCACCCAAGCCATGAGCGCAATTATAGGTGGTGCAAATAGCATTGAAATTAATCCGTTTAATATAAGTTACGAAAGCACAACTGAGTTTAGCAGCCGTATGGCTCGCAATCAATTGCTTATACTAAAAAATGAAAGCTATTTTGATAAAGTATCTGACCCTGCAAATGGTTCGTACTACATTGAAAATTTAACGCATCAACTTGCAAAAAATGCTTGGGAAAAATTTAAACTACTGGAGGAAGAAGGTGGATTTTTAAACTGTTTAAAAAATAATTTCATTCAAAATATACTAAAGCAAGATGTTTCATTAAAAATCAGTTCTTTGAAAGAAAATAAAAAAATAATTTTAGGAGTTAATAAGCACAAGAACATTAAAGAAAATGTTCAGGGAAATAAAAAAGCAGAACGCTTAAAAGATGGGAAGGAATTTGAACGTATTGTACCAATAAATTTAGAAACCTTATTCGAAAAAGAGATTATCGAAAAATAAACTCACTTACGAATTAGAAATTGAACTAGGTTTTGCTGCATCAGTGCTTAAATTGGTCATTGTTTTTTTGTAAGAAAAAGAATTATAAACATACAGCAATAAAAAGAATGGAAATCCATTTAAAAAGTAATGCCCTTGCCGGAACATATTTAGTAAAATCATTACTAAAATAGAATTTGATACTAACCAATGATACGTTTCATGTTCTTTATTTCTGGTTATATAAAATTTAAAAATAATATACAAAACAATAAAAACTCCAAACAAACCGGTTTCTGAAACAACTCTTAAAAACATAGAATTTGCATCGGCTGAATTATTAGCAAAGCCTTCTACTTTAATATCTTTTGCAATATTGTACTTTGCAAAAGCGATTGGGTGAGAACCAATACCACCACCAAATACAAAATTATTTTTAAAATTTTCAACCGTAACTATATAATTGTTATATAAAATAAATGATGAGCCGTGCGTTTTACCTAATTTAAAAGAAGATGCGCCTTTATCTGATAATTCTGTTAAACTATCGTAGCGCTCTCTAAATTCAGACACATTATTATAAAGTATATTAAAAAACATCATCAAAACACCTATAATAATAAATATATACTTCGCCATGCCTAAATTCAACATTAATAGGATAATTGTGAGTAACATTCCTAACTGCCCGAGTGAAGAAAAAGAAAGAAAAAATGTTGCAATAATGACTAAAGATTGGAATTTTGAAATTAATATATTATTTTTTCTAGTTAAGTTATAAACAGACACAAAAAATGCAGCCGAAATACTAGATGCTAAGTAAGTAGGCTCCGAAAAAATTGCATTAATACGAATGCCAAAGTTGCCGCCAGGTGTTACCCCCCATTTATTTAAAATAAAAGTATAATCATATCCTAATTTAAACCCTATTTGAAAACTGATAAATTGAATGAGTCCAATAATTGAAATTATATAAGCAGCTTTTAAATACCACTTAAATAATTGTTCAATATCAAAATCATAAAAGCGAATAACACTATCATAAAAAAAATAAGACAGCATTAGCCCCAAAAAAACTTTAAAAAAAAGTGGGAAGGTGTTGTTCCCTACAGCGATATTTAAAAAACCTGCCAGAGCTAGTATTGTAAAAATAATACCAAGATTTTTATTTAATCCAAATCGTCTAATAAAAACAGGTAATAACACTATATAAATCAAATAGCCAAAATAAAACTCAAATGGCTGTTGAAAAAAAGTGTATGAATTAGAAAACATAGAAAGATAAATCAATAATGTTAATAGCAATTCTCCTCTTGCTATTTTAGTTTTTTCAATACTATTTATTGACTCAATCAATTTTTCAAATACTTATTATTAGTAAACCAAAGCGCTAAATTATAAACAGCCCAGTGTAAACTAATATTGTTTTTAAAGTCAATAGAATTAATAAAACTATCGCTAAAAATATTTTCTTTTGCATTAAATTCTCTAATTATTTTTCTTACTTGCTGAATATCTTCATTTTCAGAATAAATAGATGTTAATGGCACTGTAAAACTATCCTTTTTGCGATAAATTATTTCATTTGGTAAAATTCCTTCCATTGATTTTTTTAATATTTTCTTTTCTATTTTACTCGAAACTAAATATTTTACCGGTAAGCTATTAATAAAACTAATTAATTGATAATCTAAAAAGGGTTCTCTTATTACTATTGAGGAATTCATCATCATTTTATCCAATCGAGCTAATAAGCCATCAGGTAATCGGTTGTTAAAGTCAGAAAAACGCATCCACTCTATCGTGTTATATTCAGAGAAACTATTGTACTCATCATAAACTTCTTTCAAAGCGTTGAAAGAGGAATAACTATAAAGATTTTGAAGGGCATCAGGCGTAAATAAGTTTTTTTTTGTTTGATCGTCAGCAATATCTGTTCCACTCCAAAAAGTTGGATAATTGTTTTTTGTTTTATCAAGCCATTTATGATAATGTTGTCCTTTATTTTTTAACCCTCCAAATTTTAAAGCAGCGCGTGTAAACGATGCTAATTTAGGTTTGTTTAAAAATATTTTTTCGTATTCATATATCATTCTCCAATGTTCGTAACCAACTAAAAGTTCATCGCTCCCCTCCCCGGCTAACAAAACTTTAATATCATTTTTCTTTACAATTTGGGCTATTAAATACAAAGGTAAATTTGCTGTATCTGAAACTGGTTCATCTTGCAAAAGGGCAACTGTATTTAATGTATTAAAAAACTCAGGTTTGTTTACAATTAATTCTGTGTGATCTGTTTCAAACAAATTTGCTATTTTTTTCGCATTAAGTAATTCATTTTTATATGTTTCATTATTTTCAAATCCTACTGAAAAAGTTTTTAATTTAGTATTGCTATCTGCTAAAGCAACAATTGTGCTACTATCAACACCGCCACTCAATAATACACCAGAGTTAACATCAGCTTTTAAACGGATGTTAATTGCATTAGTTAATATGTCTTTAAATTTAATTTGAGCTTCGCGTTCTGTTATATCTTTATTAATCTTAATATTTTGGTAGGGCTGCCAATATCTTTTTTGAATAACTTTATTTGCATCTATATCAAAATAAATATAATGTGCTGCTTTGAGTTTATAAACATCTTCGTAAATTGTATTAGGCGCAGGCACATGTGAATAAGTTAAATAATTATAGATTGATTTATTAGAAACTTTTGGCTTAAATAAGCCCAATTCTAAAATTGAATTTAAATTACTTGAAAAGCAGAACACAGAATCATTTTTGTAATAGAACAATGGCCTAACCCCAAGTCTATCGCGCGCTAATAATATAGTATTTTTAAATGAATCCCAAATTGAAAATGCCCAAGTGCCATTTAGTTTCTCTAGGCAATTAATTCCCCAACAAGCATACGCATTTAAAATCACTTCAGTATCGGAATGATCCGTCTTAAAATTATAACCCAATTTTTCTAACTCTTTTCTTAATTCAATATGATTGTATATTTGCCCATTATAAACAATCCAATATCTTCCTGTACTTTCAGTCATAGGTTGAGAAGCATCATCACTTAAATCTGTAATAGCTAATCTTCGATGACCCAATGCTAAATTGGCAGGCGATTCTATATTAATTGCTTTACAGTTTGAATTGTTTGCTTTTGCATAAGCAACAGCATCAGAATTATTCGTGAATAAATATCCTTCGCAATCAGGGCCTCTATTCAACATTAAATTATTAGCTGTAATAAATTTTTCAAAATTAAATTTAAAGTTGAGCGGTGCCGTTAGTCCTAAAATTCCACACATAAAAACACTTTCATTTTTTATAATTAAGTTTGGTTGAGAATCTTTTTGAAGGTAATTCAATAAAACGATACATCAGCCAAGAAGATAAAAACGTTAAGGCAAGTCCGCCAAGTATAATTAAAAATTTATGTAATAACCCAACAGCATTATGAGAAAGTATATTAATAAACGAAAGCCCTATTAAAGGATGAATGAGGTATAATGAATAAGAAAATTTCCCCACGTCATCTAAAATTTTTATTTTCCACTCTGAAAATAACAAAATTGAAATTACGGGTATTGCAGAAAATACAAGTGAGAATATAGGGTACAAATAAAGCCCTACAATAACACAACAAAATAGAGTTAAATAAAATTCATTTTTCTTAATCAAATTCGAAGTGTATAAAAAGGTAACTATTCCCATTAAAAAAAAGGGAAGCCAGTGAAGTAAAATCCTCAAATCACTAACAAATCCTGAAAATAAAAATAAAACATATAAAAAAACTCTCATCAATAATCTTTTTTTTACTAAAGGGATAAATAAAAAAGCAATTAATAAATAATATTGGAATTCAATAGCTAAGGTCCAATAAACTTCGTTTAACCATTTATAATTATGAAACCAGGGTATTAAATATCCGAAATGCAGCAATATTTGATTGCATGATATTTGTATATGAGAATTAGTTTTTCCAAGAAAATGTTCTCTAAGATATAAAATAATAAGTGCTATGATTATTGAAACGACATAAGGAGGTTCTAACCTAATAAGACGTTTTAAGAAAAAAATAAAAAAATTTTTTAATTCATACTTAGCGTTAAACATTGACCAAGGAATAATAAACCCAGAAATAACAAAAAAAGTTTGTACTCCATATTGCCCAACATGAAAAATATCAAGCACTATTTTATCAGATATAAATCCTGTAGTTGTGCAAATAAAATGAAATAAACAAACTGATAAGGCAGCAAATGCTCTCAAAGAATCTAATACTGATATATTAAGTGCTTTATTCAAAACAACTATTGGTTAATGAGCGAGGAATTCCCACTCATTATTTTACTAAATCTCGTTTTCAATTTAATAAATTTATTTTCAAAAAAGTAATACGATAGTCCGGATACTAATATTGTAAAAAGTAATGATAACACATAAATTAATAAATTAAACAAGGGTCCATACGTAGGTAAAAATAAGGCAATTAGTTTAATTGAAAGAATGATGAAAATCATATGATACATATAAATCCCATAAGATATTTTTCCAAGATATTCAAATACGCGATGATTTAATTTTAATATGCTATTTGTATTAGAGGATACATTTAAAATAACAATTAAAAATAAAACTGAATATACAATATGAATCCCATCTTGTAAAAAATCAGGAAATACATAAATAAGCAATGGAATTAAAATAAACGTTAGCACCTGAACAACTGGTTTATATAAAATAGCAAGAAAATTATTTTTTTGATAATATAAGAGCCAAGCACCTATAGCACCAATACTCATAGACTCCAGCTTACTCATTGCAACAAACAATTTTATCACTTTTAGTGTTGAATTATTAGGGTATAATTTTATTAAACACAACACCACTCCTTTTAATAACACTATCAACACTGTAAATAAAACAATTGCTTTTATTGCACTTTTTGTTTTTTTTATGAGCCATGGCCAAAATATATAAAATTGCTCCTCTACTCCTATTGACCATGCTTGACCAAAGTGAGGTACTGCCGGATAAATAGAAAAAGCTAAATTCGGTAGAATAAGCAGAAAGAAAAGTAAATTATTATTAAAATTATCATTGAAGCTCTGTTGAAGAATTGGAATTTGCATAAATGATATGTGTGGCAAAACAAAAAAAGCGACTATCAATAGTAAATAATAGAGTGGCCAAATTCTTAAAACTCTCCGAATATAAAAGTTCTTAATCCCAATTGCTCCTGTAAAATCTTTTTCAGAAAACAATAAATATGTAATTAAAAAGCCGCTTAACACAAAGAAAAAATAAACACCAAAACTTCCTAAATTAAAAATTAAAGTTTCTTGCCAAATATTTTTGTAACCAAGCTGAGCTTTTAACAATTCTACATGTGTAATAATTACTGCCAATGCCGCAAAAAAACGCAAACCGTTTAATCCTGGGAAAAATATTTTAATGTTGCTATGTATATTTTTTAAATTTATTATAAATACTTACTCTCATTTATACGTTAAACTAACTTTTCGTAAGTGCTTTTGTTGCTATTTTTCATGAAATTGCTTAATCCAATTCTCTGAATTTCAATTTTATCTGTTAAAGGAATAGAATTTAAGTTTTGAACTTTAGAATATAAAAAACCTAAATTTTGATTTTTATGAATGAGCGCAGAGTAATCTCCCAAATTATCAGAAATAATCACTTTTAAACCACAAGCTATATATTCTGCAAATTTTACAGGTGAAGCTACTTTATTAGTTATTGTTTCTTCTCTTAATAATAGTCCATAATCTGCCATAACTAAATAGATTGGTACTTCGCTTACCCCTACTCTCATACAAAAAACTTGATTAGAAAATTGCGTTTGTAATTGAATTATATTTTCATCTTTATCGGATAAAAAAAGTAATTTGTGTTTTGTGTCTGCCGCTAGTATTGGTTTAATGCAATCGCTTAATATTTTAAAGGACTGCCAGCCGGCCACCGACCCTGAATAAACAAATACAACATCGTTTTCACCTATTCCAAAAACAGATCTACTTTTTTTAATGACGTCATCATTCAATAAAACATTTTCATAAATTTTATTTAAAGTGCAAGGAATTACAACATGATTATTTGACGTATAATTAAAGCTCGTTTGCCAATACTCTACTAATTTTTGAGATACGGCAATTCTATAATCTGAGTTTAATACCGCTTCTTTTTCCATCTCAAAAATAGTTGAAAGAAGCGCGGGGTGTTGAACCACTTTGTACTCATTCCACTCGGCTGCGATTGCCCCTCTGCCATCATAAACAACAGCTTTAATTTTTCCTTTTTTTCGCAGCAGTAGTCCCAACTGTGTTGCTAATACACTGCGGCAAATTATTTTTTCAGGGCGAAAAAACAGCGTAAGTATTTGCAAAAAAACACTGTTTAATTTCCAGCGATGAACCCCCGGAAACATCGGTATTACAATAGCATTAGAAAGCTCTGTCTTTATTTTTTTTTTGTTCGATAAAAAACCTCTCATTGAAATGAGCGAAACTAATTTTATTTTTTTTTCGGAAATAGAATTAAGGTATTTTACAACATCAATTACTTGGCTCGAATAAATGCCTGAAGGCGCATCGTTATAGGTTAAGTAAAAAATCATTTTGCAAAAATTTTATTTAGCTAACAACCATTTTAACGCATTGGTTTTAACTATCCCGTTAAAATTTTGCTCCGGCAGTATTTCATCCATAGTTAAAAGTAATTTAGGATATTGATCTTTAATAGCTTCTAAAGGACGAAGTTCTCTCTGCAGGGTTTCTTTTTTTTCGGTATTATATGAAACTTGCACGTACAGTTGTTCGCCATTGCTACGCTTTGCTAAAAAATCAACTTCCATATTATCAACTATGCCAACATATACAGTGTAGCCGCGGTGCAAAAGTTCTATGTAAACAATATTTTCTAAAACATGTCCATAATCTTCGCTCCTATCCCCGGCAATTAGCCTTCGCAAGCCATTATCAACCGCATAATATTTTGCGTTTTGAGAAAATATTTTTCTGCCTTTTACATTATAACGATCTGCACGATAAACGAGCATACTATCTTCAAGCCCTTCTATGTAACGAGTAACTGTTTTGTTGCTAATTTTATTTTTTGCACTTATTAATGTATTTGTAATTTTATTGCTGTTCTGAAAACTACCTACTTCGGCATATAAGTACCTCACGATTAATTCTAAGATAGTTACATCGTTTACAGTGAGTCGTTTTACAACATCTTTTAGTACAACTGTTGAATAAATACCTTCTAAATATTGCTGTTGCTTAATTTCATCTAAGGTTATAGCATACGGAAAAGATGTTTTTAAATACTCATTGTATAGTGCACGAAGGTTCTTTTCTTCTTTTGTTGAAACAAATTCTTTAAATGATAGTGGCAACATTTTTAACTCAACGTATCTGCCAGAAAGCAAAGTTGCCAACTCACTGCTTAAAAAATAAGCATTAGAACCGGTAATGTACAAGTCTATATTTTTTCTTAAAACTAAGCTATTTACCACGCGCTCAAAATTTAGCACATTTTGAATTTCGTCTAAAAAAACATAGTATTTTTTATTGCCCTTCGTTTTTTCTTTTACGTACGCGTGCAAGCGTTCGGCATTGCATAAATGATTAAAACTGTAATTCTCAAAGTTTATACTAACAATTTGCCTAGCCGAAATACCAATTTTACTGAGGTGTTTTTTATAAATTTCAAATAAAGTTGACTTGCCGCAGCGGCGCACACCCGACACTACTTTAATTACCTTTTCATCTTTCCAATTAAGAAGAAATTGTAAATAATTTGGGCGATTTATAAAATTCATTTTTGGATTTTACTACAAATATAATAAATTTATATTGTAAATTTGGATTTTATTCCAAAAATAAAAAACAACAATATTTGCTGTTTTTTTACACTTTTTTGCTCAGGTTAATTGAATAAATAATCTCTAAAATTCGTTCGGTAGCTTTGCCGTCCCAGTACTGCGGAATTTCCCCTTTTTTATATGTACCATTTTCAATTTCAGAAATGTGTTTTTTTACTAGTTCTAAATCAAAAGGTAAAAGCGTATTAGTTCCCTCATCAACCGTAACAGGGCGCTCAGTATTAGGGCGTAATGTTAAACAGGGTTTTTGGCGAAAAGTACTCTCTTCTTGAATGCCACCACTATCGGTTAAAATAAAGGAGCATTTTTTAATTAGCTTTTGAAACGAAAAATAATCTAAAGGCTCTGTGCAAATTAAATTTTTGTTAGAAGTAATGCGTTCGTACAAATTAAATTCTTTCGCGTTTTTAATTGTACGTGGGTGTATAGGAAAAACAATTTTATACTTTTGAGTAATATGCTCAATAAGTAATATTAATTTTTCTAACTCTACTTTATTGTCCACCGTTGCGGGGCGGTGCATGGTCATCAATACAAATTTTTGCTCATTAATTTTTAATTCATTTAAAATAGTTGATGCTTCAATCTCTTTTTCAAAGGCAATCATAGCATCAATCATGGTGTTACCTACAAAGTGAATAGCTCCTTTATTTTTTCCTTCATTTTGCAAATGTTTTAAACCACTTGGCTCGGTAACAAAAAATAAATTACTTAACTCATCTGCTACAAGTCTATTAAATTCTTCGGGCATGGTGCGGTCAAAGCTTCTTAGTCCTGCTTCAATATGCCCAAGTTTAATATCCATTTTATTTGCAAACAATGCGCCTGCCAATGTTGAATTAACGTCGCCTGGCACAAGCATTAAATCAGGCTTCCCTATTTTATTAACTAAATCTTCCAATTTAATCATAATCTCGGCAATTTGTTTGTTTGCCGAAGCAGGCGAAATATTCAAATAATAATCGGGTTCTAAATTAAACTGACGAAAAAACACATCTGCCATTTTTTCGTCGTAGTGTTGCCCTGTATGAATAATAGAAATTTTTAGTGCTGGGAATTTTAGTGCTGCAACTTTTTTAAATTGCGTTACTTTAATAAAATTTGGGCGCGTGCCTATGAGAATATAAACAATCATTCTAATTATTAGATTTAAATGAACGCAAATTAATGTACTGTAATATATTTAAGCGGAAATTAATATTGCTATAGCTGAACACCGCTTGTTGCTATTACCTTCCATGCATTATGAAAAAGTTTCCAGACTCTGATGTAGCGAAACTTATTATTTATAATTTGATCTTTATATTTTCCACTTAATTCCATTATTACAGAAACCGTAACAGTATCATCAATAATTTTTATCACTTGATCATCTACAACAATTGATCTAAATGCTGAATTACCTGAACGATAGTTTTCCATAACATCTTCTTTTGTTAGTAATAATCCGTTGGGGTAAACAAAAAGAGCGTTGTTGTGCAAGAAATTATCAATTAATTTAAGATCACATTTCTGAAAAGCATCGATAAGTTTTATTTCATTCTCTTTAATTTGTTCTGTAATTGTCATCATTTTAAGATAAATATTTTTCAAGTTGTTTTGTTAGATTTTCAAAAGAATATTCTTCAATATTATAAGTTGAATTATACTGATATGGCAAATGACCGTTTAAAAAATCAATTAATTTGTCTTTAGAATCTGTAACATCAAAAAAATATCCAACCTTATTCTCTACAATAAAATCAGAAAGTATTCCTTTTTTAGAAATTAAAACTATAGGCACTCTATTAAAAATAATTTCGTAGATTTTTGTTGTAATAAAATCAACTGCATAAATAGGTTGCAGGATAAGAATATATTTTGATTTTTTTATTTCGAAAAATATTTTCTTTGGATCAAGCGATTTTTTATAAAATACTTTTTGATTTAATTGATTGTTGTTATTAAATATTTCAGAATATTTAGTAGTTTCAGAATAAATATTTAATTGAAATTGTAGCTTAGCTTTTTTTAAAGCTAAAGAAAAATATTCTACATTTTTTTCTATTGAAGGATATAGCGAACCGTAAAAAGTAATGGTATTATCATTATGTTTTATATGTTCACAACTCATCTCATCTATATCATAGCCATGAGAAAGTACTATAACATTATCAGATTTTTGAGGATATTTATCTTGAAGATTATTTTTCATTTCTAAGGTAGGGACAAAAAGCGTATTACAATTCTCGATAACATACTTTTCCATTTCTGTTTCATATTCCATTCTGTTTTTCGAAATAGTTGTAAACCCATAACCGCTCCCCCATGTCCATGGATCGCGCATGTCAATTATAACATTTAAATTTTTAAACTTTTCTTTTAGCTTTAAAACATAAAACGCCGTACTAAACGGCGCTATAGAAACAATTATATTATTTATTTTTTTTTCTTCAATAAATTTTCTGGTTTGATTAATAATTTTTTTATTTAAAAAAACAGATAAATCGTAAGGAGTTCCTTTTGATAATATTTTTACGTATAATAATGAAAGTTTGTATTGAATTTTTTCGAAAAAAGATAAATTAGACTTGGTTAAAATTTTAGGATAAATGGAGGTGAACTGATAGTTAATTATTTTTGTGTTATTACTAACATCTTCATGCCAATGTGAAATAGTCTTATGATTACTTTTAGCTGAAATTGCATAAATGGTATATCCTAATCTTGATAAATATTTCGCGAATTTTGCACTTCTTCTTCCTCCTATTCCAGGATATGGTGGAAATGAGTGTGCTATTAAAATAATTTCTTTCAAGTTATTATTTAAAATTAAATTTTAATAATTTAATAATTTTAAAGTACCTATTCCACTTTTCTTTTTCAGTTTTAAAATTATGGTGGCTTTGTGGCGACCGCTTCATTATTGCATCAAATTCCTCTTCTGTCATTGTTAATTTTTTTAAAACATAGCGTTTCTCCGACTGCAAATCATTTTGAGAATTATATAAAGGCAATTCAAGCTCTTTTACAGCTTCTTCTTTTGTAATCTGCTTACTACAAATTAAATTAGAAAGATGTGCATATCGTTTATCTACTTTAAATTTTTGGGGTAAAATATACGCTTGATAAAATTTTGTAAAAATAGATTCGTAATGTTTCCCTCCATAATCACGCCAATTTAATTCAGATGTAATAATTTTTTTTGCATCTGCCTTATTATAATTAATATAATTTAAAACTTGTATTAATTCAGTTTTAAAAAACCAATAGTTTAATATTTTATTTTTAAATGTAAGGTGAGGAAATGTTTTTAGCGGTTTATCGTTCCCATATTTATCATAAATATCTTTAATATTTTCCCAATCTAATTTATCGTACACCCACTCACTGGGCATTATCGCCTCGGTAGCAATATTAAATCCGCTAAGTAAATATTTTATTTTGTGTTTAGAGGCAATTTGAGTAATGGTTGCCGCTATAGCATGATCTGTTAACACCTCCATATCAATCACCCCCGACCTTAAATACGCTAATTGTAATTCTTTAAATTCATCCCAATTAATTACAATGGTTTGCAAATCAAAATCAAGTTTAGAGCAAATATTTTGAATATTTTGAACGGCCAATTCGCTGTTCCATCCATTATCAAAATGAACAATTAATGGGCGTAATTCGTTCTTTTTACACCAATAAGCCAAATAGGTGCTATCAACACCACCACTCACGCCTAAAATACAATCAAATTTTTTCCCTTTCCCATAATGTTTAATCTCAGCTATTTTATCAGCAATCCATTTACTTCTTTGTTTTTCATCTCCAATTTTTTCAACCAGGTTATCGTAGTTAATACAAAAATTGCATAAGCCACTTTTTTCGTCAAACTCTATGTGTTTAACTATCTCAGAATTTAAAATACAACGGGGACATGCTTTCATTTTTTATTTTTTTTTATTACAAGTTTATTATAGGATTTAAGCGCTAGTAGGTTGTTTTTTATACAATTTAATCTGTGAGCAAGTGTTTGCTTAATTTTAAGACTCTTTTTTTCTACAACTTCTTTAAAGTCGAGCAAATTATTTTCTCTCCAGAATCCAAAACTTAAAAAATAAGAACTAAAACTATTTGATGCTTTAGCTGAAATTGAAGACTCATTAATAGTGCGTAAATAAATAGGGTGTTTTTTATCTGCAAAAAGCACATTCGTTTTCTCATCAATCAATTTATGAAAATCATGGTGCTGATTTTCGATAAAGTAAGCCCTCTCCCTAAATGTTTTATGTTCACCGGGAGGAAAATTGCCTGCTACTTGCAAAGCTAATTCTCTTTTAATAATGCAAGTATTAGGAAACCAATACATAATTTTTTGCGCAATTACATTTATTTCAACATCAATAAACGACTGATATTTGTCAACATATATATCAAAATCCAGTTTACAAATTCGTTCTAATAGGCTTGGATTAAAAATATCGTCATCGTCTAATCTTATCACATAATCTCCGGGCACATTATTTTTCACAATATAATCAGAAATTATTTGCAACTTCTCTTCTTTTGGTCCGGCATAAGGGATATGTATAATCCTGCCATCACTAGGAATAGCATCAGTATTATTGCCACAACAAATGGCTATCCAATTAGTATATGTTTGTTTAAGTAATGTATTAAAACATATTTCTCGTAGTTTAAGTCTAAGCTCACACAGCTTAATTTTAGGCGTAAGCGGTATTATAAATAAATAAGTTTTCATTGATAGTTATTTTATTATTTATATTATACCGAGCGCAAATATATTGTAGCCCAATCTACTTGTTATTTTTCGTTTATACTTCCTCAAAAAATATATTTGAGCTTGGTATTAGTTTTTAATTTTTTTTCTATATATGCTTGTACTTAACCCATGACTTCGGTTAGTGTAATGAATTTTGATGCTAAGATCTTGTCCTGTAATTGCCCTGCCCTTATAATCTTCTCCCAAAAAACGAATGTCTATTTTTTTATTTTTTAAAATAAGTAACAGTTCATCTTCAGAGTTATATTCTAATACCTCATCAACATATTTACATGAACTCATAATTAGCTTACGTTCTTCAATCGAAAATATTGGAGGTTTTTTATCGGGGTTTATTTGTTGAGATATATTTTCAGCTTTATTGAGCGCAACTATTAAATAATCGCAATGTTCTTTACACTCTTTAAGCATTAAAACATGCCCTGCATGAAATAAATCAAACACCCCACAAGCAAAACCAATTTTCATACGTAGATTTTATTGTTTTTTATTTGTCGTATGGAATACGCCATGTATTTTTATTAGTATTTGTGCGTTTCGGCACATGGCTATTTCATTTAATTTTTTCTAAAATGTAGTCTTTAAGATTTTTATCTGAAGTCCAACCAAGTACTTCTTTTGCTTTGGTAATATCGGCAAATGTAATTTCCGATTCTCCCTCGCGTTTAGGAATAAATTCGTACTCGTTCGTTATCATTTTGGCTAACTCAAGTACACTTATTGTGTTTCCGTTACCAATATTAAACGAAGTGTTTAGTTTTCCGTTATAAATAGCGGCTAAATAATTTGCTTTTGCCAAATCAGCAACATGAATAAAGTCGCGCTTTTGCTCTCCATCTCCGGTTACTAAAAGTTTTTGTTTGTTTTTAAAGCGATATAAAAAAATACCTACAACACTGCTATACGCATTAAATTTATTTTCAGGATTAAAACTCCGTGGCCCGTAAGGATTAAAATAACGCAGATTAACGTAGTTAATAGGATAACGAGTGCTTAATAATTCTAAATATTTTTCGACCTCATATTTTTGAAATGCATAGGGACTTAAACAATCAATCTTTTCTTCTTCGTTAGTTGGAATATTGATAGGTGTGCCATAAATAGCACTAGAGCTACTAAAAATAAAACGAGGGAAATAATTTTCTTTAATCATTAATTCAATTAAATGCATGGCATTTACTAAATTTTCATTAATGTGTTCTTTTACAAATTCAAAACTTGGCTGAATACGCGGTAAAGCAGCTAAATGAAACACACAATCAAATTCTTTTAAACTCGTAATAGTATCGATATTTTTTTCAAAAAACACAAATCGTTTGTTTTGTATATGTTCAGAAACATTTTTTTTATTTCCTGTGCTAAAATTATCGTAACCTACAATTGTCCAATCTGTATTTTCAATTAAATAATCGAGTAGATTGCTTCCAATAAAACCTGCAACGCCTGTAATTAAAACATTTTTAGTTTCCTTCATGTATGTAATCTAAAATAGTGTGTAGTATTACTTGGTGATAACATTCAACAATACCGTAACTATTGCTATCTAAATAAAAATTAATTTTTCCTTTTTTGCAAAGTTTATTATCGGGTTTAAAACCACTTAAAGTAATAACTTCACCGCTTTGTGCTTTAACATAATCAACCGCATTATTAATATTTGATGAGTTTCCTGAGCTACTAATTGCCACTAAAATATCTTCTTTTTTAAAATACACTTTCAGCCATTCAACCATTGCATTTTCATACCCATAGTCGTTCGCAAAGCAAGTAATTAAAGCGGGGTCGGTAAATGAAAACGACTCGTATTTTAATACCTTTGCCCAATCTTCCATCATGTGCGAACATATAGCGTTCGACCCTCCATTACCAATAAAAAAAATACGCTTGTGTTGCTTAATTAAATTGGCTGCATCTACAACTTGATTTTCTATTTCTTTAGAATTTACAAATTCTAAAATTTTTTGTTTATATATATTTATTGGCATGTTCAATTAATAATTGTTTTGTTACTGATTTTTCGTTGCAGAGCCATGTTGTTGAAAGGCTTGCGGCTAATGATGGTATTAAAAGTTTATTCTCAAGATTTTTTAGTTCTGCGGTTAAACAGGCAAAAGCAAAAAATGTATCACCTGCGCCTATGGTATCAATAATTTGAGTTTTAAATGAAGATTGAGTGTCAACTTTTTTTCCATTTGTGTATGTTGCTCCCGATTTTCCAGTTGTTACAAATAAATTTTCGCAATTTAATTCGTAATTAAAAATTTCTAAAATGTCTTTATCGGTATGATTTTGTATTTTTCGATTTATTTGCAAGCTTGCTTCACGCAAGTCAATACAGGCGCTTTTTTTCTTTTTATCTTTCCATTTAGAAATGCGATTAAAGCCAAAATTATTTGAGTTGGTTTGACACATTAAATGGAAACCATTGTTAATGTTTAAGTTGTCGCAAAAACCGTGACCAAAGTCGGCAACAATTACAACATCATAATTATTTGTGTCAATATTTATTTCTTTAAAATTTTTAGTATCAAATTTATTTATTTCAACATGTTTTTTCTTATCGCCCACATCAACATATCTGGTTTTTACAATTTCATTATTTGTATTGGTTATTACTTCAACTTGTTTAACAAAATCGTATAAATGATTTGCAATTGCCTGCGCTCCTCCTTGTTGAATTGTTTTTTCGTTTTCGAGTTTAAACACGGGGCAAAACGATTTCATTGATTGACCTTCGTAACTCACTTCAATAAACTCATCAATAATAGTTTCGCCAACTACTAAAACACTTAAATGTTTTACATTTTCTATAAAGTCTTTAATTTCTTTTTCCATTTTAATTTTTATTACTCACAAAACTTAATATTTCATTTTCATTAAACGCATAATTAATTTTTTCGTTAGTAAGATTTTTTCTAAATCTTAAGGTATCAATCAATCCTTTAATTGGGGGTTTTCCATTAAAAATTAATAATACTTTTGTTTGAGTGTATGCACCAATATGAACAGCACCCGAATGTTGCGTAATAATTAAATTTGAGTTTGCGCAGCACTCAATCACTTTTTTATTATCGGTTGATAAACACACTTCTATATTTCCCTCTGAATTTAGCTCAGCCGACATGCTTGGGTGTCCGGTAATATATACTTTATCGAAATATGGGCTAACAATACGCGCAATATTTAAGTAATCCCATGGGCCACCATTATTATGCGTAAATAAATTTCCTTTTTTACGAGGAAAAATTACGCATGCATTTTCGATTTTAGTTTTGTAAACATTTTTTAAATTATAAGCATGTTGTCTTTCAGGTTTTAATTGCCAATTACGAAAAACAAACCAATACATATTTTTGTCGGAAATATCTAAAAAAGCTTTTCCACTTTGTTTTGCTTTATTTATAAAAACATCAATTTCATTTTGTACGTCAGCAGGGGGAATAGTTTCATTTGAGCTAGAAGGAACCTCAGCAAAAAAATCTCTTAATTCATGATACGTTTCTAAAATTGATTTGCCGTTATTATCAACCAAAAAAGATTTATGCAAGGCCATGCCACAATAATGAATTTTAACCCCTCGTTGATGCAAATGACTTAGAAAAGGAAGATTATGAAGTAAAAAATGTCCAAACTCTCCTTTAAAAGGCCCGTAATAACACTCTTTATCTTTTAGAGCTTTTTTGTAAAATGTATTTATATCCTTATATGCTTTTAAAACAATTTTTGCATAATGCAATTTGCCAAACAAATTAAGCGTACGTTGCCCATACATTACAGTAGTAGCATCGTTTGGGATAATGTATGTTAGTTCGTTGTTTTGCATAAATTATTTAGCTCACTTAAAAATAATTTAGTTTGATATTCGAATGTAAAACTCGTAGTATTAAAATTTTTATCTGGTATCTTATTTGTCTTAATGTTCTCAATAATTTGTTGAATATTAAAATCAAACTGATTTTCAGTAATATGAAATCCTAATTTATTTTCAATTAAAAATTTAGAAACATCTCCCTTCCCCCCAAAATATAAGATGGGTTTTTGCATTGCAATCAATTCGTAAAATTTTGAAGACATTGCATTAACCCTATCACTAGGGAGAATTAGAATTACAAAATCTGAATCAAGCACTTTCTGAAAATAACTTTCGCTATCTATAAAATCATGTCTTTTTATACTGTGATGAGTCAACTCTGTTTCGTATCCTTTTAATGAAACAAAGAAATCTGCTTCCACTTTAATTTCATCATTTAATCTATCTATAAATCGGCGAATCAATTTCAAGTTCTCTGAAATATCATGATAAAACGCTCCACCATAAATTATTTTAATAGCATTATTTTTTGTATGTTCTTTTTTAGAAACTATATTTTTAAAATCATCTTTATCAAAACAATGGGGTAATAAATACGTGTTTTTTTTCATTGTTTCGGTGTAATAAGTTTTCATTTCGTTATTTGGGCACAATACTAAATCAACCGATTTTAGAACTTCAGTTTGATTTTTTTTTTCATAATCTATTTGATTTTGGGTTAAGCCTACAAACCCATCTTCCCAGTAATCACGATAATCTAATATTATTTTAACTTCTTTAAATTCATTTTTAATTTTCGGTAAAATTTCTGAATATTTAAACGGTCCAACACTTAAAATCAGGTAATCAATTTTTTTACTTGATAATATTTTTTTTATTGCAGTATGAAAAAAAATCTCTGTTCCTATTGACAAATCATTATAATTTCCTTGAAGCGATTTTTTTTTTACTTCCCAAAACCAGTATGACAATTTCCAAATTATTTTTTGAAAAATATTTTTGGGTAGTTTTTTAAGATGGTATGCAATTTTCTTTTCTGGAAGATTTAGCTTTGTAACTTTACTCTTATAACTTTCAACATCTTTATCCCAAGGCGAATTTCCGGCAAATAACCCACAAACTACGTTTACATCTACATTAAAATAACAAAGCCATTTAGCGTGTTTTGCCCATCTCCTCCCTCCTACTTTGTTATATGGAGGAAAATAAAATGAAGCAATTAGTATTTTAGAATTTAGGGACACAAATTTTTTATATTTTTTTTGCCATTACAAAAAAGTTATCACTAAACACCTCCGCTTGTATAATTTCAAAACCTGCCTCTTTCAAAGCTATTTCAATTATCTTTGTATCTTCGATTTTCAACACTTTATAAAAACACCTACCCTTCATTTACAATTAATAAATAGTGAAATTTATTAAATATAGTTTCCTCCCATTAATAAACGCCAATCCATATTATTAGATGTCGAATTCAGACTAATCTCATTTACATTAATTTCTAACGCTTTCACTACGCGATCAATTTCTGTTTTATATTTTTCATTTTTCAACCAATCATTTTGAGGTGGTTCATAGCCAATCTTATCAACTCTCCAACAAATTGAATTTGGTAAAATATTATCCATTGCTTTACGAAGAATAAACTTTGTCCAACCATTATTCAACTTGTATTCATCGGGTAAGGAAAAAATAAACTCTACTAATTTATGACTTAAAAACGGCAAGCGAACTTCTCTCGAGTGCGCCATAGAATTTCTATCTGCATAACGAAGTAGTTCTTTTAATCCACAATGAGTAGTATGTTGCGTAAGTGCATTTTTTAAATTATTTTTATACGGCAACGGTTGGTTTAATAATTTTCTTCGATATCGCCCTAACTTCATTCTTAATGTTTCTGTAATAGGGGTATAGTTATTTGATTCCTGATGAAACGCTTGATATGCTTTAAACTCTGTTTTAAATAACCGCTGATTGTATAAAAATAATTCGTCTAAATAAAGTTTATAATATGGGGAATAACCTCCTAGTTGTTCATCGGCACCCTGTCCATCTAATAAAACAGTTACATTATTTTGTTTCGCAATTTCCATTACAGCATATTGAGCAACAATACTTGCAGAGCCATAAGGTTCGTCTTGGTGATATGTAACTTTGTTAAATGCCTTTTCAAAATAATCTTTATCGGGCCAAGTGTAATGTACTAATACGTTTTTACAAGCTTTAACTACTTCTTCAATGTGCTTACCTTCGTCTTTTGCAAATCCTTTAAATCGCGCAGAAAAAGTATTTTGTTTTATTTCATTTCCTTTTAGTGCGTCAATTAGCATCACAATGCTCGAAGAGTCTAATCCTCCAGAAAGGCTAGAACCAACCGGTACATCTGACCTTAAACGCAAACGAATAGAGTTTTTAAATAGGTCTAAGAAATTTTCAGCAGCGCACTCAATAGTCCCTAAAAAAACAGGAGTACTAGTGTTAATACTCCAATATTTATTTATGCTTATTGTATTTCCAGAAGTAATTCTTAAATAATGCGCAGCATCTAATCGCAAAATATTTTTATAAAAAGTTTTAGTAATATTATTCTCTTCATCGATAATACCATTTTGAATATAATTCAATAATTTTTCTGAATTAATATTTTTTTCGATTCCAGCTTGCCAAAATTGTTTTATCTCAGAGGCAAAAACAAATTTATTATTATCGTAATAATAATGAAAAGGCTTCTCTCCAAATCTATCACGTGCACAAAAAAGTACCTGCTCCACTTCATCCCAAATAGCAAAGGCGAACATGCCATCAATGTCTTGTAAACACTCTTCTTTTTTAAAATGATAAAGTGCCAATAAAACTTCGGTATCCGAATCAGAGTTAAATGTAAATCCCTTTTTCTTTAAACCTTCTTTTAGCTCGATGTAGTTATAAATTTCTCCATTAAACGTAATTGAATATCGACAATTTGCATAGTGCATGGGTTGTTTAGCATTTTCACTTAAATCGATTATTGAAAGTCTTCGATGCCCAAGACCAATGTTTAATTTCTGGTTTATCCACTGCCCTTCGCCATCAGGTCCTCGATGAATGATAATATCGGTCATTGATTTAAGTTCCTGAACTGTTACGGGTTCATTATTAAATTTTAATATCCCAGCAATTCCGCACATTAAAAAATCAACCCTTCTCTTTCGCCTTTTTTAATTGTTTTTTTATACCATTCCATGTTACTTACAAAATGTGACCAATTATTATATAGATCAATAAACTCTTTTTCTGGTTTAAAATAATTTCTAAAAAAATCAGGATAATACTCAGGAGTAGATTTAGTATTATTTTCGAATTCGTTTATAATTAAATCACAAAAATACTTGGGCAATAAATATTTTTCAACATATCCTTTTCCTTTGTCTGCTAATGCTACTCTTTTATCGTAATCAAAAATTAATTCTTTTAAAACATTATAAAAAGTTTCAGCATTTGCATCAATTATTGGACAATCAGAAGGATTTTTTTGAGGATATTTATCGTAAGCCATTAACGAAATCACAACTTTTCCCATTGCCAAAGCTTCTGTAGAAACTTTTCCAGTCCCTGGAATAAACAGTTGATCAACAATAATGTCAGCATTTTGATACACCTTTATTGCCTCATTATGTGGCATATTTTCGACTAAAATTACAGTAAATTCAACGCCTTCCGTTTTTAACTGTTCAAATGCTTCGAGTACATATTTAGTTCCTTTAATTGTTTTTGCTGTTGGTGCATGCACAATAATTGGATTTTTTCTTTGTTTTGAATTATGAGCATAGTTTTCTGGATTCGCCATCATATTCCATCTTAAGTATGGTCGAAGGTGGAGTTGTCCTTGATCTATTCTACTAAAAATCATATCTGCATACTTTTCTGCGTATCTAATACGAGTTAAATTTCGTTCAAGGTGTTGTTTAGAATAAAACTTATCTTCGTCACGAGGTAACTCATTTAACCCAAACATTCTATATTCCTGAGATGCAGCAGGCCTCCATCTAGCATCATCTCCAACAAATACAAAAACAATTTTTTTATTGTGCGCTTTTAAAATTTCAATATCTGAAAAATCATAGTTAAAACTTGTCCAGATAATAATAAAAACGTCAAATTTTTTTAATGCAAATTCTATTAATTTTCTTCTCACTCTCTTTTCCCACCAACTTCTTAATTTTATACTTATAAATTTTGGTGGAAAATATGGAATTTTTTCAAATTCTTTTTGTAAAACGAAGTTCGAAGTATTTAATTGAACAGCGGGCGGAAAATTACTTGTAGCTACAAAACACTCATGTCCATTTTCATTAAAATACTTCTGAATATCTGATACGGTTGAAGATATATTTTCAAATCCTATAAAAACCTTCATGTTATTTTATTTTTTCACACCATGCATCGTTATACCGTAAAAGTCTTCGTATGAGCGAGTAACTTCCAAATTGTTTGTTTTAAACCAACCTTTAATTTCATCTATTGAATGTCGTGTGCAATTTTGCGGATGATACCAGTCATAATTAATGGCTGAATTTTGATTAAAATCCAATTCACCATTCCAAAAGCACTTCATAAAAAAATGATATATAAACCTCTGAGGAGTATAATTACCCGCAGAAATGCCCAGTAATTCAATTTCAGGACAATAAAACTCTTCTTTTTGCTTTGATATATTTTTAGAAAATTCTGTTATTTGATTGCAATGCTCCATAGCTTCTTCGTAAGACATTCCTGCAATTTTATTGCGAATAAAATCATCTGTATATTCTCGAATAGGCGCTTTCTTTTTATAAACATAAATGGCTATTGTACCATTATCTGCTAAGTTATTCTTTGCCAAATTTGAAAAAGATAAAAAAGGATTGTTTGTGTGATGCAAAACTTCCTGACAATATATAAAATCAAATTTTCCAATATCAGAATTATTGTCCATTAGGTCTTTAGTATGAAAAAAAACATTAGGCATTCCAGTAAGATTTTCTTTTGCAACATCTGCAGCTGTAAGATCAATACCGGTAATAAAGGTGCCTTTAGATGCATTCATTGCTAATAATGCCGTAACTCGTCCATTCCCGCAGCCAGCATCTAAAATGTTTTTTTTATTATTCAAAAAGCTTTGTAGCCCCAATAATGAATTCCAGCCATTACGAGTTAAAATCCATTTTTGAATGTCAGATCCCTCTTTTAATGTATTTTGAAAAGCCAAATTCTTATTATTATGCCATTTATCGTAAAAACTTTTTGCTGTATTATTATCCATAAGAGATTTAAATCATTTTTTTTAACGCTTCTTCAAAAGAGATTTGCGGTGTATATAGTTCCTTCATTTTTGAAATATCACCGATAAGGTTTTTCGCCTCCGTATCTTGATATTCAAAAATTGGTGTTTTGTTTAGAAACCTTCCAATATGTTCACTAATTTGTTTAATAGAAAGTATTTCATTTCCACCAATATTAACATTAAACGATCCTTTCTTTTCTATTATTTTCATAATAGCGTTTGTAGCATCTTCAACATAAATAGGATTTATCTTTATCCCGCCTTTACCTTGTAAAACAATAGTTCTTTCAGACCTTACCGATTCAATCAAACGCGGCAATAACATATTCTTTCTTTGCTTTTCACCAAATACAAAGAAGAAACGTAAAACATTAACATCGAAAAATGAACAGTAATTTTGCACGAGTAATTCAGAACAAAATTTAGTAGTTAAATAAAATCCTAATTCTTTATTTGGTTGCAGAGGAGATTCTTCATTAAACCCTTTGTCGCTATTGCCATATACTCCGCCAGATGATGCGTAAATAAACTTTTTAACTCCCGATTTTCGAGCATACTCAAGTAATTTTAAAGTGCTAAGTGTATTTACATTAAACACCTCTTTTGCACTGTTCGGAAAATCTCGAAATAACTCTGATTGAGCAAGATGAATGATAATATCTACTTTTTCAGGAAGTGAATTTTCGTTCCAGTTAGTATTCAAATCAATTTCACAACTATTTGGTAACCCTTTACGACCTAATCCAAATACAGTAAGCTGTTCTTTCTTTTCTAACTTTAAAATTAGTGAATTACCTATTAAACCATTTGAACCTGTAATTAAAATATTTGTCACGTTACTTATTTAACTTACTTAATAATTCGGAGGGAATTTTATTTTCAATAAGAGGATGTTTTATTTTTGGATATTTATTATTGTACGAGTTCTGCTTTAAAGGATGAAATAAATTCAACAAATCAACATTTTTATTGTGCCAAATTTTATCATAAATATTTTCAAACATAAAAACAGCCGTTTCATTTGAATGATATTTTTCGGCATATTTTTTTGATGCTCTTCCAAGTTGCTCTCTTAATTCAGGATTCTGAATTAATATTTTTAAGTTCTCTTTAATATTTTCAGGCGTTGTGGTTAATATTGGGCATTCATTTAAGTACGAATATCTTCTAAAAATTCTCACATACTCTTCGTTACTTAAATTAGATAGTACCGGTACCCCACTGGCCATTCCTTCAATGGCATTCAAAGCATATCCCAATATCAATTGCTCTACTAAAATATCAGCTTCCTCAAACAAAACTCTTCTCACCTCTTCATTTTTTACTTTTTCTAATAAAATAAAATTAATTTTTAATCCCTCGTTTTTTAATTCATTAATTGCATCTATTACAAACTCGCTTCCTTTAAATCCTCTGTGGTTAGGACTATGTACAATTGTTACAACCCCATTAATTCCGTCTGATTTATTATAGAAATCTTTACCCTTCCATAAGTGATGATCAACTACCAAAATATTACAGGGTAATACATCCCACCTCGACATTCCATCAATCATAAAATCTACAACTATAGCATCTGCATTTTGTTGCCAAAAAAATACATTTTCCTCAATTTCTTTTTCACGCTTTGCCAATTCAGGATATGAAAATAGTAAGGCTTGTTGCAAACTTGTACTTTTAATTTTAGAATACATATAAGCATCGCCGCCATAAGGAATAATCACAATTTTTTTATTTAATAGTTTTAATATTGGTAGTTCGAATTTACGAAGTAAATTGCCTTTAAAAATCAATCCGGAAAAAGGGAAAGTAAAAATATCGTAATTAAACAAGAGGTATTCAAAAAGTTGATATTTATAATATAGTTTACCAATAAAATTTGGAACTAGAATAGACCTAAATGAACTAAAAATCTCATCGAAATACAAATCAAAATCTTCTTTTTTATGAATAGAGTAGTACTCAAGCATAACGGTATTGCTTGCGTAACCAATACTCTTTAATGCATTTGACCAATATTTATTATTAATTAAAGGAATTGGCCCCCAAAATAGTCTAGGTTTTTTCTCCCTATTTATAAAATAATTTTTCTTTTTATTTAGTTTAAAAAACCAATAGCTACGAAATAAATTTTCGAAAAAATTATGTTGAAGAAATTTTATTAATATTTTTTTTAGCACTTTTAAGTTTTACCCTTTCCAATTTAAAACATGGTCTTTCATTGGAGGTCGTACTCCAATCTTTTTCGCAGGACTGCCAACATAAATTCCCCAAGGCTCACAATCCTTATTCACAAAACTCCCTCCACCTATAACTGCACCTTCGCCAATAGTAACATTAGGCATAATTGTACAATTTACTCCAATATACACATCATTTTCAATAACTAATTTTCCAAATAGTGTATTAGTTTGATCTTCTGGCAAACCATCTACCATTCGGTAACCTCTGTAATCATATGTTGCAGTTAGTAGTTGCGAACCACCGCCAACAGAAATATAATCCCCCATTATTAATTCTCCGCCACCCCATATATTTACAAAAGGTTGAATGTCATTATATCTTCCTATTTTTATTCCAAGTCCTCCCCACATAAAAACAAAATCATGAATTCTAGCCATATCCCCTATTTCAATAACCTCTGGCTTACAAAGTTTTGCTAAAGGAAATATTTTAGCTGAATTGCTACAATTCTTTAAAAGCTTTCTTACATTGTCTCCAAGAAACTCGTTTCCAGGAAAAGAACCATACATGTTATTATTCATATTATTATATTGTTGGATTATTAATTTTCGTTTATCATTCTCTTTTTTCGTCCTAATAAAAACTCCCACTTTCCGCTTTCCATTTCTTTTTTATAATCAATTAGTATTTCCTGAAATGAAAACTTGGGTGTCCAGCCTAGTTCACGCTCTGCTTTACTAATATCATATACGCAAGGATCGATTGAATTTGATTTTTCAGGCTTATATACAATTTTTGATTGATTATTTTTTGGCGAAAAAACTTTTATTACATCATCAACCTGTTGTTGTAGAGAGAGTTTTTTTCCGGAGGCTATATTGTACATACCTTTTGCATTTTTACTTTTTATTGCAAGTATTATTGCAGAAACAACATCTTTTACATACACCACATCGCGGCCTTTGTCTTTATCTCCCCAGATTTCAAAGCTTTCTCCTTTAGCTGCATTCTCAATAAAAACGCCTAGCCCAGTTTTAACCACTTTTCCATTTTCAAAAAAACTCTCATGGTGTCCGTATCCAAAAACAGAAGGTAAGCGGAAGATAATGCCATTCATGCCATAATCCTGGTTAAAATATTCTATAATATCTGCAGCTGCGCTTTCTGAAATACTGAACATAGAAAACTTACCCGTAAACTTAATCGCTCTTGGCGATTGCTCTGTGATCACTTCTCCTTTTTCCCATAAACCCTGAACGTTCCGGTGAGAAATGGTATGCAACACTTTTTTTATGTTATTTTTTTGACAATATTTAAAGATATTTGTAACGCCTAAAATATTTACACTTACGTATTTTGCTGGATCATAGTGTTCCTTTGGCATATTTGCAGGTTGCACGCATGCTAAATTTATTAATGCCTCTACCCCTTGTGTAGGCAATTTACTAAATTCTTCTTCTTTTGTTATATCTAGTTGGATAAAATCAATTTCGTTTTTTTTAAAATATTCTGCTTCTTCAAAACCACTGTTATCTACAGCTATAACTTTAAAACCTTCTAAATGCAGTTGATTTACAAGATAAAAACCTATAAAACCAGTGGCACCTGTTACAATAATCATAATTAATTTAATTTTGGTTTAAGAGCATTAAATGGAGCAACAAAAAAATACGGATAATTATCAAGCAATTGTTCTTTTGTTTTATCAAGTATTTTGTCGTCAAAAATTTTTGTGTAATAATAATAAGTGAGATCTTTAGTGCCCCATTGACTTTTAAAGTGATAAACTCCACCTTGGCTTGCCCAGGTTCCTCCCCAGTTCCACCATTTATATCCACTTGCAACTGCGCTTTTCATAGCCTCAAAAATAACAAGGCTCAACGCTTGTGAATTACGAAACTCTGCCTTAATAACAGGTGTAAAATACTCAACTGTTTTATTAAAATAAAATACAAGCATTGCAGCAATCATTTGCCCATCTTTTTTTGCAATATAAATTTTATAATCATTTCCGTATGAAAAATATTTTGGGATTAAGTTAAAAAAAACATCTGGCTTTGCTAAACCACCAATCGCAGCTAAATTTTCTTTGTGAGTTTTAATTAAAAATGCCATTGCTTCTTGATTCCCATTTCCATCTTCAACTTTAATTTCTAATTTTTGTGCCTTTCGTATTAGATTACGCATTTTATAATGAATAATCTTCATAACAGCTGCATCAACATCATTGTTTGAATCAGGTAGAGTTGTTATTTGTCCAATACGAGAATCTTTAAGCGTAAATTGTGTATTAGTTTCGTAAAAAGCTTCGTTAGGTTTTAATGGAGAGGAAATTATTGTTGTTGAAACGCATTTATTTTCTTTTGCAAAATGGTAAAATGTTTCAATTAATTGCAATCGTGTTTTCTCGTCAATCACGTTTTCAATAACGCCTCCATTACTTCCATAAAAAGGTAATGAATTAAGCACATTACCAAATTCAGAATTTTTTTTTAGAAAAGAAGGAAGGGCTGCCTTTATATTTCCATCATCGCCAAAAATCAAAAAATAAGCATCTTCTTCATTTAAAAACTCTTTTAAAAATTTGCGAAATTTATTAGACGCATAAAAAAGTGAATCGGGAATTGACATTAAAAAATCCTCATATTGTTTTTC
The DNA here is from genome assembly GCA_018267655.1 of Bacteroidota bacterium. Classification (GTDB taxonomy): domain Bacteria; phylum Bacteroidota; class Bacteroidia; order B-17B0; family Aurantibacillaceae; genus Aurantibacillus. The sequence goes on from JAFDYB010000083.1 coordinate 56,769, forward strand.
TGAATTATTATCTAAAACCTTTATCATTATTGAGTAATTTCTTCGTTATTTAAAAATAATCGGCACCACCACTCAAAATTCATTAACGACCAAATTAATAAACGATGATTATTTCTTTGATCTATATGTTCGCCAATTATTTTTTTTACAAATTTGGGGTTTATGTATTCCGACGAAACTGTTTTTTTATTCAACAAAAGTTCTTTAACATAATCAGCATTCTCTCCTCTATACCAGCTTTCATCTGGTGCCGAGAACCCTTGTTTCTTTCTATTAATAATTGATTCTGGAATAAAATCCATCATAGCTTTACGCAATACGTTTTTACCATCATCAAATTCCTGATACCCCTTCTTTTTATTACCAAGGCTATTTTCGTCAAATTTTTTCATTACATGCAAATTACCCAATTTATGCTTAACAGGTATTTTTTGAGCAAAATTTACCAATTCGTTATCTAAAAAAGGAAAACGCTCTTCTAACCCATTGGCCATTGCTAATTTATCGCCCACCAATAAAAGTCCAGGTAAAAAAGTTTTAATTTCAAAATACAAACTATTATTTATATGTTGTTCGGGGGTTTCGTACTTTAATTTTTTATTGAATGTAAATACTCGTTCAAAAATTTCTCGAGGCTGATTAATATTTATTTTTGAATAAACAGAATCTGTAAATAATTCTATTTTAGATTCATCGGCAACTAAACGTTGCCAAAAGCCATAATAATTATCAAAAAAAGATTTTTGATCAAGAGATTGAAAAACTCTGTAATAACGCCACGGATAGCCACCATACAGTTCATCGCCTCCGGTTCCTTGCAAGCATACTTTTACAAATTTGGAAGCTAATCTACTTATATAATAATTTGGATAACTCATTCCCACGCGCAAATCTTCAAGATGCCATACTACTCGTGGTAAAGACCAAGAAAGATCTCCGGCATTAATTACTTGTTCATAATGCTCAGTTTTAAAATAATTTGCCATTAATTCGGCATCACGACGTTCATCAAAATTTGCTTCGCTTCCTGTAACAGAAGACATATCAAAGCCCGCAGTAAATGTTGTAAGTCTTTTTACGTGCTGACTGGCAATTGCGGTGAGAGATCCTGAATCCATACCTCCCGAAAGGTAAGTGCCAACCGGTACATCAGCTATCATTTGGCGGGCAACAGCGTTTTTTAATAAACGCTCGGTTTCGTTTTTAGCATCTTCAAACGACATGGTTTCGTCTGTTTCTGAAAAATCGTAGTTCCACCACGATTTATGTGCAATTCCGGAAACACTAGTTGTATCAATTTTTACTGTATTTGCGGGTGGTAGCATTATAACACCTTTAAATAAGGTTTGAAAATCGAAAAGGTTTTGAAAAGTGAAATATTCATTTAATGCTTCATGGTTTAATTCTACTTTAAAATCAGGATGCCCCATAAAGGCTTTTATCTCTGATGCAAATAAAATTGTTTTTCCATTTAACCAATAATATAAAGGTTTTACACCAAACCTATCTCGACTTAGATATAATGTTTTTGTAGGTTTATGCCATGCCGCAATAGCAAACATACCATCAAATTTTTCAAAAAACGAAATGCCGTATGCCGCTAAGCCTTCTGAAATAATTTCAGTATCAGTAGTTGAAATAAATGTGTGCCCTTTTGATTTTAAATGAGATTTCAATTCTAAATAATTATAAATACACCCATTAAATACAACAACCCATTCGCCATTTTTAGACTCCATAGGTTGACTTCCTAATGCAGAAGTATCTAAGATAGCAAGCCGTCTGTGCCCAAGCGCTACATTTTCATTCACATAAAAACCCTCTCCATCAGGACCTCGATGAGCAATTTTTTTTGTCATGTCCTTTATGGTGTTTAGTGAAGTTAGTTCGCCATTAATGTTGAATATTCCTGCTATACCACACATTTCAATTAAAGACTAATTTATTTGATAGATTTTAAATTATGTACCACATATTCATAATCCTCTTTAACCATTTTATTATGAAGTGGAATTGACATTGAGTATTCGTTAGCTGCAAAGGCTTGCGGAAAATCGGACGGTTTTATGTTAAATGTTTTTGCATAATACGAAAGCATGTGTACTGCATGTGTTCCGGGTCTTGTACTAATTCCTTTTTGTTGTAATAACTCCATTAAATCGTTGCGTTTAATTGGCGATTTTTTTTCATCAATCAATAATACATAAGACTGCCAACCATGCTTGTAACCGTTAGGGATATGAGGTGTACTTAACCAATTAATTTTCGATAATTCGTTAGTGTAATAATTTGCCCATTGCTGTCTTTCATCAATAAACTGATCGAGTTTTTTTAATTGAACAACTCCTACCGCTCCTTGGATATCTGTCATACGGTAATTATATCCAACCATATCAAACTCGGGTAATATGTATGGTTTTGGCCCTTTATGGCGTTGCTCTTCTGAAATTGACGCACCATGGTTTCGCAACATATTTAATCTTTCAGCAAGCACGTCGTTATTGGTAGTTAACATTCCTCCTTCGCCCGTGGTAACTGATTTACGGGGGTGAAATGAAAAACATCCTATATCACCCAAACTCCCGGCAGGGCGATTTTCAATTCCGGCACCTGCAGCACAAGCCCCGTCTTCTACAATTTTTAATTGTGGGGCAATCTTTTTGATTTCATCAACATTAGCACATAGTCCAAATAAATGCACCGGTATAATTGCTTTTGTTTTTGAAGTAATTTTTTGCGCTATTTGTTTTGTATCAATATTAAAGGTGCGAATGTCTATATCAATAAACACTGGAGTTGCTCCACAATACATAATTGCGTTTGCAGTTGATACCCAAGTAAAAGCAGGCACAATAACTTCGTCGCCTGCTTTTATATCTAATGCTACTAAAGCCAAATGCAGTGCCGTAGTGCAATTAGAAACAGCTATGGCGTGTTTTACTTTATGTCGTTCGGCAAATATTTTTTCGAATTGCGCAATTTTAGGTCCTTGTGTAATCCAGCCAGAAAATATTGGTTCTTTGGTTGCCTCCCACTCTTCTTGCCCCATTGAGGGTAAGGATATTGGTATGTTACGTTTTTCCATAATTAAAAATTATTCTTTGTTTTTTTCGCGCCAGTCAATTAATCTAAGCAAGCCATCTTCTAACGAAAACTTATATTTAAACCCAAGTTCTTTTTCTGCTTTTACTGCAGAGCCAATTCTGTTTTGAACTAATGCCCTTGCATCGTCGGCACTGTAAGGTTTGTAGGTTACCTTTAAATTAGATTTTTTTAACTTTAAAATTAAATCGCAAAGAGATTTGATTGATGTTTGAACTTCGGTACCCACATTATAAAAACCATGTTCGACATTTGATTTTAAGGCTTGAACATTGCAACGTGCAACATCTTCCACATATATAAAATCATACGCCTGGCTGCCATCTCCGTTTATTATAGGAGCTTCATTAGCATCAATTTTATTTAGCATTATTGGCACAACTCCAGTGTAAGCAGCAGTTTGATCTTGATGCGGCCCATAAACATTCATATACCTAAGCCCGATTACTTTAAGTCCATATCGATCATTAAACGCTGTTGCCATAGCTTCGCCAGCGATTTTAGTAGCTCCATAAAAGTTTTTATTATTAAACGGATGTGCTTCAGTCATTGGTAATTCAACAGCATCGCCATAAACAGAGGCAGAAGACGACCAGATTAATTTTTTAATTTTATTTTGTACGCAAGCCTCTAATACATTAAACGTGCCGGCAATATTTACTTCAAATGCAGTTCTTGGGAAATCTTTACAATGTAATAACCACATAGCGGCTAAACAAATTACATAATCTACCCCTTCCATAGCTTTGTTTAAAATATCTGTTTCTCTAATATCTCCGCCAATCGGGAATAGTTTGCAACGTTTATCGTTTAACGAGTCTTTTAAATATTCTTTTTTACCTCTTGCAAAATTATCGTACACAATAACTTCTGCAACATCTTCTTTAAGTAATTCAGCAACTACAAAACTTCCTATAAAGCCTGCCCCACCAATTACTAAGATTTTTGATCCTTTTATTTCCATATTATATTTTTTTAATCTGCCAGTTTGTTTTTAATAAAATATGCCCTGTAACCGTAGTCCAAGGAAATTCCATATCTTTTGTTTCTGCTTCTTTCAAAATTTTAAAATTACTAAAGCTTTCAATGTAATCTATGTCAGTTCCAGTGTGGAAATAAGAAATACCAAGCCCAATAGAATAATCTCCAGGCAAAAGTCTCTCTTCAAAAATTATTTCAAACTCATAATTTCCTTTTTCAAAAGAACTCGGCTTAAAAAATTCATTATCAACAGCCATTGTAATTGCTTCACCCATTGAATTAACTATGATAATGGTTGCAATGACATTTTGTATGTTTTTTAATACTTCAAGTTGTATTTTTATGATAAATTTTTCTTTGAACCAAAATTCTTTTTGAGCTTTTTTATTCAGGGTTAAAAGCTGTAGTTTTTTATATTTTGCTTCGCCCGTTCCATGAAGACTCACATCGGGAGGAATATTTCCTTCAGAATCATTTATTAAAGAAGGCGATGAAAGATATCTTGCAATCATATCATTTGTGCTGCCATAGCCAATGCTTTTACCATGTTCCAAAAGCATTACAGAAGAACATAAGGCTCGCATTGACGGCATATTATGACTCACAAACAATACGGTTCTCCCCTGCCCACTTACATCTTTCATTTTGCCTAAACACTTTTTTTGAAACTCGGCATCGCCCACAGCAAGTACCTCATCAACTATCAATATTTCAGGTTCTAAGTGTGCGGCTACAGCAAAGGCTAAGCGCACATACATACCACTGCTGTACCGCTTTACCGGGGTATCAATATATCTTTCTACTCCACTAAAATCAACTATCTCATCAAACTTATTTCGTATTTCTTGTTTAGTCATGCCAAGTATGGCGCCATTTAAAAAAATGTTTTCTCGTCCAGTTAAGTCGGGATGAAAGCCTGTGCCTACTTCTAACAGCGAGGCAATTCTACCTTTTACTTTAATTTCGCCAATTGTTGGTGCAGTTACTCTTGAAAGTATTTTAAGCAAGGTTGATTTTCCGGCTCCATTTTTTCCAATAATACCAAGTACTTCGCCTTGTTTTACTTCAAAGTTTATATCTTTTAAAGCCCAAACAAGATTAGAGTCTCCTTTTTTTGTGCGATCGTTTGTTTCGCCTATTTTTAAAAAGGGGTCTTCTTTACCGCGTACTTTATGCCACCAACGTTTTACATCATTTGAAATTGTACCAGTTCCAACTTGTCCTAGGTTATACTGTTTTCCTATATTTTCTACTTTAATTACTGTGCTCACAAAGTTTATAAGTTGTTTTTTACATATTCGTTATGCACTTTTATTATTCTACTTTTTACCTCATTCCATGTTACAGGTAAAAGCATAATAGGCATTTCTTCATTTTCGGCATCTTCAAAATATACTAAACTTTTTAAAGCCATAAATAAAGATCCATCACTATATTTTTTTTGATACAAGTCTAAAATTTCTGTAAGCGTCATTTCTTTCAGTAAAAAATAGATATCAATGAAATCTTTTTTACTTCCTCGGCCTGTTATTGCTGCAATTTTCATTGCAGCAATATCTTTTTTTTCTGCTAATTTAAAATCACCTTCTTCTATGATATTTTCAATCATAATTCACTATATCCAGTTTTACCCCATCAAGCAGATAAATATTAATGTTCTTAGAGTTTCTTAACTGTACAACATTTCCAATTTCTTTTAATCCTGCATTTATGTCTATAACATCTTCGTTTATCTTACCAAACAAATCAATGTCAACTGACTTTCTATGTCCTATTTGCAGGGCTAATGATGTACCTCCAACTAACCTAAGTTGGTGAAACATACTAGTTGTTTGTAGTTTTCTTAAAAGTTCCAATGTTGGTTTGTCAACCGTGTTGTAGTGTAGCATCGGTATTGTTTTAAAGATGTTTCAGACACATTAGCTATAAAATGTAATGCTTTCGGCTCAATATCTCTAAAGTTCATAGTTTGTTCGGCAATAAATAAAACACTGTACTGCTTGCAAATTATTTTCCAATCGTTCCATAAGCCATATTCTAACACACGTTTTATGATGAGAGCTGCTTGTTTGCTCCAATCGAGCGTTTCTTTGTTTACGTCCCAAAACAAATGGGGCGATAAGCCGGCTTTTATGGGGTTATTATGTTGCATTAACAAAATTCTTTAACTTAATTATTTTACTGCTCAATATTTTTTATATCAAAGGCAAATACATTATAGCCTTTTTTGTGTATTGTTTATTTCTTCAATATGTTCCAATGCCCTCCTTTTGCAGAACCAATACGTTCTATAAAGCCTATTTCTTTCAACTTTTTTAAATGTACTTGAACATTGCGCGTGTTAATTCCAATTGCAAGTGCAATTTCTTTTGCACTAATGGCAGCATTCTTTTTAATTAACAACAATATTTCTTGTAATCTTTCACTAACTTTTTCTACGTCTTTTTCTACGTCTTTTTCTACGTCTTTTTCTACGTCTTTTTCTACGTCTTTTTCTACGTCTTTTTTCAAAAGCAATTTGCTTACTTTTTGTTTTGTGTACGCTAACGTAGCCATAAATCCTCCGGCAATTTCTTTACACTCTAAAGACATAGTTGGATAGTTTTGGATTGCTTTTCGAACTCGTGAAAAGCCGCTTCCATACTTTTCAATATCTCCCGTTAAGTAAAATGCCTCTGCTATTAATTTATTTCTGGCGTAAGCAGGATATGAATTTGTTTTTAAATCTCCTACAGTTAAATTATACTGTAGCTTTCCAGGATTGAAAAAAGTAATACTGTTATCAAATATTTTTATTTGTATGTCAGCTCCGCTTAAATAATCTCTATGAACAATAGCATTTAGTACCAATTCACGCAAAGCCTCTAAGGGGTATTCTGGTATCTCTGCACGTTGCGTTGTTTTCCCTGTAATTTCAAAAGCAAATTTAATTCGAGAAAGTATGTACTTCATAGTTTCCTCAACTGCATCAAAAAGAGGTAATCTCAGCATTTTATCATCTATAATAAGAGAGGGGGACTTAAATCTGCCTAAATGAATATTGTAAATAACATCTTCTTTCGAAAAAAGCAGTAATGCAGCATTTGAAACTTGTTTATTATGAATAAGTTTTAGCTTGGTTAAAGCTTCTTCGGGCACGCCTGATAAATGAAATCTACCTGTGGCATTAACTTTGGTTATAAATTTTTTAACCTTTGCTATGTCAATATTTTTAATTGACGTGTTGTGAGCAGGATATGAATCCCAAGAAAGTTGTAGAGAACGTAAACTTAATTCTGTTATTTCTATTGAAGTTAACTGATGGTTTGAGTTATTTACCCGCTTGTAGTATCTACCTTTGTACGCAATTGGTTTTACCGGAAATTCTTGAACTTGAATAGCAATAATTATTTTTCCTTTGTGTTTTTCTTCTCTAACAGCCGGTATAATGGCAGGCTGCGTTTTTATTTTAATTTCGTTTAGCCAATTTTGAATAGTTTCCTTTCCTAATTTAATACCTTGAATTGTTCCGTTATCTTTTATGCCAAGGTAAACTGTTCCTCCAATATGATTAGCAAAAGCCACCAAAGAAATGATTACCTCATCGCTAAACGAAGTTTTAAGCTCTACAGATTCGCTTTCACGAAGGTTTGGCATTTTTAATTGTTATAATAATTTATAAAAAATCTTTCACTTAGGCTCTGCCATAAGTTAATTTTAAACAGTATCCATAAATGATTTTTCAACTTTGTTAAAAATCAATACTGAAATACAAAGTGTAACTATCATAAACACGAAGCCGTACACCAGCCAAAACAGGCTAAAGTAACCATTCCCTAAAAAAATATACTTAAATGTTTCGATGATTGAGGTGAGTGGATTTAAAAGCATTAATAATTTTATTTTTGGACTGTGAATGCTTGAAATGGGTATTATTATCGAACTACCATACATTAAAAGTTGAACACCAAAACCAATTAAAAAAGTTAAATCGCGATATTTTGTAGTGAGTGATGAAATTAAAATTCCAAAGCCTAAACCTAAACCTGCCATCATAAGTATAAGTGCCGGCAATAACCAAATTACTTGCCACTGTGGGTGAATTTGATGTGTTGCAAATAAATAATAGCACCAAATTATCAAAAATATAACTAATTGTATTGCCAATTTTATTAAGTTAGATACTAAAATTGAGAGTGGCATTATTAAACGTGGGAAATATACTTTACCAAACACACCGGCATTAGCTATAAAGGTATTTGATGTTTTGTTGAGGCAGTCGGCAAAATAAGTCCATAATGTAATACCGGCCATATAAAATAAAATTGGTGGCATTTGGTCGGTGCTTATTTTTGCTATTCCTCCAAAAATGAAAGTAAAGGTTAAGGAAGTTAGAATAGGCTGAACAAAAAACCAAATAGGTCCTAAAATGGTTTGTTTATAAACCGATACAAAATCTCGCCGAACTAATAACATTAATAAATCACGATAGCGCCAAATAGCAGCTAAATCAACGTCGTACCATTTATGACGAGGTTTTATAACTAGATCCCAAGACTCATTTGATTTTTCCATTTACTCTCTAATAACCGACTGTCTGTCGGGAAAATTTATTAAAACTCCCATACCTTTTTTACTATAAACAGCCATACTTCCAATTGCAGCAGCGTTTACATTGTAATCGTATAACACATTTTTTAAGTGAGTTAAATTTCCACATCCGCCACTAACAATAAGCGGTATAGATATTTGATTTACAATTTCATTAATCACTTCTGTATCATAGCCCTCCCAAGTTCCATCTAAATCAACACTTTGTAAAAATAATTCCCCTACACCAATTTCTTGCTCTAAATATTTAGCATAATCAACTATTGATTTAGCTATTTTATTTCCGAGATAAGAATATGGGGCTTTGCCTTTTAAAAAAGCTTTTTTAACGTCTAATACTCCAACAACAGCTTGCGAACCGTACGCTTGTATAGTTTTCTTTATCACTTCAGGATTTTCTTGAATTAAGGAATTAACAACCACCTTTTCAATTCCCATTTTATATAATTTGGCAAAATGGTTAAACGATTTAACTCCTCCTCCATAAGCAAAAGGCATAAAAGCCTCTGTTGTCATATCTGCAATTTTTTCAAAATTAGGCTCTCTTTTTTCTTTCGAAGCATTTATATCTATTAAAATCAACTCATCAACTTCTTTGTCATTAAAAATTTTAATTGCATTTATTGGATCTCCAACATAAGAAGGATTTTTAAATTGAACGGTTTTAACTAAGCCCGTTCCATTGTATAATAAACAAGGTATTATTCGTTTTAAAGCCATTATAGTTTTGCGAAATTTTGAAGCACCTTCATTCCAAATTTTAAGCTTTTCTCGGGATGAAATTGAGTTCCAAAAATATTATCTTTGTTAACAGCACATGTAAATTCATTGCCAAAAACACTTGTTGCAATTGACTGATTGCTATCGTAGCACTTCACATAATAAGAATGTACAAAATAAAATCTGCTTTTAAAATCAATGTCGATTAATGGATTTTGTTTTTTTACATTAATATAACTCCATCCCATGTGAGGGACTTTTAACCCTGATCCAGTGTCCACTTTAAACTTAACTGTTTCGGCATCAATCCATCCTAATCCATTTTTTAGCCCTTCTTCACTTTTTTGGGTTAACAATTGCATTCCCAGACAAATTCCTAATGTCGGTATTTTATCTTGTAATACTCTTTTGCTGAGCAACGATATTAATCCTGACTTTTCTAAATTTTCCATTCCTGCATCAAACGCTCCAACACCGGGTAAAAGTATTTTATCGGCTTTGTCAATAATATTCGGATCCGATGATATACAAACCTCATTGATACCAATGCGTTTAAACATATTTAATACTGATGTTAAGTTCCCAATTCCGTAATCAATAATTACAATCATTTCGACTTAAACCAATTAATTGTGTTTATTAACCCCTCTTGCAATGTTGCAATAGGAACATAATTTAAAGCTTGTTTTGCTAAAGAAATGTCGGCAAAACTATTTTTTATTTCTCCAATACGTTCGGGTAAATATTGTGGTTTGATGTCTGATTTTAAAATATTTACTATCTGATGAAAAATTTCGTTTACTGATATTGTGCCACCCAGTGCAATATTCATTACTACATTTTTAGGGAGATTACTATTTTCGATACATAAAAGATTGGCGTTTACCACATTTTTAACGTACGTAAAATCTCGTGTATTGCTCCCTGTACCATAAATTGATGGGCTTTTGCCATTAATAATAGACGCAATAAATTTAGGAATTACAGCTGCATAGGGACCATTTGGGTTTTGTCTTTCACCAAACACATTAAAATATCTTAATCCAATTGTTGTAATTCCATATAAATCTGAAAAAACTTTTGCGTATTTTTCATTTGTGTTTTTGCTAACAGCATAAGGTGATAATAAATTTCCGGTTTTATTTTCAATCTTAGGAATTGTTTCATCATCGCCATAAACCGAAGAAGATGAAGCATAGATGAATTTTTTTACCCCCTGCTCTTTAGCGGCAAAAAGCATATTTACAAAACCATTTACATTTACTTCGTTTGTTGAAATTGGATCTTCGATGCTTCTTGAAACTGAACCTAATGCTGCATGATGCAAAACCACGTCAATATTTTGACACGCTTTTAAACACGATTGCTTATCTGTTATCGAAGCATTTATAAATTGAAAATTTTTATGTTTAAATAAATGGCTAATGTTTAGCTCTGAGCCTGTTGCTAAATTATCGAGCACAACAACGCTTAAAGCTCCTTGTTCTACAAAACAAGTGCTTAAATGCGAACCAATAAAACCTGCCCCGCCTGTTATTAAAATACGTGTATGTTTTAAATTATTTTGCAATTATTTCTTTAGGTAAATTAATGATTAATTGAAAGCCTATACTTTTTATTGCAATTTTCACAATGTCTGCTTTTTGAGTAGAAACAACAAGCCCCTCATATCCTTTAAAAGATCCTTCTTTTATTTTTATTTCATCTCCAGCTTTAAAATCAATTCCAAATTTTATGTCAACATGATAGCCTTTTTCTTCAATTGACTTTAAAATTTCTATTTCCCAATCTTTTATTATTGCATCGGCTCCATTGTACCGTACGTATTGAATAACACCTTGAACTTCAAAAACGGTATCTCTGTTTTTTTTATCAACATTTACAAAAACATATCCGTTTATTAAAGGCAGTAAAACTATTTTATATCTATCGCTCCATTTTCGTTTTTCTTTTTTAAGAGGGACATAGGCAATAATATTTTTTTCTTTCAAAAGTTCACTCACTTTTTTCTCCGCTCTCGAGTTCACATATAATGCTTTCCATGCCATTTTAAGTTTTTATTACAGCTTCGCCACCTCAGTCCCATTTAATAAATCAGACGAGTAGCTTATAGCTAATTGTTTATTATGCTCTACCCCAAACCAATAAAGGCATAGAGGAAGAGTCATTTATTTTTTCAAGTTTAAACTCTTTACTGGAGTATATTAAAAATTTAATTTTTTTATTTATTTTCTTTTCAGTTTTAGCAATCAATTCCGTTAAATACTTTGCATTAATATCACCGACTAAAACTAAATCAATAATTTCGCTATTTATGCCTTTTGACAAATCACCAACCAGATAAACCCTATTTAAGTTTCCAATTTTTTGAAGCGTGTAATCTATCACATAATCAATACCCACCATTTTTTTTACAATACTGTTAATGTCCTTAAACAAGGGGTGTTTAGCATTTACTTGAAAAATTTTTTTATTGCCCTTGGCAAAACTTTTTAAAAATCCGGCATTTTCAAATTTATTTAATTCTAAGCGAATTGAGTTTGTTGACTCATTAAACTCCTCTTCTAAACCTCTTAAATAAGCGGTTTGGTTTTCGTTCAGAAAAAATTTGAGTAATATTTTTACCCTTGTTTTTGAAGATATGAGCGTTTCAAGCATTATTGAGCTACTAATTTACTCATTTTTGAGTAAATTAAAAATATTTATGTTTTTTTGCCGCCATAACCATAGCCGTAACCATAACCATAACCATAACCATAACCTTTGTAGTAATAGCCTTTTCCTTTGCGTTTTATGCCATTTAAAACAAAATAAACATTTTTTAATTGATTATTTTCGATGATTTGATGAAAAAAATTAATTTGTTTACGTTTTGTGGACTTTGTATTTAAAACAAACAGCGTTAAATCTACTTGTTGTATCAAATAAATTGAGTCAGATAAAATTCCGGCAGGCGGCGTATCAATTACCACAAAATCAAACTCATCTTTAACTTTTTTAATTAGTTCTTTCAATTTTTCAGAAAGTACTATATCTGATGGATTAGGTGGAATAGGACCGGCAAACAAGCAATATAAATTTGAAATACTTGTTTCTTTTAGTATATTTTCATAAGTACTTAGGCCCGCAACATAGGTAGTTATGCCCTCTTTTTGTTCAGGTAAGTTAAAGCGCCTATAAACCCTTGGCTTATGCAAATCTAATTCAACTAGCAATGTTTTTTTTCCACTTCGTGCAAGTATTGTAGCTAAATTTGTGCTGGTAAACGTTTTGCCCTCGCCAGGAGAATGAGATGTAACTAAGTAGGTTTTAGCTTGGTTATCAATATTAGCGTATTGTAAATTGGTTCTGAAGTTTCTAAATGCCTCTGCTGCAAATGAATTAGGGTTGTGCTCAACTACTATTCCTTCATCTTGCTTATACTTTAGCTGAGGCAAAATACCTATAACCGGAACAGGCGACATGTCTTTCAATTGTTCAACGCTTGTTACTTTAGTGAAAAAAAGTATTCTTAAAATTATAATTAACAATGATGTAATTAATCCAATTGATAAAAATCTTTTTTCTAAACTTGGCCTATCCGGCTCAGTAAGACCTGAATTTCTTGGTCGCTCAATCACTTTTGCATCGGGTATAATACCCGCTTTTGCAATTTTAGTATTTGCTCTTTTTTCGAGTAAAAAATTATATAGTCCTTCATTTATACTTTGCATGCGCTGTATGTTTGATAGTCCCATTGCTTTGCCGGGTATTAGTTTTGCCTCACCTATATATTTAGATATTTGAATATTTAAGTTAGCTATCTGCTCTCTTGTTTGCTTTCTAAGATTATTAATATAAATTAATAAATTTTGTTTGATTTTTTTAATATTCTCTTTCAGTTCCGTTATCGCAGGATTCCCTTCTTTTGCAAGGCCAAACAAGCGATTCAATTCAATTTGTTTATTATAAAGCTCGGTAACTGCCTGGTTCATAAAACCATTTTTTTCAGTAATTAAAACGCTGGGGGGCAAAAATTGAGGGTCTTTATCTTCAATAATATATTTTTCTAAATCATCAATTGCATCTAATTGTAATTTTAATTGTGTGGTCTCTTTATCATATCCTGATATTTTATTTAAATAGTCGCCTTGTTCCCATGTTAAATCAACAATTGATTTTTTTTCTTTATAATTTTGAATTGTGTCCTGCACATTTTTTAAAGAAAAGCGTATTTCATCTAATTGTTTATCTATATAACTAATAGTTCTATCGTTTAAATCGTATTTGTTTTTTATGCGATTAAGCAAGTACAACGCGTTTAATGTGTCTAGCAACATAACTGCTCGTTGGGGCACAACATCGCTTAAACTTATTTCCAAAATATTTGTGTATTCAGGATTATTTACTTTCAGCTTTGATTGAACCTCTTTAATTAGTTCATCTTCGCTATGAACAACAAATTCGTACAACATTCTTTTTAAATATGCACTTGATTTATTATTAAGCAAGGTGGGGTCTTTAGTTATGAGTAAGTTCATTTCTGTATCAATTAACTCTTGCCCAAACACTCCTTTTTTAGTTTCTTCTTTTGAATTAACGTTATAGCTTATTTCATAATTATTTTCATCAATTATTCTTAACTCAAATGGAACCGCATAATACTTAGAATTTATTGAGTTAATTTTTACGTTAAACGAATTGCCTGTAAACTGTTCTGTTTTTTTCACCTTTCCAACAATGTAATACGAAACTTGAACTTTTTCTAAGTTCTTCTCAATCACATTTTTTACCAAATCATACGATTTAATTACCCTAATTTCACTCAAATTATCAACATAACTTCCATAATTATAAAAATTTTGATCAGAAACTACATTCCCCTGATAGTATGCTTCATTAACTTTAAGTAAAATTTGAGTACTGATTTTATAGACATTTGTTAAGCGGTAAATGTAAAATTTACCAACTCCAATAAAAATAGGAATTAAGATAGCCGGTATCCACCAATTTGTCTTTAATATCCTAAAAATAAGGTTAAAGTCTTTTGTAGAAATAATTGGTTGATTTTTTGCCTCTGCCACAGCTTATTTACTTATTAATATTTGGTAAATATTATAAAAAAATATGAGTTAAATAGCCGAATAATTAATTTTTATTATATTTACGATGTGAAAAAAATTAAACTCATTTATGTTATAACAGTTTTTGTGCTGTTTGTTAATGTAGCTTTATCTGCTCCTCCTCCTCCTCCTGGCGGAGGGCCTGGTTGTTGGCCGCCTCCATGCGTTCCAATTGATGGGGGAATAGCTTTGCTTATAGGTGCTGGTGCAATACTTGGTGCTAAAAAAGTAATTTCTAAAAGAAATGCTAAAAAAAATAATGCCAAACTTTAAATCTCCATTAGTTAGGTTTCTATTAATCAGTTCTATTTTATACACTTTTTTATTTTTAATATATCAGTTTGTTTTAAAGAGATATACTAATTATGATCAAAATTTTATAGCCCATATTATAAATGTTTCTGACTATTTGCTAAAGGCAATAGGCTACAAAACCTTTAAAACGCTTCAGGAGAATGATTACCAGGTAATTGGGATAGATGGATCAAATGGCGTATGGATTGGCTCAAACTGCAATGCCATAAAGCTTTTTGCCTTATTTTCAGTATTTATAATTGCATTCCCCGGTAAGCAAAAACAAAAATATTGGTTCATACTCCTCGGCATTTTAAGTATTCATATTTTAAATATTATTCGCGTAGTTGCCTTAACAATAATTGCCTACTATTCGCCCTACTCACTGGACTTTAACCATACCTACACTTTTACTTTTATTGTGTATTTATTTATTTTTTTACTTTGGCTAATTTGGATTAATAAATTTTCTGGTGTTAATAATAAAGAGCAAGAAACATAAACTTATAACTGCAATTATATTAATTGCGTTGTTTGGCGTTTTGGGATATATGCGCGAAAGCTTTTTTATTCAAATAAACAACCTCATGTATAAAAAGTATTATGGGCATACTGATTTACCAATGCCTGCTTACATACAAATTTTCAATAATTTTTCGTACACCACTATTTATTTAATGAAATATGTTTTCACTTTACTCTGGACTTTTTTATTTTTCACGTTAAATTATATAGCAATAATGTCATTTAAAAAACAAAAAAGAACAAACTTATGGCTAATATGCATATATGCCGGCATCAGCCTTATTGCTGTTATTAGTATGTTATATGGCTACTTAGCGCACAGCCAGTTACAAGACTCTGAATACTCATTTAGTAAATGGTTGGTTGGCGTGCTTCAATCTCCCTTTATTTGCTTATTTTTACTTCTTACAGAAACATTAAACACTAACACTAAAAATAATTTATTATGATACCCAACGATTCAAAAATTTTTAAATTAATAAAACAAGAATTGCACCGCCAAACCGAAGGTATTGAGCTTATTGCCAGCGAGAATTATGTAAGCAATCAAGTTATGAAAGCTATGGGCAGTGTGCTAACTAATAAATATGCTGAAGGCTTACCTTTTAAACGTTATTACGGCGGCTGCGAAGTAGTAGATCAAATTGAACAACTGGCCATTGACAGGGCTAAACAATTGTTTGGTGCTGTGTGGGCAAATGTTCAACCGCATAGCGGTGCACAGGCAAATGCAGCGGTTATGCTAGCCTGCTTAAAGCCGGGCGATACTATTTTAGGTCTTGATTTAAGCCACGGAGGGCATTTATCACATGGCTCCCCGGTAAATATTTCAGGGCGATGGTTTCGTGCAACTTTTTACGGAGTTGAACGCGAAACAGGCACTCTAAATTACGACAACATTGAAAAAATTGCCCTTACTGAAAAACCAAAATTAATTATTTGCGGCGCTAGCGCTTACTCGCGCGATTGGGACTACAAACGCTTTAGAGAAATTGCAGATAAAGTAGGCGCTATTTTGCTTGCTGATATTTCACATCCTAGCGGATTAATTGCAAAAGGAATTTTAAACGATCCTCTTCCGTATTGCCACGTAGTAACTACTACTACTCATAAAACTCTGCGCGGGCCTCGTGGAGGAATGATTATGATGGGTAAGGATTTTGAAAATCCTTTTGGAGAACGCACCCCCAAAGGAGAAATTAAAATGATGAGTAATTTACTGGACATGGCCTTATTTCCCGGAATACAAGGCGGCCCTTTAGAGCACGTAATTGCTGCAAAAGCCGTAGCCTACGGCGAAGCTTTAACCGATGATTATATGCATTATTGTGTACAGGTTACTAAAAATGCAAAAACTATGTCAGATGCTTTTAAAAAACTTGGGTATCAAATAGTAAGCAACGGCACAGACAATCACATGTTTTTAATTGATTTGCGTAATAAAAACTTAAATGGCAAAGAAGCGTTAGCAGCACTTGAACAAGTTAACATTACAGTAAATAAAAATATGGTTCCTTACGACGATAAGTCAGCATTTGTTACATCAGGTATTCGTATTGGTTCGCCGGCCATTACAACTCGTGGGTTGAAAGAAAAAGATTGTTTAAAAATTGTTGAACTAATTAACGAAAGCTTAACTTACCGCAACGATGCAAAAAAATTAGCTTCAATTAAGAAGAAAGTAAATACAATGATGAACAAGTTTTCTTTATTTAAAAGCTAGCTATCAATTGAATAAATAAGGCAAAACAAATTACTATTACCACGTTGCTTAATAATAGGCAACACAGAACTTTTAAAAATGAGAAAGGGAGTAATACCAAGTGTAGATTATATTTTAGCCCAATCTACTTGCTCTTTTTCGCTTTATAATATTACTTTATTTACAAACTCTTTTACCAATTTACTCATTTTTGGCTCTTGTCTTTTTGCTACTTCAAGCACCTCATCGTGACTAACGTTAAATACCTTACCCTCAACGCCCAAATCAGTAACTATACTTATGCCAAAACAATTCATGTTACTGTGTTTTGCTACTATTACTTCGGGCACTGTACTCATGCCAACAACGTCAGCACCAATTCGCCACAAGTAGCGGTACTCTGCCGGTGTTTCAAAACAAGGGCCTGTTAATCCTGCATAAACTCCCTCGCTCACTTTAATACCATGTTCAGCTGCTATAGCTTTTGCTAATGTAATGTACTCTTTTTTATACGGTTCACTCATATCAACAAAGCGAGGGCCAAATTGCTCATCGTTAGGACCAATTAAAGGGTTTGTTGGGAAAAGATTAATATGATCGTTAATAATCATTATTTCACCTACTTCGTAGCTAGGGTTCATGCCGCCACTGGCATTGCTAACTATAAGTGTTTTAACCCCCAAGGCTTTCATTACCCTAACCGGAAACGTAATTTGTTGCATTGTATAGCCTTCGTAATAATGAAAGCGGCCTTGCATAGCTATTACTTTTTTTCCGCCAAGTTCTCCAAATATTAATTTGCCTCCATGCCCCCTTACTGTACTTACAGGAAAATTAGGAATTTCGCTATAAGGAATTGTGTAATGCGCTTTGATTTCATTAACTAAGCCGCCTAAGCCGGTTCCTAAAATGATGCCAAATTGTGGATTAAAGTTATTAGTTTTATTGAGAATATTTTTGGTGGTAAATTCTATTTCTTGTAACATATTTTTTTATTAGTTCATTAAATTCTTGTTCTTTTTCTTTAAACGTAACCTCTACGGGAAGCACAAAAATATTCATTCGCTTTGCAATTTCCCAAATATTTGGGTTTTTTAGCCGCATATAATCTTTTTCGGTTGTAACAAGTATTTTGTTGCCTCCTTCAAAACTTCTAAAATAACGTTCAATGTCTTCTAAGTCTTTAACAGAGTAATTGTGATGGTCAGTAAAAGGTAAGTGCGATACAAGTGCAGCGTATTCTTTTAAATAATTTACAAATGGCTCTGCGTTAGCTATGCCTGCAAATGAAACTACTCTATATCTAAATAATTCATTTAGCGTGTCTATTTTTTCATTGGAATTGGTTATAGA
Source organism: Bacteroidota bacterium (assembly GCA_018267655.1). Taxonomy (GTDB): domain Bacteria; phylum Bacteroidota; class Bacteroidia; order B-17B0; family Aurantibacillaceae; genus Aurantibacillus. Next base: position 75,138 of record JAFDYB010000083.1, read on the forward strand.
ATACAGTTCTCCATACTTTAAATAGCTAAAAAAAACTTGTTGATGCGCGAGTGGTTTTATATCTTTTAAAAAGTTTCGTAAATCAATAGGAGATGTGCGCTCAGGAGTTTTTGATATAATAATTATATCTGCCCTTTTTATTCCGCTTACAAACTCGCGCAAGGTGCCTGCCGGTAGTAGTGTATCACTAAAGTAGGGCTTACTATAGTCGCTCACACAAATATTTAAACCACACTTTATCCAACGGTGTTGAAAAGCATCGTCAAGCAAAACACAATTTATATTATTAAACTGTTGCATTAAACGCTTCACTCCTGCTACGCGAGATTTGTCAACAGCAACCTCAATAGGGTACTTTGATTTAAAAATAAGTGGTTCGTCGCCAATATCACTCGTATTACTATTATCATTTGCTAAAACATAACCTGTACTTAATCGTTTATATCCACGGCTTAAAGTGGCTATTTTATAATTATCGGCAAGTAATAATTTAATGATGTACTCAACATGTGGTGTTTTTCCGGCTCCACCAACAGCTAAATTACCTACACAAATGGTGTGAACAGGAAAGGTAGTTTGTTTTAAAATTCCAATATCAAATAGCCGATTACGAATATCTATAATTACCCCATAGATAAATGAAAATGGAAGTAAGACTATTTTTACTCCTTGCAACAATTTTATTTTGCTTCGTTGTCTGTACTAGAACTTTGTAAACCTAATTGCGGTTTTGCAGGGTCAAATTTAATATCGTAAAAATTTGCACCCCTATGGTAATTCATAATAAGTTCAGAACTCTTGTCCCAATCTGCAATTGATGTTTTAGTCATATTCGTTATTGTTTTTAAGCACGAGCTTATGGTACGGTGTTTCCATTTTGATGCTTGCGTTTTTACATTCCACCTTACAAAGGTTATTTTCGTTTCTTTGCCTGCATTGCAGCGTCCTCCGTCTGATTTTGACTTACTATAGGCGTCAACATAAATTAAAACATAATTTGTATCACCTACTAATTTTTCAAAAAGCACTTTTGCTACCTCTGGATCTTTACATATTGAATCATTTACAAAGTGCATAATATTTGTATCGTTGTAAACGAGGTTATAGGCTAATTGAATTTTATCGGTTGGACGCGTTGGGTATTTTGTTTTTACATAAAAATGCTTTCTGCGTTCACGAAGAATTGCACGCAAAGAATCGTTTGTTTTTTTAAATTTAGGATTTTTTTGATATTCGCTAGAAGCCATTTCTCTAATAAGTTTTGTTTCTACTTCGTCATCACTTGGTTGAACTGTTACAAATTGCTCCTTAGGCATTTCAGATTTTGTATTTTTATCCTTTTTACCTTTCCCTCCCTTGTTGGTGGGCTTAGTGGTTGTAGTACTCGTACTAGCAGCGTTTGTTGGTGTTTTTGTTTGCGCAATAGCTAATGAACCAATTAGCATAAAAAAGATGAAAAATTTTACTTTCATTGTGTATATTTTTTTATAATTGAAATAACCTCTTTTTAAAAGAATCTCCACTAAGGTTTTCAATGCTAAAGTTAAAAATAATAATCAATTTTTAAAAAAATCAGCTAAAAATTTTTCATTTCGCTTTACAATAAATTTAAAATTTCATCAATATACTTTCTGCTGTTGTTTAGGCGTGGTATTTTAAATTGACCGCCAAGTTTATTATTTAAGTTAAGCCACTTGTAAAAAATTCCCTTTTGAGCAATAGTTAGCTTTGGTAAATGCAATACATAATTATTATAACGTTTTGCTTCATAATCGCTGTTTAGTTTTTTTAATTCATCATCAAGCACTGCTACAAAAAAATCAGTATTATTTGGCAGTTTTTCAAATTCAATAAGCCACTCATGTGCACCGGTAGTTTGATTCATGAAAATTGGTGCAACTGTATACTCTACAACTAAAGCATGTGTTTTTTCGCAAGCTTTTTTTAATGCAGATTCTGCATTATGAATCATTAACTCTTCGCCAAATACATTAATAAATTGTTTTGTTCTTCCTGAAATTATAAAGCGAAATGGCTTTAGCTCTGTAAAACATATTATATCTCCAATTTGATATCGCCATAAGCCTGATGTAGTGGTAATTACTAAGGCGTAATCCTGTCCTACTTTTACATCAGATAACGATATTGTATTGGGCGATGTTTTACTCCATTCACTTGAAGGAATAAACTCATAATAAATACCATAATCAAGCATAAGCAGCATTGATTCTGTGTTTGGTAAGTCTTGTATTCCAAAAAAACCTTCTGAAGCATTGTAGAGTTCTAAGTAGTTTGTATTACCGCCAAAAAACAAGTCGTCAAATTGTTTTCTATACGGTGAAAAACCAACGCCCCCATGAAAATACACTTCTAAATTTGGCCAAACATCATGTATATTTTTCACCTTTTTATGTGCTAATATATGCTTCAATAATACCAACATCCAACTTGGAACGCCGGCAATACTGGTTACATTTTCGTCCGACATACTTTTAGCAATTTTATCTAGTTTATCTTCCCACTTTTCAAGCAAGGCAATGTTAACGTGTGGGGCTCTAAAAAACTCTGCCCACATTGGTAAATTCTGAATAATTATTGCGCTAACATCACCATGGTAGCTTGTAAAATTACTAAGTTGTTCTGCTTTAAAACTGCCGCCCAGTGCTAAATTTTTGCCTGTAAATAATTGAGTATTGGGATTATTAATGCAATGTAATGTAACCATATCGCGCCCACCATTGTAATGGCAAGCATCTAAAAACTCTTGACTTAAAGGTATAAATTTACTTTTGTCGGTAGTTCCGCTGCTTTTTGCGTACCATACTACCTCATCGGACAATAGTAAATTTTGTTCACCATGGCGCATACGTTCAATGTATGGCTTTAATGTTTCATAATCGTTCAGTGGGACATTTTCTTTAAACTTTTGAGCGTTTGACGCGGTTTTCAAATTATATTTTTTTCCAAATTCGGTGTCTTTTCCTTTGTTTACAATTCGTTCGAGCCACTCGTTTTGCACCTCATTAGGATATTTCATAAATAATTCAATTTGATGCATACGTTTTTTCATAAACCATGATGCTATTGAATTTATAATTGGCATTATTTTTTAGTTTTTAAAAAGTTTTCAAATTGTACCAAGCTCATTGCGTTTAAGCAGTTGGCAGATGTTAGCAAACCTTTTCTTGCAACGTTTACACCGTATCTCATATCAGTTATCGATGAAACATGATGAGCATCGGGGTTTATGCTAATTAACACTCCTTTTTCAATACAATAAGGCAAATGGCGCCAATCCATATCAAGCCGGTATGGATGAGCATTTAATTCAATAGAAACGCCGTTAGCTGCACAAGCATCAATTATTTTTTTATGATTAACGGGGTAACCCATTCTATCTAATAGCAAACGGCCTGTTAAATGCCCCAATATGCTAGTGTATGGGTTTTCAATAGCTTTAATTAATCGCTCTGTAGCTTTGTATTCGTCCATTTTAAAATTTTGATGGATAGACGCTACTACAAAATCAAAAGTTTTTAAAATTTCATCAGGGTAATCTAAATCGCCATTATTAAGAACATCACTTTCAATGCCTTTAAATATTTTAAAGGGTGCTATTTTTTTATTTAACAATTCAATTTCATAATGCTGTTGAATAATTTGTTCCGGTTTTAGTCCATTTGCATACACAGCTGTTTGCGAATGATCAGCTATTCCAAAATATTCTAAACCTAAATTTTTGCAAGCCATAGCCATCTCTTCAATAGTATTTAAGCCGTCGCTGTATGTGCTATGATTATGTAAACAACCCCTTAAATCTTTTTGGGTAATTAATTGTGGCAGTTGATTTTTTTTTATTCTTTCGATTTCAAATAATCCTTCTCTTAGTTCAGGCTCACAATACTGTGTACTTATATTTTCATAAACAGCAATTTCGCTATCAAAATTTCTTTCAGTAATTTTTGTAAATGTGAATGCCGCTAAATGTTCAGGACTTGATGATGTTATTACTAAATGATAGTAAAACGATTCTTTTGGTACTTGTGTTATTTTAATGGGAATTGAATAATTGCCGTTGTTATAGTCGTTTATGTTTTTTGCGTCATCACTAATTATTATTTCAATTTGTTCAATTATTTCGCACTTGCGATGCATAGCACCTGTATAGCAGACAAGCGAAGCCTTCTGTTTTAGTTCAGTAATAATTTTATCTCCAATTTTTTCGGCATAAGCATAATGCAAACGGCCTTTATTACTTAATTTAAACTCGGTATTTTGTAAAATACTTTGCTGTGTTTTTTGACCAAATCCTTTTAACGCAATTAAACGATTTTCGTTGCAAGCATATAATAAGTTTAAGGGACTGTCTATCCCTAACTCGTGCCAAAGCTGCCTCACTTTTTTAGGGCCAAGACCTTTAATACCCAATAATTCAACAACGCCTTGAGGCGTTTTTTCAAGTAATTGGCTAAGCTCTTTTGTACTTCCTGTTTCAATTAATTCGCTTATTTTTTGTGCAATGCTCTTGCCAATGCCTTCAATTCTTTCTAAGTCTTGTGGCAATGTTTGCTGTAAATCAATGTTTGATTTTGATATTGTGTAGGCAGCATTAGCTAAAGATTTTATTTTAAATGGATTTTCGTTATGAAGTTCAAGTAGTTTTGAGGTTAATTCAATCGCATCTGCTATTTGCTCGGTTGTTGTGTGCATAAATATAACATCGAATATAAAACATAATTTGATGAGGAGCAAAAAGAAAGGTTTTAAAAAAAATTGGCAAAGCAGATGAAACAAAAAATAATTTTGCATCTTTAGAAAAAATATATCTGCACTTAGTATAAATCACTAAACTCTTTGAGCAGTGTTTTATAAAGATTTTCATCAACTATTTTTGCTGTTATGTTAAAAAAGGCTACTCCGCTTTACAAAGCAGCCTTTTTAGCATCTGATATTATTTTATTCCGATAGGGATAACAACTTTAAAGCTAATATTTCGCCCCATGTTATAAACCCCCATACGACCTGTAACATAATTTAAGCCGGTGTATTTTAATCTACTCATATTGCTTTGGTAGGCCTGATCGAGTAAATTATTACACACTATAAATACCGATAAAAAATGAGTACCTTTTGATGTGTATAAATCTCCTCCAACGGATGCATTAAACAACAAGTAGTCAGGGGTACTAGTTTCATCTCCAAACTTTTTATATACTTTATTTTGCACAAAAAAGTAATCGGCACCAATTTTAAAATAAGCGTTTCTAAGCGTTTTTTTACCCAACATTGAAAACTTTAGTTCGCTATGCGTACGCGGTGGAGGCGTAAATGGCAAGTATTTTGTTGTATCGGGTTGATTTTTTTGTATAGCGCTAACGTAAGAAAAACTATTATTAAAACTTAACCAAGGTAAAAAACTTGGTCTGTAGTTAAGTACCACTTCTCCGCCCGACAAAATAGCGTTACCTTGCACGTATTTAAATACAGGGCTGGGGCCTATGCCGGGTAAAGCACGATCAACTCTCAATGAATCGCCGCTTATTTTACTTCCTAATTTTGTAGTAAAAATATAATTATCAATAGCGTTGTTAAATGCTGTTACTTCAAACAATAATTCTTTTGAATTATAGCCCAGTGTAATATCTTCCTGCAAACTGCTTTCAGCTTTTAAATTATGATCGCCTATTTCATAAAAAGGAGTGCCATCATGTATGCCATTGGCCCCACTTTCAGCAGCAGTTGGCGCCCTGTAAGCTCTTGCAACATTTGCTTTTACATAAAATTCTTTAGTTATATCGTATGTTAACCCTGCGCTTCCTGACCATCCTCCAAAGTTAGAAGTATATGCCGTAAAATCTTGAATAGCTAAAGGCGATGGCGTTACGTTATCTGACAATCGTTTTCCATTGGTATCTACCATTAAATTTTGTCCTTTCAATTGCCTAATGTCGTAACGTAAGCCTGCACTAACAGCTAATTTACCCAATGTTTTTTTACCAATGGCGTAAGCTCCCGCATCAAAAATATTGTATTCTGGAATTACAAAGGCTGTTCCTAAATTGCGCGACATTTGCCCCATACCATTAATACCGGCAGAAAATTCGTAATGGTTCACCTCTTTCATTACGTAACTTAAATAATAATTTACGGTTCGTAAAAAGAAATAATTATTATAATAATTGCCTTGTGTTATATCATTGGCTTCTTGACGTTGATTTTGTTGAAAGCCCAAACGCACATTAATTCTTCCACTATTTATAACAAAGCTATTATCTAGCACTGCCTTTCTGTGGCGAATGTGCTGATGAATAATTGGGAAATTATTATAAGCGGTATATTTGTTCGAAGGGGCAATAACAGCACTATCTTGTTGAGTTGATGAAAGCATGTGCGTTGTAAATTTCCCGGTTAAGCTGTCGCGATTGCCCTCAATAATTCCCATTTGCAAATCATAGTTAGAAAGCGTTAAATGCGAATAACCCCATTTACGGTTAATGCCAAAAATTCCCTTTATATCATTTTCAGTAAATCCAGAGTTCCAAACATAACCATCGTAGCGATTTTGATAAGCGTGAGCTAATTTACTGGTAGCGCGAACGTCCCAAGTGAACCCCTTTTCGTTTCCAGCTATATTAAATGAATTAGCAATTAAACCATTATTTGTTTGATAGTTCGAAATTAAATTTGCTTTTATTTTTCCTTCGGGCAGTGGCGGAGCTGAAAGCATATTTATAACTCCCGCCATTGCATCTGAGCCATAACTCAAGCTGGCAGGACCTTTTAATACTTCTACTTTATTCACACTATATTCATCTATTTCAATACCAAATTCATCAAACCACTGTTGCCCTTCTTGGCGCACACCATCATTCATTGTTATTAGGCGGTTATAGCCCAAACCTCTAATTATTGGTTTAGAAATATTTGGCCCTAAGGTAATTTGCGAAGCTCCCGGAGAAACCGCTATTGCATCAATTAAATTGGTGGCACTATTTTGAAGAAAGTGCTTTTGATCTAAAATATTAATCGGAATTGGATTTGTGCGCTGCTCTGTTGCCGCAGCAACACCTGTAACAACAACCTCATCAAGATTGCTTCCTGCGGCTATTAATGAGAAATTTAATTCGTTACTTTGCATTAAATTTATTTCATTAGATTTTACTGAAAAACCAATTGCAGTTACATAAACTAAAAACGTTGACTTAGGAACGTTATTAATAGTGTATTTACCATCTGCATCTGATAGCGCGCTTAATTTTAAATCGGCTATATATATTGTTGCGCCCTCAATAGGCTTGTTATCGTTTGCGTTACTAATTATTCCCGTTACGGTATTTTGACTATAAAGCGTAACACTCATTATAATCAATAAAAAAAAGTAAATTTTTTTTGGCATAAATTTAATTGTTAATTTAAGAAATACTAAAGCTGACTTTAGCCTATTTTAAAAAACAGCATTGCTGTAATTAATCTGTTCTACACACTTTTATCAACGATGATGAGGCATTTGAAAATTGCCTGATATAAATTAACTCTTTTTTGGAGGGATAAATGGAGGCATGTTAAATGTATGCTTATAATTAATAGATGTGCTATTTAATGGTAAGCATTTAGGATTAGAGGGTGAAAAATTAAAATTACTATTTTGTAAATAGCATAAAAGCATAAAATTAAATACTGAAGTTATTGGTGTTTTAGCGCTTTTTGAATGAGAGTTTTCTTTTATTACTTCTGCAAAATTATCCTCTCTAACATCGCTATACGCTTTAATTATTACAGAACCATTATCGCAATAGCTAATGCTTTTTACATCGTAATACTTTTGATTGTATAAAAACTCTTCTTCTTTATCAATCCAATTTAAATTTGAAAATTGTTTTGCATTAAATGTAAGTTCAATCAAGTTTTCATTAAATAAGGCCGATGCTAATTCGGATTTAACTTCGTATTTAATCCAATTTTGAAACTCATAAATAAATAGCGGTGAGATAAACAAATTAAAAATAATAACAACTAATATAAAGCGAGTAGTGAGAGCTTTTTTCACTTCAAAATCAACTTTTATACATTTTGCCATTTTAAGGGATTTGTTTTATATAAGCAAATATACTGTTTTTGTGTAATTATACCGCAGTGTTAAAATTTATTTTTAAGGCTAAACAATTTCAAATGTTTTAATTGATCTGTCGCCAATAATTTCTTTAGTAGTTTGTAACCAATTTTGAAGTATATTTTTATAAATACTCCTAAAGTCAATTGAAAATTTTAAATCACCATTATCTAAATCGGTTAACGATGGCAAAGTATTTAATAATCCTTTTTGTTTTAAAGCTCCTGAAAATAATATTACGTTTCCTGCAGTACCATGGTCGGTTCCTTGGCTGGCATTTTCTTCAACCCTTCTTCCAAATTCGCTAAATGTAAAAATTAATGTGTTGTTAAATAAATTATTTTGCTTTAAATCGTTAATAAAAGCACTAACGCTTTCGGCATAATTTTGAAGTAATTTATTATGGTTATTTAATTGCTGCACATGCGTATCAAAACCGGCTATGCTTATATAATAAATCTTAGTATCAATATTGCTTTGAATGAGCGAAGCAATGTTTTTTAATTGTTTTGCAAAATTATTATTAGGATAATTTGCATTGTTTTGAATAACTTTATTTTTTTCGTAAATGTATTTTATATTTGACTCGGCATCAATTAATGTTTTATACAAATATCCCTGATTGCCTTCATTTAACATGCTATTTGCAGAAACAATATCGTTAAAAAAAGGAGTATTCACTTCTTTATACAACTGATCTAAATTTTTAAATGCCAAACCTTTATACTTTTCTCCTTTTAAAGCAAGTGAAAGATAATCATCAACTTCAATAGCTTCTCTACTCGAAGTGCAATTAGCATCAAGGAACTGTCCTAACCAACCCGTAGTAATAATTTCGTTGCTTTTGCTAGCCGTGTGCCAAATATCCATACTTCTAAAATGAGACCTATCCGGATTAGGATAACCTACTGCATTAACAACACTCATTTCTCCACTATCAAAAAATGGTTTTAAAGAAATTAAACTATTGTTAATAGCAAGGGTGTTATCAAGAGGGGTTAAATTATTTTTATCTATTGCTATTTTTTTTCGAAGCTTGTAATATGTGTCATTCGTATATGGGATAAATGTGTTTAACCAATCATTTCCGCCGGAAAGCTGTATTACCACAAGTTTTTTTTCGTTTAAGGCGGGTTTAGTGTTTCCTAATGCTTTTAAAAAATCAGGAATTAACAATGAGGCACTTGCCAATGAAGTTGTTTTTATAAAATCTCTTCTTTTCATACTAAACTATATTCAGGAAGTGAAACGATTTTTATCATTGCTTCTTTTGTATTTATTTTTTCGTTTTGTTTTATTTTTTGAATTACGCTTGGAGTCGGCATTTTTGCTAGCAAACATTGCATAAGTTGTTCTAGTTCTAACTCTTTATGCTCTTCTAAAATTTTACTCCAAACTACTTCAGTTTCAAATTTTTTATTTTCAGTTGGTTTGCCATTTCCGGGGCCATCAGGATCGTCTGTTTCTTTATCGGTCTCCATTATACCGTTATTGAGTACTAATGAGGGTAATTTCATTCTTAATAAAAGCGTTGAAGAATCAATAAAATTTTTACCGCCCGGCCATCCAGCTACATTTGGCGGGTTAAATAAAAACATGCCTAAATTTCTTTGCAAATTAATTAACACATTTTCTTTATTAAATTTTATATTAAACGTTCGGCTAATGTTCACAATATACTCAATAGGTGATTTTATATTGCTGCCAATATTTTCATCATCAAAAAACCAAGGCGAGCTAATAATTTTTTTTAATAAAGCTCCTGTATTATATTGGTTTTGGTAATAAAAATCGGCTAATTCATTTACCCTTTTTTCATTAACCAACTCATTAACATAATATTTATACATTTTTCGAGCAATGTAGTACGCCGTTTTTTTATTGCTGATGATCATGTTTATCACGTCTTCACCTTTAAAATTTCCTGTTTGCCCAAAAATAGTTTTTGATTCGTTGTCATGAATTTTTTCTCTGAATATAAATTCTTGAGTGTCCTTGTCTATGCTCCAGCCTGTAAATGCACGGGCAGCTTCTTTAATATCTTGCTCAGTATAATTCCCCCTTCCTAATGTAAAAAGTTCCATTACTTCGCGTGCAAAATTTTCATTAGGGTGTTCTTTTTTATTTTGTAAATTATTAAGATAAGTAATCATAGCAGGACTTTTACTTACTTCAATTAATAAATCTCTAAAACTTCCAAACGCAAATTTACGATGGGTATTATTTAACTCTTGCATAAAGTAAGGATTCCTGACTCTACATGCAAAATGATTATGCCAAAATAATGTTTGCTTTTCAAGCAAAACATTTTTGGTAGTAAGCAACATTTTTATCCAACTTAAGTTTAAATCGTCAAGCTTATCATTAATGAGTTTATTAAAATCTTTTTTACTTATACCATCTTGTGTAGCCTCTTTTTTGCTTGGAATTTCATCTTTTTTTATACTTGTTATATATTGACCGATGCTAGATTCGGTAATAAGAGTATTTATAATTTTATTTAAAGGTACTTGCTGTAACTCTTTTGCCTCAATGTAATTAATTCCAAAACCCAAGCGGTTGTGTATATGAAAAACATGTTTTAGTTGAGTTTTCATAAATAAATTATTTGTAAATAAATGGTAATGTCACACATCTGTTTATTTTGACTAACAAAATAATAAAAAGTTTAGGATAAATAAGTTGATTATTTTTAGTTATGTCAAGTACAGATTATTTAACGTTACCCATCATTTTTTTCATTAAGGGCGAAATGGCAATTACAACACATCCCATAACTAAAGCGTAAATTGCAAGTTGTTTATACCCTTGCGTGTAAATTATTAGTTTTTGATAGTTGCTCGAGTTAGCTGATGATTGAGCAATTTGCGCCCCTAAAATTCCTGCAAAATATTGCCCGTAAGCACTAGCTAAAAACCACATGCCCATTATTACTGCCTGCAATTTGTTGGGCGATAGTTTTGTCATTACCGACATGCCAATTGGGGATAAACACAATTCTCCAAAAGTAATTATAAGCCAACCAATCGTAAAAATGTTTAATGAAGTTACTCCGTTTTGTGATGCAAAAAAACGAGTAAAGTAAAACATATAAAATCCTCCGGCAAGAAACAAAAATCCTAAACCAAATTTTACAATAGTGTTGGGTTCAATTTTTCTTTTCGCCATCCAAATCCATAATATTCCTATTAATGCAGCAAAGGCAATTACAAATACCGAGTTTGCCGAATTATTTGCTCCGTTCGGATCTACCTTTAGTCCCATTAAATTATTATCTAAATTATTTGCTGCAAAAAAACTTAATGAACCGCCGCTTTGCTCAAAAAATGACCAAAAGAAAATTGAAAAAATCATAAACAATAAAGCTGCAATTAATTTTTTGTTTTCTTCTTTGCTAAAGTTTTTCATTTCATATAATACGTATAACACAGAAGCGGGACCCACTATATACATAAACACATCGGTATATTCGGTTTTTGAAACCATTATTAAAATTACAGGAATTAAAACAATCGATGCAACGTAAGTGATAACTTCAACTATTAATTTTTTGCGATTTGGGATGTGAAGTAACGGACTTAACCCAATGTTCCCTAAACTTTTTTGAGTGTTAGTAAAAGTTAGCAAACTCACAAACATTACAATCGAAGCCAGTCCAAAAGCAACATTCCACTCTAAGCCTACAGGAATAAATTCTTGAAACATAACACGTTTGCCAATGTTAATACAAAACAAACCGCCTAAAAACGCACCTAAGTTAACGCCTGCATAAAACAATGAAAAGCCTGCATCGGTGCGCTCATCGCCTTCCTTATATAATTGCCCTACAATAGTTGAAATATTTGGCTTAAAAAAACCGGTGCCTACAATATTAAATGCAATGCCTGCAAAGAAAAAATCTTTTGGATTAATTGCTAAAATAACGCTGCCTACTATCATTAAAAAGCCACCCCAAAAAAGCGATTTCCGTTTTCCTAAAATTTTATCGGCAATTAAACCACCAATAAATGTAAAAGCGTACACAAAAGCTTGCGAAGCACCGTATTGTAAATTTGCTTTTTCTTCGCTCATGTTAAGTTGGTTTACCATAAAAAAAGCCAGCATACCACGCATGCCGTAAAATGAAAAACGTTCCCACATTTCGCTAAAAAACAAATGCCACAATTGCTTAGGGTATTTGCCTTTAAAATTTTGAATTTGTTCGATGTTTAACGACATAAGAATTTAAAAACGTAAAAAGCCCCGATAAAAATCGAGGCTTTTTAAAATTTATTTTACACCGTTCATTAACTTTTTTAAGCGCGGCGATATAAGAAATAGTATAATTGAGGCTGTTCCACAAAGAATTACAAACACCATAAAAAACTGAAATAAATTATGGATTTCAAATCCTACAAACGATGGATATGCTGAACTAATTTTATTTGTTTCTAATAAATTAAGTTGCTCGGCAGTAGGTGTTATTGTTTTATCTAAAACAGCCTGCAAGTCGATTCCTAATTCTTGCGCTTTTTTATATTTATCGCCGGTAGCGGGCAAAATTGAACCAAGCGTTCCTGCCAAGGCATAACCCGCTGCATTTGATAAAAAGAACACTCCGTATAACAACGAAGCAAAACGCTTTGGCGACAGCTTTCCAACTAACGATAAGCCAATGGGTGATAAGCAAAGCTCGCCACAGGTTTGAATAAAATATAATAGCACTAACCACCAAATACCTAATAAGCCATTGTTTCCTAAATCTTTTACATTGTGTGCTATAATAAAATAGCTCAATGCAATTAATGCTAAACCAAAGGCTTGTTTAACTGGCGATATAGGCTCCTTACCGGCTTTGCTTAGTCTGCCCCAAAACCAACTGAACGGAACGGCTAATATTACAACAAATAAGCCGTTAAAAATTTGTACCATTGAGGCCGGCATTTTCCAACCGAATAAAAAATTTCGGTCGGTTTGATTATCAGCAATAAAGGTTAACGAAGACCCGGCTTGTTCAAATGCTGCCCAAAAAAAGATAACAAAAAACGAAATAATATAAATTACATAAATGCGCTGTTTTTCTACTTTAGTTAGCGAGGCATCTGAAATTATTAAACCTGCAAGCGTAAGACCGCTGGCATAAATAATTGGGTAAATAATTGTTTTTACAAAGTTTTTCCCGTCGAGTACATATCTAAAAACAAAAAATAAGATAACAAATGAAATAGCAGCAATAATTAAAGACTTAGTTGAAAATTTAGCTTGTTGAGCTTCTCCATCGGTTGCATTTTCAATTTTATTTTTGTCGGGTTTGGCACCCAATGCTTCACCGCTTGGAGATACAACATACTTATTTTTGAAAAAATAAAATACCAATGTTCCTAAAATCATAGCAATTGAAGCAGCTAAAAAACCCCACTTAAACGCATGCACATCTCTAACAATTGTAACAACTCCATTGGCATCAACTACTTCGTTTTTCACATCGCCAATTAAAGGACAGAGCCATTGGCTAAACAATGCACCAAGGTTTATGCCCATATAAAATATTGTAAATGCCGAGTCGAGTTTGCTTTTTTCTTCTTTAGGATATAGGCTGCCCACCATACTCGAAATATTGGGTTTAAAAAATCCATTACCAAAAATAATAATGGCGAGTGCCGCCCAAGTTAATGTAGTTGCCAGCGATAGGCTACTCGAAAATATTGAGGCACTAATAAAAAGCAATAATTGCCCAATAGCCATTAAAGAGCCGCCAAGCATAATACAACTACGGTTGCCTAAATATTTATCGGCAATAAAACCACCCAACATTGGTGTTAAATAGCATAACCCTAAAAAGCCTCCGTATAAAAGTGCGGTGTCGCCTTCGTTCATGGTGAGAGCGTTTACCAAGAAAAGCGTTAATATAGCGCGCATACCATAAAAGTTAAAGCGCTCCCACATTTCGGTACCAAAAAGCACCCACAATCCTTTTGGGTGACCTTTTGAAGTTTGATTTTGTTGCATAATTATTTAAAGAGAGCGAATGTAAAGTTTATATTTAAAATTTACAATTTTGATTCACAGTTTTTTAATGATGCACTGCGATGAATAATGCTGCCGTTACGCCCACTAATAAAATTGTTAATACTGCTGAAGCTGTTCCGTTGCTTTCTGTATTTTTTTCTTGCATGGCATCGAGTTTCGGAACGCTTTGTACGTATGTAGTATCTATGTTTTGTTCATTAAAAATATCGGGCGATATTTTTTTTACGGCAATACCAACGTAGTGTTTTGCGGAGTAATACATTTTATACTTATTCATGCTGTTTGGATCTTGCTTGTTTACAAAATCTTGTTTAATCGAAATAATCGCATCGGCTCCAGATTGATAAGCAAGATATTTAAGCTGATTGAACAAATCAATATCTGTAGATGTTTTATTTCCCGTAGTCTCAACGAGTCCAATTTTTTTATATTCAAATTTTATAGGCTCGCCATCAAAAAAAAGTTGTATTGAAGGATTTTTTACCGGGTTTAAAACTTCATTGCTAAAGGGGGTGTAGTTGCGAGTGATGTTATCTGAAATAATCACACAAGAGTTAAGCAGCAAGAGGCTTAATAAGATGATAATGTTTACTAAGGTTTTCATAAACTTGGGGTTTTAAAAACTCAAATTCAAAAAGCAAGCCAGAGTAATATTTTAGGTATTAAGCCGCGTTTATTTTTGTTAATTTTTGATTATAGCAGTATTTTCATCAAAAACAATATAGCCTCAATTAGTATTGACTATTTAAAAATAAGGAATAATTAATTTATAGCAACAGAAGTACTTACCTCAACGAGTAGCGAATCTTCTCTTGCATGAAATAATTTATACTCAACATTAATTGTGTTAAACAACTGTTGCATGCGCAATTGATGGGTGTCTGTTATAAAGACCTGTCCAAAATTTTTTGAACTTACTAAATCAATTAATTGTTTAAACCTTTGCTCATCTAATTTGTCATAAATATCATCAAGCAGCAACAAAGGTTTTGTGTTTGTTTTTTTACACAAATATTCGAATTGTGCAAGTTTAAGTGCCAATAAAAAAGTTTTTTGTTGCCCCTGACTGGCAAATTTTTTAAGACTTAAACCATTAATTAAGAAATCCAAATCATCTTTATGCGGTCCCACGCCGGTGTATTGTAAAATTAAATCTTTTTTTAAATGCAAGTGCAGCGCTTCCTTTATGTTTCCTTCTTTTACACTGCCATCGTACATCAAGCTTAATTCCTCCAAGTTATCGCATAAAATTTTATAGTTTTTATCAAAATAAAACAAAAACTCTTCTAAAAAAAGGGTGCGGGCTTGTAATATTTTGTGGCCATAAATATGTAATTGTTCGTCGTATATTTCAAGCGTATCTTTATCAAAAGATGAATTGTTTGAAAACGCTTTAAGTAAGCCGTTACGCTGCTTTAAAGCATGATTGTAGCTAATTAGATTATCTAAAAATAAGGCATCGTGTTGCGAAATTGCACTATCAATAAATTTGCGGCGCAATTCGCTGGCGCCATTAATAAGTTCATTATCATAAGGCGAAATTATTACTAACGGAAATTGCCCTATATGCTCACTTAATCGTTCATATTCTTTCTTATTACGCTTTACTATTTTTTTTTGATTGCGCTTTAAGCTAATTCCAACTTCTATTTCAGCGTTTTCTTTTTCGTACAAACCCTGAATCATAAAAAAGTCGCAATTGTGTTTTATAGCATTAGAATCAATTGCACTAAAATAACTTTTGCAAAACGATAAGTAATGAATAGCATCAAGCAAATTAGTTTTGCCCGTTCCATTAAAACCAGTAAAACAATTTATTTTACCACAAAACTTTAAATCGGCTTCGGTGTAGTTTTTAAAATTTAATAGGGTTAATTGCTTTAAAACCATGTTTTTTTTAAAAATATGCTGTAAATGTTAAATTAAGTGCTTAAAGTTGCAAAAATATTGTATCTTCGCAAACCAATTTTTTTAAAAATGGCTGACATAAAAGACGAACCTAAAATTGAACATACTAACATTGAACAACCGGAGGTTGTTACTGAAAGTAGTGACAACGAAACTAAAGTAAAGGTTAAAAAGCCTATTGACCCTACTCTTGAAAACATGCAAGCGTTTTATTTAAAAAATAAAAACCTTGTAAACTATGTGGGTGGTGGATTATTGTTGATAATAGCTGCCTTTAGTTTTTTTAAATTTTATTATTTGCCGGAGCAAGAGGCTGAGGCTTCTAACGAAATGTTTTGGGCGCAAAATTATTTTGAGAAAGATAGTTTTGCTATAGCTTTAAACGGCGGGAAAATGGTATTATCTCCCGATGGACAAAAACAAATGCAAGGGTTTTTACAAATTGCCGATAACTACGGAGTTACAAAAAGTGGCAATTTGGCACATTATTATGCAGGCGTTTGCTTACTTAGAACCGGAAAATTTGATCAAGCAATTGAACAATTAGGTCAATTTAACAGCAGCGACGCCATTGTTGGGCCAATCGCCATTGGTGCTATTGGCGATTGCAACATGGAGCTAAATAAAATTGATGAGGCGATTAATTATTATTTAAAAGCCGCTGATAAATCGAGAAACAGTTACACAACTCCCATGTTTTTGAAAAAAGCCGCTTTTGCATACGAGCAAAAAGGAAACTTTCAAGAGGCTATTAATAACTACGAACGCATAAAACGCGAATATGGAAAAAGCGACGAAGGGCGCGAAGTTGAAAGAGAAATTGCACGCTTAAAAGCAAAAGGAAATTTATAAAAAATCATTAAAGCCACTTAAAAGTGGCTTTTTTTACAAATGAGTTCAGTACAAAATAATTTATCTGAAGTAAAAGGAAGCAAAATTCCTAAAAACAAAAACATCAAAATTTGTATTGTTTGGGCCGAATGGAATACAGAAATTACAAGCGCTCTTAAAAAAGGTGCCATTGATTTTTTAAAGGCAAATGGCCTAAGTTCTGCAAATATTAAAGAATATAGCGTACCGGGTGCATTTGAATTAGTTGCTGCATCACGTCAAATTTGTTATTCAAAAAAATTTAACGCTGTTATTAGCATTGGTTGCGTTATTCGTGGGGGTACACCTCACTTTGAATATATATGCCAGGCAGTAAGTATAGGTCTTTCGCAATTAAACACCCAGCAAAATACACCAATAATTTTTGGCGTACTTACAACAGACAATTTACAACAAGCTATTGATAGAGCCGGAGGTGTACACGGTAACAAAGGTGTTGAGGCTGCTATTACTGCACTTAAAATGATTGATTTTAATAAAAAATTAAAAAAGTGAATTACTCTAATTTTGTAATTACAAAATCAGAAAAAAACAGCAATACTTTTTTGTGTTATATCATTGAAGAAGTTGATTTGCCGAAGGAAAACGAAAAATACTTTGTCTTAATTCCATACAATAACCCCACAAGCAATAAACTTAATCCCCGTTACTTTAAATATTCCTTTGTAGAAGAGAAAGAATTTCCAGCAAATGATTTACAAACAACACTTGAGTTTACCTGCGAAACATCTTATAATGATTATGTAAATAATGTTAATGCCATAAAAGAAGAGATAAAAAAAGGAAACATTTACGAGCTTAATTACTGCATTAATTTTAAAGCAACTGCTCACATAGATATTTTTACTTGTTTTGCCAATCTTATTAAACAATCAAATGCCCCATATAACTTTTTATTTAAATATAATAACGAAGTGGTTATTTGTTGCAGTCCCGAATTATTTATAAAAAAAGAAAATAATACACTGCTCACAAAACCAATTAAAGGAACAATAAAAAGGGGACAAGATTCCCTTGAAGACAAAAAATTAAAGTTAGCATTACAAAACAGTTTTAAAGATCGTATTGAAAATGTTATGGCTGTTGACGTGGCAAGAAATGACCTTTCTATTATCGCAATGCCAAAAACAGTTAAAGTAAATGCGCTTTATAATATTGAATCGTTTAAAAATGTACATCAAATGGTTAGTACCATAAGCTGCGAGCTAGCAAACACTATTACTTTTAAAACTATTATAGATGCCATGTTTCCAATGGCTAGCATGACCGGTGCACCAAAACAAAGCGCCATGAATTTAATTGATACATTTGAAACCTTTAACAGAAAGTATTATTCAGGCACAATGGGTTTTATGGATAGTACTAATTTTGAACTCCCTGTAATTATACGATCGCTTTTTTACAATTGTGAAAATAACAATTTGAATTTTTGTGTAGGCAGTGCAATAACTCATTTAAGTAATGCTAATGATGAATACAACGAGTGCGTTTTAAAAGCACAAAGTATGCTAAAAGCTGTTGGCGGCATATTGCAGCAAAGGTAAAATACTAATCTACACTTGATATTACCTTTTTAAAAAATATATCTGCGTTTAGTATAAAACACTTTGCATAAAAAAAGGCTGCTTTATTAAAGCAGCCTTTTTTATTTTTATAAAATTAAATTATTGTACTATTAATTTTGTAGTTGAAGCATGATTACCATCACTTACTTTTACAAAATAAACACCTGAATTTAATCCTTGTAAATCAACATTAAGTGTATTTGCACCGGCAAAACCTTGCAATGAATTTGATTTTACTATTTGACCTAAAGCATTTAATACATAAACGCTTAAATTGCTTGAGTTAGTTAAAGTAACATTTACAAAAGCTTCATTTTTAGCAGGATTTGGATAAATACTTAAAGCAGAAACCGGAGTAGCGTTATTTTCATTAATACCTGTAACAACAGGAGCTACCGTAAATACATTGGCAGCATACCAATGCATGCTGTTTGTTAACTGAGTGTAGCCTGAGTTAAATGACACAGTTGCCGGTACTGTAAAGGTTGTAATTGACCCGGTAACAACAGGGCTAACAGTTCTAGGCGAAGTAAAATGGAACCAAGCATTACTTGTTGTATTAGCATCTGAGCCGGTTAAATTAGCCTTATTTGCACCAGCTAAACTCGCTGATGAAGCCGATCCTCCCATAACATTAAAGCCCGTAGGAGAGGTTCCGTTTGTAACCGCAACCCTTGCTTTTAAGTTAGGTAAATAATTCCATTTAACACCTAAATTTGTTGCGTTTGTATCTGATTCTGACCAAGTGTAAACAATATTATTACCGGCAGCATCACGCGACATTTGCAAACGTGCACCTGCAGCTAGTTTTGCACCGTTTTGAACATCCCAAGGATTATTGCTATAACCTCCATTAGTGCTTTGCGAACCTGGTGCTTCTGATGACATTGAATCAACTACCATGTAGTTCCAAGCTGATGAGCCATCACCCACAAAATCATATAAATAAGGCTGCTCACCTGTTGTGTGTCTCCAATAATGTCCACCACCGGTATTGATACTAAATGTAGCAACATAACCTGCTGAATCAGGATGGCTGCTGTACATACCAACTACAGAAGTAAAGATGTGTAATTTGCCATTGGCATCAACTGTAACATCAATTCCTTCATTATCATTAAAATGTGGAATAATTAAATTTGTATTTGTATTAACAGGGAACAAATGGTACAACACATTTGAAAAGGTAGGCGTTGAAAAATCAATTCCGGTAACAGTGTTCCAACTTGCACCACTGTTAGTAGTTTTGTAAATAATTGGCTGCCAACCGTTATTAACACCGGCAACTGAACCTGTAAAGGTAGATTGACCTATTCCCATTACATAACCTACGGTACCTGCATCGTTCCAGGCCATATATGGTTGAGCTGAAAAATTATAAGAAGAATCAGTTGCTTTTCTTACAATACTCCTATAATTAAATGTATCTGAAGCAAATGTAAAAGTACCGGCAGAGAAAATACCACGATATACAATAAAACCGGTTAAGCCATAACCTGCATTACTGGTTGTATTATTTACGTTAGCAGCTACTTCACCGGCAATGTGTATTTTACCATCGTTAGTAACGGTAAAGTAATTACGTGCCATGTCACCTTTCATACCTGTTGGGGCAAATGGAGAACTATTTGAAAACACTTGCATAGCATTAGGTGTGGCACTAGCGGTGTTGTTAAAAGCATTCAATTGCTTGCTTCCAAAAAAACTACCTTTCCAATTAGTTCCATCAGTAACCGGTCCTGATGCTGCAATGTAAGCATTGCCTAATGAAGATGTACCAACACCAAATATAGCTCCCTGTGGGTAACGCGCTAAATTAGAAGCATCGCTCCAAACACATGTACTGTCCCAAGTTGACGAACCAAAAGGGTGGTTAATTTCAGCAATAATAGCACCTGAATTACTTGTAGGAGCTGCTGTATAATTTGCACTTTTACGGTGAATAAATGATAAGCAATTAGTATTTGGGTCGTACTGTAAAGGCTTTTGACTGCTAACCAACACCCCATACATGTTAGATGAACCACCTATTAAATTCCATACAGAAGCAGAATTTACGGAAGTAGTTTTATTTTTATTTTTTTGTGTTGGCGCATTTACAATTGGGCTAATTGTTTGTGCCGGCTCAATTAAGTTATAGCGTTGTGCTACAGCTTTTCCGGCATTAAAAGGCGTTGCAAACTTCATTGCTGCCAATTTGCCGTTACTTTGTGCGGATAGCCCTAAGCTTAACATAGCAGCTGATCCAAGTAGGAAATGTTTGTTCATGATGTTATTTATTTAGTTTATAATATTTAGGCTAAAGTAAAGATAAAAATACATTTTTTCT
This sequence comes from Bacteroidota bacterium, assembly GCA_018267655.1. Classification (GTDB taxonomy): domain Bacteria; phylum Bacteroidota; class Bacteroidia; order B-17B0; family Aurantibacillaceae; genus Aurantibacillus. Next base: position 95,950 of record JAFDYB010000083.1, read on the forward strand.
AATTATGAGGTAAAAAAATTGTTTTTTAACATTTATAAAGCGCTCTACTTTGATATTAATACGCTGTTTAAGTTTAAAGCGTTGGCAAAAAAAAACTGCCTCTTTAAAAGGCAGTTTTTAAAACTCTAAAATTTTATTTTAGAATTATTTTCCTTTGTTTACAGAACCAGCTAAATCAGAACCAGCTTTAAACTTTACTACTTTTTTAGCAGCAATTTTAATTTCTTTACCGGTTTGAGGATTACGGCCTGTACGTGCAGCGCGTTTAGCAACTGAGAAAGAACCAAAACCTACTAATCCAATACGGTCACCTTTTTTTAAGGCTTTGTGGATGCTTTCGATGGTTGCATCTAATGCACGACCTGCATCAGCTTTAGTTAATTTTGCGTTTGAAGCAATTGCGTCGATTAATTCTGCTTTGTTCATTTGTTTTTGTTTTTAAGGGTTAAACATTTAATTATTGTGAAGCAAATGTATAACAGAATCCTTTGTTGTCAAGGGCTTTATAGCAAAAAAGGGCAAAAATGTTGATAAATAGGCGTATTGTTAATAAGTTTTCTCTGAAATGCGCCTATAATTACGTTGCTCAAAGGCAAAAAAGCGTAAAAAGGCTTTTATTGGCTCAACACATTATAATGTTTTTTTGTACTACTTGCTATTAGGGCTAAGTAAGTATAGCATTTGTATTTAGCTTAAAGCCGCGTAAAAAATCTGAAACAGTCATTTTATTTTTTCCCTCTAATTGTATTTCGTGCAAATGAACAAAGCCGTTGCTACATGCAATTTTTAAATCTTTTGTTGTAGCATTATTTATACAGGTGCCGTTTATTAAATTGTGCTCATCTTTATTAAATGTTGCAGAAAATATTTTAATGCTTTTCTCATTGCCGGCATTGTTTAGTAGCGACCAAGCCGTTGGATATGGCGAAAGGCCTTTTATTAAGTTAATTATTTTTTCACCGCTTTCATTCCAATTAATTTTCATGGTTTCTTTAAATAATTTTGGTGCATGCGATACAAGCGAAAGATCTTGCTCTTTAAAATGAAGTGAATAATTTTCGGCATCTGCTTTTTCAATTTCATTTATTGTTTTTAAAAGCAATTGCGCACCGCTTATCATTAATTTATCATGCAGGGTGCCTGCGGTATCACTATTTAAAATAGAAACTTTTTCTTGCATTAAAATTGAACCGGCATCTATTTCGTGTTTTAATTTAAATGTAGTTATTCCGCTTTCAGTATCGCCATTAATTATTGCCCAATTAATGGGCGCAGCTCCTCTATATTTTGGTAAAAGAGAAGCATGTAAATTATAGGTTCCTAAGCGTGGCATGTTCCATACAACTTCAGGCAACATTCTAAAAGCAACAACAATTTGCAAATCGGCTTTTAATATTTTTAGTTCGTTTATAAAATCATTGTCTTTTAAATTTATTGGCTGAAGAATTTTTAAGTTCTGGCTAAGCGCAAACTCTTTCACTTCGCTCATTTTTACTTGCCTACCTCTTCCGGCAGGTTTATCGGGCGCCGTAATTACTGCTGCAATGGTTATTTTATGCTGTAGTAGTATTTTTAAACTCTCAACCGCAAATTGAGGAGTACCCATAAATATAACTTTTAGTGATGTCATAAACTTTTAAATAAGGTGCAAATAAACAAAAAAAGGCCGAGAATTTTTCCCGACCTTTTTTAAAATAAAATTAGTTGTATTATTCAACTATTATTTTTTTAGTAGACTTTTTGTTTTCTCCTTCAATCGTAATAAAATAAATCCCCTTTGAGAAGTTAGCTAAATTAATTACTTCTGTTTTATTAGAATCAATAGCACTGTTATAAACCACAGAGCCTAAAATATTAGTTAATTTAATTTGGTACTTTCCGGCAGCATTAAGAGCAATATTTAATTCGCTTTGCGCAGGATTTGGATATGCATTAAAATTAACTTCGTTTAATGCAAGGTCTTTTAAGCCAACGCAAGTGCTTACAGTAAGTACTTGAACAGCTTGAACGCTTCCTGAAACATTAGAAGCAGTTAAACTAATAGTATAAGTACCCGGTAAATTAAATGTAAACGTTGGGTTAGATGCTGTTGGGCCGGGAGACACAACAATACCCGAACTAGGATTTGCCCCCCATTGATAATTTATAGGTGCTGAACCTGTGGTATTATTTGTGCTAGTTACAGCAACTCCTGTACAGGTAACGGCTGCTGATAATACGAAGTTAACTGTTGGGCTAGAGCACACACTTGCAAATACTGTTTGAGTAGTTGTAGAATTTGTAAAACTGTTAGATGTAATAAGTGTGATAGAGTATGTACCTGAACTAGTATAAGTAAACACAGGCGATGATGAATTTGAGTTGGATATTGCCGCAGCAGGGCTAACCGACCATGAATAACTCATTGGCGCATTGCCTAATGAGTTATTTATACCCATATTGGTACCTGTTCCCGAAGCTAAGCAAACAGTGTTGCTTGACGTTGAGAAAATAGCATTTGCCCCATTGAATTTATATAAGCCTCCTGTTGGACTAAGCGTTGAGGTTTGAAATGTAGCTGCCCAACCAGATGTTGAATCCGCAAATTCAACCATTATAAAAGGTATAGCAGTTGTGCCCCAATCCGTCCAAGTTTTTCCACCGTCTTTAGAGTACGATAAAGCTGTTGATGTGCTTGAATTAGCTGCACTTACAAATATACCTCTGTTTTGAACAGCTGCAACATGGTTTTTTCCAAATTTAGGGTCAACTACCATAACCTTTGTCCAGCTTGCTCCACCGTTATTAGTGATATATTCCTCAAAAACAGCCGGAGTAATAGATGTGTTGTAAACAGCAGCAATACCGTTTAATGAATCGGTAAAAGCTAAATTTTGAACTTGTAAACTTGCAGTTGGTGTTCCCGGTAATGTAGCCACCGAGTATGTTTGACCGGCATCGGTACTTCTGTAAACACGTCCTTTGTTAGTTCCAAACCAAAGAAATCTAGAACCATATTTAGCGTATAGGTTTACTAAACCATACTCTCCGGATCCTGCAACCGGAATATTGCTAGATGGTACCATTGCCCAAGTTGCCCCGGCATTAGTAGTGCGCCAAATTTCAAATGTATTAGGTGAGCCAATTGGATCGCCCAAGGCAATACCTACCGACGGTGTTAAAAAAGCAATAAAGTCGCCAAAAGAAGCAGAGTTTGTAAACATACCGGCTGCTGTCATATTAGTCCATGTAGCACCGCCGTTAGTTGTTTGGTGAATTGCACCTTGCGCTTGAGGGGCTTTTAAAAAAGAGCATACCCAAGCGGTGTTAGCATCAATTGCTTCGAGGTTAGAAATTACGTAAGTGTTTGTATCAGAGAAAATATTTCCGGTGTTAAACGTTGTTCCTCCATTAATTGAGCGAGAAAAAGTGTTGTAATTTTGAGAAACTGCTGTTCCTCCATAACCTACGCTCCACACAACATTTGGGCTTACAGCTTTTAAAAATTTACTGCAAGCGCTTGTCATTGTATAGTTTGTACTTTGTAAAGTTTGCCAATACGGCCCTGGATTTTGGGCATTAAACTGCATTGCTAATGGCAATAGTAAGGCAGAAAGTAATTTTTTATTCATTGTAATTTATTTTAATTGCATAAATGTAAAAAAACTTTTTAAACAATGCGCAAAATAGCCTAATTACAATGTTAAAAACGTCTGCTTTTTACATATTTTAATAAAAACTTTGCTTAAAAGGCTTTTTGTACTATAGAGTCATAAAATAACTTTTTTTTATCACACTTATTTTTAACATAAGGTAGTTTAAAACAATGCTTTTTATACTTCAAAGTTATCTTTTTCTAGGCTATCTTTATTAAGATATGAGCAATAAATTTAGAACGAAGACAAGCGAAGAAAATTCGGAACAAAAGTTGGCTGATGCTGAACCTAAAAAGCTTGCCGAACAAATTGAAAAGCCCAAAAAACAAAAAGCAAAAGCAATAGAAAATAAAGCAAACAATGCAAGTCCTAAAATTTCTATAAAACAACGCATTGAGCTATTAATAAATTTTTACCAAAAAGAGCAAACTCAAAAAATAACAGGGTTACTATTAATTCTATTTTCTATTTACTTAGGCGTTGCGTTTGCTTCCTACGTTTTTACTTGGGAAGTAGATCAAGATAAAATTGTTAGCGGCGCTTTATTTTTAAATGAAACAAAAGTTGAAAATTGGTTGGGAAAGTTTGGGGCGCTAATAGCTCATGCCTTTATTTATAAGGGCTTTGGAATGGCATCGTTAATTTTAGTACCAGTGCTTTTTATTTTTGGGATTAAAAAATTAACCTTAAAGCCATTTAAATCACTTGCCGGCTTTAATGCAAAGTGGTTATTCATTACGGTGTGGTCATCAATGGTGCTAGGGTATTTATACAACGATAAGTTATATTTTTTAGGAGGTGGTTTTGCCTACAGTATTAATAATTATTTGTCATCGTTAATTGGCGCTGTTGGATTACCGATACTACTAGTTTTTAGTTTATTAGCTTTTTTAGTTTTAAGCATTAATTTAAATTTCGATTTTTTAATAAAAAAGCAAAAAAGCGATAGCGATGGCCAAACAAACGAAGCGGAAACTGAATTAGTAAATGAAACGCAAAACTACAACAGCGAAATTAATGAATTACAAATTAGTCCTGAGGAGGAAGCGGAACTTAATAATTTTGAAATAAAACAAAAAGGCGATGACTTAGTTATCGAACCGGTTGAAAACACTAATAACTCAGGCATTGAAGTTACGGCACCCGGTAACGAATCAATAATAAAGCCTATTGAAGATGAAAATAATGTTGAGCTTTCGTCAAATATAGAAACAGTAAACAATAGCATAAAAAATGCTGAACCCGAATTTGAAATTGAGCAAGCCCTTGAAGCCGAAGCCGAAGTGCTTAGCGATGAAAATAAGGCACAAAGATTAGTTGAAAAATTTGGAGAGTATGACCCTACACTTGATTTGGGATCTTATCAATTTCCAACATTTGATTTGTTATTTGATTACCCCGATTCAAAAGGAAAAGTTACACAAGAAGAACTTGTAGCCAATAAAGACAAAATAGTGCTTACACTAAAAAACTTTGGGATTGAAATAGATCGCATAATGGCCACTGTTGGCCCTACTGTTACTTTGTATGAAATAGTGCCTGCACCGGGAGTTAGAATAAGTAAAATAAAAAATTTAGAAGATGACATTGCTTTAAGTTTGGCTGCTTTAGGTATTCGTATTATTGCGCCAATGCCCGGAAAGGGAACAATTGGAATAGAGGTTCCAAATCAAAACCCTGAGATGGTTCCGATGAAAAACATTTTAGCGTCAGATAAATTTAATAACTCCTTATTTGAATTGCCAATTGCATTAGGTAAAACAATAAGCAACGAAATATTTGTTGCTGATCTAACAAAAATGCCACATTTACTTATGGCAGGCGCCACAGGTCAAGGAAAATCAGTTGGGTTAAATGCGGTTTTAGTTTCATTACTTTATAAAAAGCATCCCGCTCAAGTAAAATTTGTTTTGGTTGATCCTAAAAAAGTAGAGTTAACTTTATTTAAACAAATTGAACGTCATTTTTTAGCAAAATTACCCAACGCCGAAGAAGCAATAATAACCGATAATACAAAGGTAATACACACATTAAATTCCTTATGTATTGAAATGGATAATCGCTATGCCTTGCTTGAAGATGCACAAGTGCGTAACATTAAAGAATATAATGCAAAATTCATAAATCGAAAATTAAACCCCAATGAAGGCCACAAGTACTTGCCATACATAGTTTTAGTGGTAGATGAATTTGCTGATTTAATCATGACTGCCGGTAAGGAAGTAGAAACACCTATAGCTCGTTTAGCGCAATTAGCAAGGGCCGTTGGGATTCATTTAATTATTGCAACGCAACGCCCATCGGTAAATATAATTACCGGAACTATTAAAGCAAATTTCCCGGCACGCATTGCATTTAGAGTTACGAGTAAAATAGATAGTCGCACTATATTAGATGGCGGTGGGGCAGACCAACTTGTTGGACGCGGCGATATGCTACTAAGTACTGGAAATGATTTAATCAGGATACAATGCGCTTTTGTTGACACACCTGAAGTAGATAAAATTACTGAATTTATTGGCAGCCAAAGAGCATACCCTAGCGCATTTTTATTACCGGAATATGTTGGCGAAGATGGAAGTGATGGCAAAGAGGCGATTGATTTAAGTGAGCGAGATAAAGAGTTTGAAAACGCTGCAAAATTAGTAGTACAATTTCAACAAGGCTCTGCTTCATTTTTGCAACGTAAATTAAAATTAGGGTACAATAGAGCGGGTAGAATTGTTGATCAATTGGAGGCTGCGGGAATAATAGGCCCTTTTGAAGGTTCAAAAGCCCGCGAGGTGCGTTGTAAAACAATGGAAGATTTGCAACAGATTTTAGATAGTATAAAATAATGATTTAATTAAATAATCAAAAAATCACTTTGGTTTAATTTCATTAAAGCTTATGCTTGCGCCGATACTTGCTAACAAAGGGCCAAAAGTAAGTCCAATAATACTTCCTATAAACAAGGGTAAGGCCCAAAACAACGAATATATAAAACCAATACCGCAAGCATAGCCTTTATTGGCTTTAAATAGCGAAATACTTTGAGAGATACTCATTTTACGGCGTTCGCAATTATAATCTAAAAATGAAATACCTAAAAAATACCAGGTTATTAAGAATAGCAATGGCATTGTAATTACTACAGATACCGGAAAAAACAAATTAACTGCTACTATAATAAAAGTGAAGAGATACTCAAAAAACATGTTTCTCAAGCTAAATAATATTCCTCTTACAGTATCTTTTAATGTTTGAATTAAGTTGAATTTTTGTTTTTGCCCTGTTATCAGCGTTTCAGTTTTTTCAGAGACAATTGATAAAATTGGCGACAAAATTATTAGCATAAAATATTTAGTAAATGTTCCGCTTACAAACCATAAAAGTATTTTTAACACGAAACTTAGCAACCACCCTACTTTATGAAGTATAAAAATATTTGAAAGTAAATTAAAAACGTAATTGTCTTGAGCATGTGTTTTTAAATACTCTTTCACTACATTTCCGATATAGGACAACAGTGTAAAACTGGCATAAATACTAATAACCCAAGTAAATATCCAAATTATAAGATTAACAAATAAAAAAGGCCACAAGCCTTTTTCAAATAAAAATGTAAAAGCTTTAAAGCAATTAGAAACACCTCTTATAAACTGCGAAAAAAAAATCATGTTGTTCAAGTGATTTGGCGTGTTATGATTCTAGCAATTTTTTTTCAAGTAAGTGCATCTCATCGCGTAGTTTAGCAGCAAGCAAAAAGTCCATTTCTTTTGCAGCACGAAGCATGCTGCTTTTTGTTGTTGCAATTTTCTTTTTTAATGCATCGTGGTTTAAATAAATAGGGCTTTCTTCAGCAGCCATGCTTACCAATAAAGGATCTTGATACGCTTTTACAACTTTACCATTTAATGTTATTTCAACAGTGCCAAGGGCCGGACTTTGTGCTTTTTTTCTGCCGGCTTGCACAGGGGTTATATTATGTTTGAAATTATATTCTAATTGTTTTTTTCGTCTTCTTTCTGTTTCATCAATTGTTCGTTGCATGCTTTCTGTAATTGAATCGGCATACATTACAACACGACCATTAACATTACGCGCTGCGCGCCCAACTGTTTGAACTAAGCTTGTAACATTTCTTAAAAAACCTTCTTTATCTGCATCTAATATTGCAACAAGGCTCACTTCCGGTAAATCAAGCCCCTCGCGTAGCAAATTAATACCAATTAAAACATCAAACATGCCTGCTCTAAGTTGTCGTAAAATTTCAATTCGTTCAAGAGTATCTACTTCGCTATGAATATACCTGCATCTAACTTGTAATTTTGAAAGATACTTTGTTAACTCTTCTGCCATACGCTTTGTAAGGGTAGTAACTAAAACTCTTTCATCTTGCGCTGCTGTTTTTTTTATCTCTTCGAGTAAATCATCAATTTGATTAGTGCAGGGACGTATTTCAATATAAGGATCAATAATGCCCGTGGGTCTAATTAACTGCTCCACCACAAGCCCCCCCGATAACTCTAACTCTGTATGAGCAGGTGTTGCACTAATAAAAATTACCTGGTTTTGCAGTGCTACAAATTCTTCGTATTTCAACGGGCGATTGTCGAGTGCTGATGGTAGGCGAAACCCAAATTCAACTAAATTTTGTTTTCTGCTTAAATCGCCGCCAAACATAGCTCTTACTTGTGGTAAGGTAACATGGCTTTCGTCAATAATCATCAAATAATCCTCCGGAAAATAATCAAGAAGGCAAAAAGGCCTAACTCCGGGGTTACGCCCATCTAAGTATCGTGAGTAGTTTTCAATTCCGCTACAATAACCTAATTCTCTTATCATTTCTAAATCAAAATTAACGCGTTCTTCTAGTCGTTTTGCTTCGAGTATTTTGTTTTGATCCTTAAAAAAATCAAGTTGCTTTAATTTATCTTCTTCAATTTTATGTATTGCATTTTGTAAAGAATCGGGAGCAGTTAAAAAAATATTTGCGGGATAAATTGTAAAAGCATCAAACTTTTCGATAGGTTGATTATTAATAAAATCAAATGTTTCTATGCTTTCAATTTCATCTCCAAAAAACAGTATGCGCACAGCATAATCAGCATAAGGTAAATTTACATCTAGGGTGTCGCCTTTAACTCTAAAAGTTCCTCTATTAAAGTCCGTCGTGGTGCGTGAGTAAAGCGCTTGAACTAATTTGTGCAATAATTTATTGCGCGAAATTACTTGCCCAATTTTTAAAGAAGTGATATTTGATTTGAAATTTGCGGGATTACCCATGCCGTATATACAGCTTACTGATGACACTACAATAACATCGCGCCGCCCAGACAGGAGGGCAGATGTTGCACTTAAACGAAGCTTTTCAATTTCTTCGTTAATTGAAAGATCTTTTTCTATATAGGTACCGGTAGTTGGTAAATAGGCTTCCGGTTGATAATAATCATAATAGCTCACAAAATATTCAACGGCATTCTTAGGGAAAAATAATTTTAATTCGTTGTATAACTGTGCTGCCAATGTTTTATTATGACTTAACACTAAGGTTGGACGGTTAGTTTGATTAATTACATTAGCAGCAGTAAAAGTTTTTCCGCTACCGGTAACACCCAAAAGCACTTGATATTTTTGCTGTGCGTTTATTGCCTGAATTAGTTGTCTAATTGCTTCAGGCTGATCGCCCGTGGGTTGAAACTCAGAAATTAAATTAAATGCCATTGCCTATTTTACTAAATTACATTTTATTTAAAACATCAGCTAATTGTTTTGTTAAGTTTTTTCTTGAAAACTCAGAGATTGATGAACGCCTGTTAAAATTATTTTCATTTAAAAATAAATGTAAAACATTTTTTTTAAGGCTTTCTAAATCATCAAAATTGCTTATTATGCCACATTGCGTTTTATTGATTATTTCGGCTAAATCGCCATTTGTGGGGCCAATAGTTAATATTGGCGTGCCCGAAGCCATGTATTCAAAAAATTTACCGGTTAGTATGCCTTTAGCATTTTTTGTGCGGTTAACTAACAATAACAATACTTTTGATTTTTTTTGTTCTTCTGCTACTTGATTATGTGGTATGTAATCAATTTTTTGAAGGTATGGAGTTAAACCAAATTTATTTAGTTGTTCAAGCACAAACACATCAACTTTGCCTATTAATTTAATTTTTAAGTGCTGCTTAAAATTTTCGTTTTCTGAAACTAATTGCGAAAGCACTTTCCACAATTCATTTGGATTACGGTCTTTTACTAAAGTGCCAATGTGAGTAATGCTAAAATCAAAATCTTTTTGTACTAATTTATCTGAGTAATCACTTTCGTCAAAACCGTTTGTAATTACTTTAAATTTATCATCTGCACTTATGTTTTCTTTAGTTTTTAAAATAGTTTTAAACTCATTACTCATATCATTGCCAATGCTTAGTACAATGTTAGCATGTTTTAAAATAAGCAATTCAAGCCTATGGTGCTTTGCATTTGCCATAGGGCTAAGCATTAACTTCTCATAAAAGTCAATGTTTGTCCATGGGTCTCTAAAATCAGCTAACCATTTAATTTTTGGGAATTTTTTTTTCAAGCCTAAGGCAATAAGGTGCATGCTATGCGGTGGCCCACTGCTTACAATATAATTAATGCTATGTTTTTGTATGTAAGCCGATAAAACTTTTATGCTTGGTTTTATCCAAAAACGTCGGGCATCGGGGATAAAAAAATTACCCCTGAGCCAAACGCTAATTTTTTGTGTTATACCTTGCTTTTTACCTTCATTTAAAAAAGAAGCATTAATTTTTTCGGAAGGTTTTTTTCCTGTAAATTTTTTGTAAATAGCGTAAGGCTCCCAAATGGGTTGCTTTAAGACCTCAATATCTTTTGGAATATCTTGAGTTAGACTCTCGTCAATAACAGGCATTTCAGGGTTTAAAGCAGTATAAATAATAGGTTCCCAGCCAAAATCGCGTAAGTATTTTACAAATTTAAGCCATCGCTGAACCCCTGCACCACCTGCAGGAGGCCAATAGTAAGTGATTATTAATACTTTTTTCAAAAAATAAAAAAGCCGAAAATGCTTAAAGTTACAGCTGGCATTTTCGGCATTAAGGTTAATGGTTGGATGTTAATTTTTTTCTTTTTTTGGCATTTTCTCTTTTTTCGGTTCAGGCTTGTCTTTTGGGTCAGGCATTCCTTTTTCGTTTATTGCCATGCGAGTAGCTCCTTTTTTAGGCGCATCTTCTTTCTTGGTAGCTTCTTCGCTAGTTGGTTTAGCTTCTTTTTTTGCAGGCTCTTGTTTAGCGTGATCTTGTGCCGACATAAAAGTTAATCCTGCAACTATTAATGCTACGGTTAAAATTTGTTTTTTCATGATTTTATTATTTGTTGATTAAGCGAAGTTACATTTTTTTTTTGAAAAAAAGCACCTTAAATAAATTTAAGGCATTTGCGCTTCAATAAAATCTAACGGTTTGAAAATTGGCGATGGAGCCGACTTTTAGCACAAATGTTGAATAGAATTTACTACTGTTCAATCTCGTACAAAAGTCCAATAGATACACTTCACCGGCTCTATTGCCAATTTTTTTGTTGGCTGTTCGTTGTTTTTCACGACTTATATTCTTTCATTTTTTCTAATAATAATTTATGTAAGTCGTCAAAGTTTGTTTGTAATGCGTTAGATGAAATACTTATTGGCGAACCATAAGTTTTATAGTTCATTTTCATTGCATTTCTTTTTAGAGCATTTGTCACTTTGTCTAAATAGTCTTGTGGGTTTCTTACAATAAACATTAGGAATTTTTGGTTCATAACCTGTGAAACTTTAATTTCTTCAATGTCTGACCACGGAATTAGTCCTGCTGAAACTCCGCTGGAATTGTCTGTGATACCTTCTCTGTTTATTATCAGTCCTGCTTTCTTGTCTGAAAATTTACGAAAAATTGTAATGGCAAGAAGTCCAAAAAATATTATTGAAGCAAGTCCAACTATAAAAATTGTTGTTGGGTTACCAAATATTGGATTGTTAATTTTGGGTGGGTTAATTAAAAACCAAAGCCCAAGTCCAACAAACATTATTGCACCAAGAAGTGTCAGCAGCATTTTGGTCTTGCTTAAAGGAATTTCAATTTGTTCTTCGTTTTTCATTTTGTCAATTGTTTGAATTGTTGTAATGTTTCGGTGTCGCTTTACAATGACAGCCAACTGCCTTATATACGAATACCAATAACAGTTACATCATCTACTTGCTCCGTATCACCTTTCCATTTAGCAAAGGTTTTTTCTAATAATTCTTTTTGTTCTTGCATTGGTAAGTGTGAATTATGAGCGAGTAATTCACGTAAATTTTTACTCATAAACTTTTTACCTTTTTCTCCTCCAAACTGGTCTGAGAAACCATCAGTTAAAGTATAAATTACATCTCCTTTTTGTAAATTAATTTCATGTAAGGTAAAAGGTATATCTTGTTTATCGTGCTTGCCAACTGGCATTTTATCGGGTTTTATTTCGATGATTTCTTTTGTGTTGTCAGGTCGAGCGGAGTCGAGACCTTTTTCTGTCTGCTTCTCGACTTCGCTCGAAGTAACAGAAAGGGGTGGTTCACTCGAAGTGACAGAACTCTCGGCTCCGCTCGAAGTAACAGTTCTCACAATCCAAACTGGATTATTGGCTGCGGCTATTTGCAATTTCATATTTGCAAAATCAAATACTAATAAAGAACAATCCATACCATCTTTTCCACCTTCTTCACTACCATCTTTTTTTAATCGTTCTATGATAATTTTTCTTGTTGTATTTAATATGTCGTGTGGTTGTGTTTGTGTTTCAATAGCTTTTTCTAAACTAGTAATGTTTAGTAAACTCATAACAGCACCCGGAACACCGTGTCCTGTGCTGTCGGCAGTGGCTATGGCAAAGCTCTCGACTCCGCTCGAACTGACAATATTAGCTGCCCAATAAAAATCTCCGCTTACTACATCTTTGGGTTTGAAGAACACAAAGTAGTTCTCGACTGCGCTCGAAGTAACAGACTGATTTAGATTACAATCTAACATTTCTTTTGTTGCTAAAAAACTACGCTGTATGCGCTCGGCGTAGTTGATGCTGTCGGTGATTTCTTTGTGTTTTTCTTCTACTAAACGTTTCTGATTTTCAATAACTTCGTTTTTAGAATAAAGCTCTTTATTTACCTTTTGTTTTAATCTATAACTTCTAAAAATAAAGAGCGATAATAATCCCATAAAAAACAGTCCTATTGAAATAATATAAATAATCATTTCTTGTTTTTGTTCTCTCTCTTTACGAAGTTGCTCTTTTCTTTCTTCTTCTAATTGCTTAATTTTTTCTAGCTTTTCACTTTCAAAACGAGACTGTATCTGAGTAATTTCTTCTGAAGATTTTTGATTAACTAAACTATCTTTATAATTATAATATAATTTTAAGTTTTCAATTGCGCTATTTAATTTTTTTGAAACACTATCCATCTTATATTTTAAATAATAAATTTCTTTATACTGAATTTTAGCTCCTGTTTGTTTAGTAAGTATTAATGCTGAATCTATACACTGTCTAGCATTTTTAATTTGATTTGTTGTAATATATAATCTTGCTATATCAATATATGAAGATATTACTCTATCTTTAAATTTATACATTAAACAAATCACTAAGCTCGATCTAAAATTCTCCAATGCGTCTTTATAATTAGCTTGTTTTTCATATATGTAACCTGCTAGCGATAAACAATCTGAAACGCCTATTAAATTAAATGTTTGACTAAAAAACAACATCGCTTTAGAGTTATAACTCTCCGCTTCTTTAAAATTATTAGATTCAAAATAATTATCTGCAATATGACTACAGGTATAGGCTGTAAACAAAGTGTCTTTAACGTCTTCAAATAATTTTTTTGCTTTAAGATTATATTGCAATGAAACTTCATTCTTACCGATAAGGCTATAAATAGATGCAATGCCTAAATAAGAACGCGCAAGCCCTCTTTTATCATCTATTTCTTCTCTAATTTTTAGAGCTATCAAATGATTTTCGAGCGATAATGAATAATCACCTAAAAATCTATAAATAATTGCAATATTGTTATAAGTATAAGCTTTCTCTTTTAGATAATCTTTGTTTTTTTCTTTTTTAAGTTCATCTTCTTCTATTTTTAAAGCTTGGTTAATATAAGTTCTCGCTCCTGTATAGTCTGCTTTAAGCCAAAGTTGTTCACTTAACACATTAAGTGTTTTTAGCTTTTCTAATGGATTATTTGTTGATTTAACAACTAGTTTAAGCGAATCAATAGTTAAAGCAGGAGTACTTTTTGATTGCCCAAAACAAAGCGCTGATAATAATATAAAAAATAGAATACATAGTTTTTTCATTAATTAAATATAATAAAACATTTTGATTAAACACGTAAAATTATTGTATAGAATTGTTACAATACCATAAAGAGAAGTTAATTTGACCAGTGGGTCCAGTCCATCTCTTCACCATTTAAAATTTTAAGATAATTAATGTAACGTTCTTCTGAAATTTTTCCCTCTTCAACTGCTTTTATTACCACGCACTTTGGTTCGTTTTGGTGAAGGCAATTATTAAACTTACACTCATTCATTACTTTTCGAATTTCAGGAAAATAATGTCCCACTTCTTCTTTAGTCATTTCAACTAAGCCCAGTTCTTTAATTCCTGGGCTATCAATAATATTGCCACCAAAGTGTAATTTAAATATTTCGGCAAAAGTTGTAGTGTGTGTGCCTTTTAAATGCGCTAGCGAAATTGCTCCGGTTTTTAAATTGTATGTAGGCTCAATAGCGTTTATTAATGAGCTTTTTCCAACCCCTGAATGACCCGACAATAAAGTTGTTTTATTTTTTAGAATTTTTATTAAATCTCCTAAGCCTGTTTTTGTTACGCAACTTACTTCAATACAAGTATAGCCTATTGATGAATATAAATTAATTAAATACTGCTGGTATGATTTTAGGCCATCATCTACTAAATCACTTTTATTGAAAACTAAAACTGCTGCAATTGAGTATGCCTCTGCAGTTACTAAAAATCTATCTATAAATCCGGTAGATGTTTTAGGGGCGGCAACAGTTACAACTAAGGCAGCTAAATCAATATTAGCAGCAAGTATATGCACTTGCTTGCTTAAGTTTAATGATTTGCGAATGATATAATTTTTTCTTGGCAAAATTTTAATAATAACAGCTTGCTCATTTTCAACTTCTATTTCAACTAAATCGCCAACTGCAATTGGGTTTGTACTTTTCCTATTATCAAGGCGTATTTTGCCAGATAATTTTGCTGTAAAGCATTTATCTTCATGTCTAACTACATAATTACTTCCGGTTGATTTTATGATTAATGCTTGCAACAAAATATTTTTTTTAAAGATATAAAAAATACAATTTTCTATTGTGTATTAATTAGTAATTTCGGTGAATATATGTCTATTCAGTTAATTGTAAACACTAATTTTATTTTCACTCAAAAAGAATTGCTTTTAGAGATTGAGAAAAATGCTCGTTTAAAATCTTTTAAACAAGGTGAAATTGTTATTACACCAGGGCAGGAGATTTTGTATATACCCATTGTTATTAAAGGAAGCATTCGTATTTTGCGCCAAGATAATAAAGGGGCAGAAGTTTTTTTATATCATTTATACCCTGGTCAAACTTGCGCTGTTTCGCTTACCTGTTGCCAATCGGGTAAAAAAAGTATGATAAAAGCTTTAGCTGAAACAAAAACAGAAATTATTCAAATCCCTGTAAAACAAACGGAAGATTGGTTTAAATATCCTGAGTGGAAAGCATACATTAGCAGTAATTATAATTCGCGCTTTGAAGAATTAATGCAAGTGGTTGATTTAATAGCTTTTCAACAAATGGATAAGCAATTGCTCCATTATTTAGAAGAGCGATCAAAAGCATTAAATACACGTGTTGTAGAATTAACGCATCAACAAATTGCTGATGAGCTGCATGCACACAGAGAGGCCATAAGTCGTTTGCTTAGAGTTATGGAGCAAAAAGGATTAGTAAAATTAGGCAGAAATAATATTGAAGTTTTAACTCAAAAGTAATTTATTTATTTAAACTGCCCCAAACACCTAGCGGTAATTTAATTGATGTTTTTGCCTTCAAATAAAGTTCTCCAACATGAAGTTGAGATTTATTTTTTAGTGCAAATGAACGTAATAAATTTTCGGGAACTAAGGCAGAAAAACCGAGCGAGTATGCATTTAAAATTAGTAAATGAGAATCGGGGTTTAGTATTTGTAAAACACCCTCTATCATTTCTTGTATATTTTCTTCAAGCTTCCATTTTTCCCCATTTGGCCCGTGTCCATAAGATGGCGGATCAAGTATAATACCTTCATAAAAATTTCCGCGACGAATTTCTTTTTTTACAAATTTTAAAGCGTCATCAACTACCCAACGTATATCATTTAATTTTGAAAGTTGCATATTTTCATTAGCCCAACTTACAACTTGTTTAATGCTATCAACATGCGTAACATGTGCACCTGCTGCTTTTGCGGCAAGACTTGCGCCTCCGGTATAGGCAAATAAATTTAAAAACTTTCCTCCTTTTTTAGCTTGAAAAAATTGATAAATCTTTTCCCAGTTTACAGCTTGTTCCGGGAATAAACCAACATGTTTAAACGAGGTTAAGCTTAATTTAAAATTAAGCTGGTGTTTTTGGTTACTACTAAAAGTGTATGAAATGTCCCATTTATCCTGCGCATTTTGAAGCTTTTTCCACTCACCACTACTGCTACTTTTTGGTATAAATTTTAAGTGCGCCAGTTTTAGCCATTCACGCTCATTCATTTGTTTAGCCCATACAGCTTGTGGCTCAGGCCTAATGGTAATAAATTTGCCAAAACGCTCTAGTTTCTCAAAATCCCCACAGTCAATCAATTCGTAATTCGAAAAATAATCAGGTGTTAATAATTGCATAAACAAATGTATTAATTGTGTTGGCAAGTATTATTTTTTTCTCGTAAAATAGTGAGATTAATAATGTTGAAAACTGAAAAAAAAGACTGTTAGTAATTTAAAACGAATAAATAAATTCGGTAAATTTTTACATGCAAAAATCAAACTCATCACTTATTGCAATTATCACCGTCTTCTTCTTTTGGGGATTTGTAGCAGCAAGTAACGGAATATTAATTCCTTTATTTAAAGCAAAATTTAATTTAACACAATTTCAATCGCAATTGGTTGATTTAGCGTTTTACTCATCGTATTTTTTTGGCTCTATAATTTACTATATTTTAAGTCTTAAATTTGGCGATCCAATTGCAAAATTTGGGTATAAAACAACCTTAGTATTTGGTTTATTGCTTTCAAGTGCTGGCGCGTTAATATTTATTCCTGCTGCTAATTTACTTTCATATCCATTATTGTTATGTGCGCTTTTTACTATTGCATTTGGTTTTGCCATACAACAAATTGTAGCGAATCCCTTTGTAATTAATTTTGGAAATAAAGCAAAAGGCGCACAACGATTATCATTAGCCGGAGGCATTAACTCGTTTGGTACTACTATAGGCCCGGTATTTTTAAGTTATGCTTTATTTGGAAGTATAAACAAACCAAGCCTCGATACGCAAAGCATTGAATCTGTAAAATTACCCGCACTTATCTTATGTGCTTTATTTTTAATATGTGCCTTTATCATATTTATTTCAAAGTTTCCAAAAATTGAAAGTGATAAATTAAAAAGCTATGACTTAAGTGTATTAAAATACCCTCAACTAACACTAGGTATGCTTGCAATTTTTATGTACGTAGGTGTTGAAGTAACCATTCAAAGTAATATGGGGGCATTGCTTGCAATGCCAGAAATAAAAGGTTTAGATCATACAAAAATTTCGCATTTTATTTCATTATACTGGGGAGGCTTAATGATTGGCCGATGGACAGGTTCACTAAGTTTATTTAACTTTAATGCTATTCAAAAAAAAGTAGCACAACTCATAATTCCTTTAGTAGCTTTTTCTATAATTTATTTTATAAATACGCTAAATGGAAGCAACGTTGACGATTATTGGGGTTACTTACCATTTGTAATTTTTGCTTCGCTGTTATTTATTTCCATCGGCGATAACCCTGCAAAAACATTAGGAATATTATCGTTAAGCGCAATGCTTTTTATGTTTTTAGGAATAATTACAAAAGGTAATTTTGCCCTATATTGTTTTTTAAGTGGTGGGCTTTTTTGTTCGGTTATGTGGCCGTGTATTTTTGCTTTAGCTATTAATGGTTTAGGCAAATATACAAACCAAGGCGCAGCTTTTTTAATTATGATGATTTTAGGGGGGGCAATTATACCACCGCTGCAAGGCTGGATCGGAGACAAAACAAATCCACATCAATCATATATTGTTACAGTATTTTGTTTTGCATATTTAACTTGGTACGCTAAAAAAACAAGCTCAATGTTTAAGCAAAAACATATTACAAGAGATGTTAATGCAACGGGTCATTAAAGTTAATTATGTAATTTTACTTTGTGAAAAAAACTTTAACTACCCTATTTATAGTTTTAATTTTTTGTTCGTTTAACACTAATTTTAAAAATGGTAAAAAAATGAAAATAGATGTATGGAGCGATATCGCTTGCCCGTTTTGCTATATTGGAAAACAACAATTATACGAAGCACTTAAAAAAACCAGTCTAAACAATGTTGAAATTGAATTTCATGCTTTTCTGCTAGATCCATCAACAATAACGGATACCGTTAATTCTTATGCAAAGGTTTTATCTTTAAAAAAAGGATGGAGTTTAGAGCAAACACATCAAATTTTTGAACAGGTAAAAAAAATGGGCAAAGAACAAAATCTTGACTTTAATTTTGATAAAGCAATTACAGCTTCAACTCTTAAAGCACACCAGTTAGTTGAAATTAGTAAATCATACGGCTTACAAATACCAGCTATTGATGCACTTTACAAAGCACATTTTTCCGATGGAAAAAATATAGATGACGAAAAAATTTTATTAGAAATTTGTAAACAAATTAGCTTACCGGAAAAAGAGTTTCAAAATAAAATTAACACTCAGCCCATTTTGGCAAAGGTTGAAAATGATTTAAAAATGGCTCGCGATATGCGCATTTCAGGAGTGCCCTTTTTTGTGTTTAATCATAAAAAATCAATTAGCGGTGCACAAGGAAGCGATGTGTTTTTATCGCTAATAAAACAAATTAATAAAGAACCCAACACCCTGCAAAATAAAAATAACACCCAAGCCTCTTGCAATTCATCAGGAGAGTGTAAATAAAATTAGATAGGGCTTGAAAATTTTTTAAAACATATTGTTATTTTGCAAAGTTTAACATAACAATTGTTTTAGTTTAAAAACGCGAAGTAATAACATCAAACCTAAATTTAAGCTTAATCCTCGTATTACACATAAAAAACAGATGTTTTTTAATGCGCCTTACTCATCAGAAATAATTTTAGTAAAAAACGCCCTAACTCTAATAAATTACTGCTTAAAAGCGTTAATTTTTTATATTTGCAGCCGCATTGAGCTTAAAATCAAATATCGACCTTAAAAGGGTGCCTCAACATATAGCCATCGTTATGGATGGTAATGGTCGTTGGGCAAAAAAACACGGAGAAGATAGAATTTTTGGGCATCACGAAGGCGTAAATTCGGTGCGCGAGGTTGTAGAAGCTTGTGGGGAAGTTGGGGTAAAATACCTTACCCTCTACACTTTCAGCACCGAAAATTGGAATAGGCCAAAAGAAGAAATTGACGCTCTTATGGAACTGTTGGTTTCAACAATTTCTTTAGAAGCAAAAAATTTACACAAAAAAGGAGTAAGGCTTCATGTTATTGGTGACATAAAAAGTTTGCCACTATCTTGTCAACACGAGCTTAAAGAATCAATGCAACTCACTCAAAACAACACAACTGTTAATCTTATATTGGCCCTTAGTTACAGCAGTAAGTGGGAAATATTAAATGCAGTAAAACAAGTTGCTCATTTGGTAGTTGAAAATAAAATTTCGTACAATGATATAACAGATAAAACTTTTGAAAAATACCTAAATACAGCCCATTTTCCAGACCCCGAATTGATGATTCGTACAAGTGGAGAGCACCGAATAAGTAATTTTTTATTATGGCAGTTGGCTTATGCCGAGTTTTATTTTACCGATGTGCTCTGGCCCGATTTTAGGAAAGAAGATTTTTATAAAGCAATTTTAACTTTCCAAAAAAGAGAACGCCGCTTTGGTTTAACCGGTGAACAAATTGAACAAACAAAAAATAACAAGCACTAACATTTTGAAAAAACTATTAACTGCAATAACATTATTTTACTTTGCAATGCTGCAAAACTCTTTGGCACAAGTTGCAGATGATAGCTTGTTGCTTTATAATCTTAAAAATCCAAAAAAGTACAGAATAGCTAAAATAAATATTGTTGGTACTGAATTTAATGATAAAAATGTTATTTCATTATTATCAGGAATTAGCGAAGGCGATGAAATTACCATTCCAAGTGATAAAATTTCAGACATCATTAAAAATCTTTGGAAACAAAGCGTTTTTGAAGATGTACAAATTCTTCAAGATAAAATAGAAGGCGATAAAATTTATTTAACCATAAAAGTAGTTGAGCGCCCGCGCTTATCTAAATTCGCTTTTAAAGGTGATGTAAAGAAAAACGAAGCAGATGATATACGCAATAAAATAAGATTATTAAAAGAGCGTGTTATAACCGATTATTTAGTCGGCTCCATAAAAAATACAGTTTCTGATTTTTACGTTGATAAAGGCTATTATCACAATAAAGTAGATATAGAGTTAATACCCGATAAATCAGCTAAAATTCCGCATGTTATTTTAAACATAAAAGTTACCAAAAATAAAAAAGTGCGTATTCAAAATGTATTTATTCACGGCAATACTGTGTTTAAATCGTGGCAGCTCCGTAATAAACTTGAAGATAGCAAACAAAAACGTTGGTGGAATCCATTTAATTCAGGTAAATATATTGCAGATAATTTTGAAAAAGATTTACCAAAAATAACATCTAAATATTTGAAAAAAGGCTACCGCGACGCACGCGTTGTAAAAGACACTGTATATTTTGTTAGTCCAAATAGAGTTTCAATTGACATCACTATTGATGAAGGTAAAAAATATTACTTCGGAAAATTCAATTGGTATGGTAATAGCAAGTACCGTAACGGACAATTAGATACTATACTTGGTATTCAACCGGGCGACATATACGATCAAACCAAACTTGAACAAAAGTTATACATGAATCCAACCGGTTACGATATTTCAAGCTTATACATGGATGATGGTTATTTGTTTTTCCAATTAAATCCGCAGGAAAGCAACATACATGGAGATACGATTGATTATGATATTATGATGTTTGAAGGAAAGCAAGCAACAATAAATAAGGTAACCGTTAAAGGAAATGATAAAACAAACGACCATGTTATTTACCGCCAAATACGCACCCGTCCCGGGCAATTATTCCGTCGCTCAGATGTAATTAGAACAGTACGCGAACTTTCGCAGTTAGGATATTTTGATCCTGAAAAAATAAATCCTGTTCCTCAACCCAACCCTGCTGATGGAACAGTTGATATAGAATATACTGTTGAAGAAAAACCAAGCGATCAAATCGAATTAAGCGGTGGCTGGGGAGGTATGAACAATTTTGGACAATCTGCAGGAATGAGAACTAATTTAGGTTTAATAGGCACTTTAGGAGTAAAATTCAACAACTTTTCTGCGCGTAATTTTTTCAAAAAAAGTGCTTGGCGCCCACTCCCAAGTGGAGATGGTCAACAACTTACTGTACGTGGGCAAACAAACGGAGTTTATTATCAGTCATATAACTTATCGTTTACCGAACCTTGGCTTGGCGGAAAAAAACCGCAATCACTTACTGTTTCAGCATTTCATAGCTTGTTTACAAATGGGCTTTCAAAAGATAATGCCAGCCGTTCAAGCATGAGTATTTGGGGTGGCTCAATAGGAACCGGCAGGCAACTTAAATGGCCCGATAATTACTTTAACTTATACACAAGCTTAAACTATAATTATTATGAGCTTAATAAATATGGCGCATTTATTTTCCCTAATGGATACGCTAACGATGTTAATTTGAGTATTAACTTTACAAGAAACTCAGTTGATGGACCTATCTATCCTAAATCGGGAAGTAATTTTGCTTTTGACGTAAAATTAACACCGCCATACTCGCTGTTTCAAAACAAAAATTACGCAACGCTTAGTAGTGAAGAAAAATACCGTTTTACCGAGTACCAAAAATATAAAGTTACAGCCGAATGGTTTACTCAGTTAACTAACAAACGTGCGGCAGAAGGCAAAGACGCTCGTAACTTAGTATTACGTACCAAAGTAGGTTGGGGCTTTTTAGGCTATTATAACAGTCAATTAGGGGTATCGCCTTTTGAGCGTTTTTATTTAGGAGGTAGTGGTATTAGCGGTTTTCAAAACTTTGTAGCAAGAGAAATCATAGGCTTACGCGGTTATCCTGACAATAGCTTGTCTGGACAATATGGCAGCCCTATAGTCTCTCGCTATACTATGGAGTTACGCTATCCCATCAGCTTAAACCCACAGGCTACAATATTTGTATTAGGCTTTGCCGAAGCCGGAAATGCATGGAATACCTTTAAATCATTTAATCCATTCCAAGTAAAACGTAGTGCCGGTATAGGGTTACGCGTATTTTTACCAATGTTTGGTTTACTGGGTATTGATTATGGTTGGGGCTTTGATAATGTGCCTGGCAATCCGGGTATAGGTAATGGTAAAGGCCAATTCCACTTCACTATTGGCGGCTCTTTAGGAGAATTATAAACGTCATGCTAAAATCTTTGTTATGTGAAAAAACACAAATGATTTTGGCATAGCTATGAATTAAATATTAAGCACTAAAAAAATAAACCTGCACTGTGTGGATACCAACGACCTTTCTACAATACCGGTGCGGGCGTGAAAAATATTTTTCGTAACAAACGTATAAATAAAATAAACACAGAAAAATGACAATTCCTTTAGATTCATACTTTTGGCAAGAGCGTTGATTCAGTAGCCAATGTATATTTCTATAGGTCTATTTTTCTTTTTATACTAAAAAGCCATGTACGCAAAAGCTTTTCTTAAAATATTTGCTTATATCAAGTTCAAATATATTTTAGCCTAAAGATACTTAGGTAATTTTTGTTTAGGTAACAAAAAAATCTTTGCGTAGCAATGGCTACAGAAATATTTTTTGAGGAAGTATAAACTAAAAACAACAAGTAGATTGGACTGCAATATATTTGTACTTGGTATTATACGAATACCGAGCGTTTATTAAATACGGTATTTTTGTGCGCTAAACAATACAGAAACTCTTAAAATAAAAGCCTTACTTTAAAACTAATTCAAATATTTTTTAGCATTATGAAGTACTTTAGGCAAACCACTCACATCTGTACCACCTGCCTGTGCATAAAATGGCTGTCCGCCGCCGCCACCTTTTATATCTTTGGCGAGTTCGCGAACAATTATTCCGGCGTTAAGATTTTTTTCTTTTACTAAATTATCGGAAATTATTACAGAAATAGATGGTTTTAAATTTATAGATTGAGTTAAAACACAAAATAAATTTGGCACTTCATTTTTTAACTCAAATAAAATATTTTTTGTTTCTTCAACATTTTCAAACTCAACATTTTCAATAATTGAACTGATATTGTTTTTACTTTCAATTTTTGATTTTAAAATTATTTTTAATTGTTGTGCTTTTTCTTTTTGAAATTGTTGTAATTGTTTTTGCAAGTGATTGTTGTCATTAATAAGCGTAATAACGCTTTTTACAATATCCTTATCGTTTTTAACTAGCAATTTTATTTCGTCAATAATTTGAAGTTTTTCGGCAATATATTTCTCTGCTTTTATAGAAGTTATGGCTTCTATTCTTCTAATACCTGCGGCAACTGCACCTTCTGAAATAATTTTAAAATACCCTATTTGTCCTGTATATGTTACGTGGCAACCTCCGCAAAGTTCAATAGAGTAATTTTTATCAAATTGAACAACCCTCACAACGTCACCATATTTTTCTCCAAATAAAGCCATTGCGCCTAATTTCTTTGCTTCGTTAATTGCCATTAACGAAATGTTTCCTTTAATGTTTTCTCTGATTTTTTGGTTTACTGTTTTTTCAATTTCGTTTAATTCAATTTCAGTAATTTTAGAAAAATGAGAAAAATCGAAGCGTAAATAATCACTGTTTACTAAACTCCCTTTTTGTTCAACGTGGGTTCCTAAAATTTGACGTAAAGCTGCATGTAAAAGATGTGTAGCTGTATGATTATTAGTAGTTAAAACTCGTTCGCCGTAATTAATTTTAGCAAAAAATTCGGAGCTTAATTTTTCGGGTAATTTGTCTGTAATGTGAATGATAACCCCATTTTCTTTTCTAGTATCGGTAACAAAAATTTTTTCATTAATATTTGCTAATTCGCCTTTATCTCCAACCTGTCCGCCACTTTCTGCATAAAAAGGTGTTTTATTAAGCACTATATGAAATTGTTCTTTGTTTTTAGTTTTTACTTTTCTATATCTAATAATATGTGTCGGACATTCAAAATCTTCATATCCAATAAATTCTGTTTCGAGCGCTTGAGTGTCTAAATAATGTTTATTTTCATTAATATAAATCCAATCATCGGTGTCTATAGCTGTAGCCGCACGAGAGCGATCTTTTTGTTCTTTTAAAAACTTTTCAAAACCAATGGTGTCAATTTCTAAATTGTAGCCTTTGGCAATAAGAGCCGTTAAATCAACCGGAAAGCCAAAGGTATCATATAATTCAAATACGATTTTGCCATCAATTGTTTTTTTATTTTCAGTATTAATATCAATACAAACCTGATCAATGCGGCGTAAGCCAATTTCTAATGTTTTATAAAATGATTGTTCTTCTTCGCGAATAACTTTTTCAATCAACTCTTTTTGAGATTTTAATTCAGGGAATGCAGTACCCATTTGATGCGCGAGTGTTGGCACTATGCGGTGCATAAAAGGTTCTTTTAAATTAAGAGATTGATAGCCGTAACGTATAGCTCTTCTTAAAATGCGGCGTATAACATATCCTGCACCTGTATTTCCGGGTAATTGGCCATCGGCAATACTAAATGAAATGGTACGTATATGATCTGCAATTACACGCATAGCAATATTTATCATTTGTTGCTTTTTGTGTTTTTCCTCTTCGGTACTATTATAACGGTGGTTGCTTAATTCTTCAATTTTATAAATAAGAGGCGTAAACACATCAGTGTCGTAATTACTTTGTTTGCCCTGGAGTACGCGTACTAAGCGTTCAAAACCCATGCCGGTATCAACATGTTTTTTTGGTAGTTTAACAAGTGAGCCGTCAGCACGGCGCTCAAATTCCATAAATACATTATTCCAAATTTCAATAACTTGAGAATTATCTTTGTTCACTAGTAATGCACCATCTGTTTTTTTTCGCTCCTCATCACTCCTGCCATCGTAATGAATTTCTGAACAAGGGCCACAAGGACCGGTATCACCCATTTCCCAAAAGTTATCTTTTTTATTTCCGTTTAAAATTCTTCTTTCATCTATAAATTCCTTCCATGTATCAAAAGCTTCTTGGTCAAACGCTAAACCATCTTCTTTGCTTCCCTCAAAAACAGTAACGTATAAACGTGATTTATCTATTTTATAAACTTCGGTTAATAATTGCCAGGCCCAGCTTATGGCTTCTGTTTTAAAATAATCGCCAAAACTCCAATTGCCAAGCATTTCAAACATAGTGTGGTGGTATGTATCAACGCCTACTTCTTCCAAATCATTATGTTTGCCGCTTACACGTAAACATTTCTGAGTATCGGCAATGCGCGAAAATTTAATAGGCGCATTTCCCAAAAATATTTCTTTAAATGGTGCCATTCCGCTATTAATAAACATAAGAGTTGGGTCGCCTTTAACAACCATTGGTGCGCTTGGCACAATTTGGTGTTGTTTAGAGGCAAAAAAATCAAGAAATGTTTTACGAACTAAGTTAGCTTCCATACTATTAAAAATGCGCGCCAAATATAATAAAAATTGCGCTTTATTGCAGTATAATGCTTGTGTTTAACTTTCTTTTCTGCCTCGTAATTACATGAAATAAATTTGTTTTTAATATCTTTAAAAAATTACTTTGTAAATAATTTTTGCAAAAAATTTTAAAAATACTTTTTGTTATTTTACTGTGTTCCGTTTTTTATGGAAAAACAGGCTTGCCGGCAGCGTGCATTTTATTTAAGTTTAATTTTGCCGAAGTGTTTTTTTATGGTTGTGGCGGTGCTATTGCCGGAACAATATTTTTTGTGTATTTATTTGCCGAAATAAATCGCCGTTGGCAAAAGTATTTGAACAGTAAACAAAAGAATAAGTCACGAAAAATTTTCACAAAATCACGAAGAAGAATAATAAAATTGAAGCACAATTTTGGTTTAACAGGCATAGCTATTTTAGCACCCATATTACTTTCAATGCCAGTTGGAGCATTTATAGCCGATAAATTTTATAAAGATAAACCAAAAGTTATTTTATACTTAAGTTTAAGTTGCATCGGCTGGACAATTATTCTTTTTTATACTTATCGCACTTTTTATAATAGTTTAAAAGGAATTATCTTTTAATTTTTTTGTTTAAAGAGTTTGTTTTTTGTTTAAAAAAGAAAAAAAAGACTAAGTAAAATAAAAGTATCTTGGGGACTTATGTCGCTGCAAAAAAATTCAGAAATAAAAGAAACGCCTTTAATGAAGCAATATAATAGCATTAAAGCAAAGTACCCAGATACCATACTCTTGTTTAGAGTAGGTGATTTTTATGAAACATTTGGAAACGACGCTATTGCTGCCAGTAAAGTATTAGGAATTGTGCTTACAAAAAGAGCAAACGGTGCCGCCTCTCACGTTGAATTAGCAGGTTTTCCACATCACTCACTCGACTCGTACTTACCAAAATTAGTTAGAGCAGGTTATCGCGTTGCGATTTGCGATCAGCTTGAAGATCCCAAAATGGTAAAGGGGATAGTTAAACGCGGTATCACTGAGCTTGTAACCCCCGGCGTTAGCTTTAATGATAAAATATTAAACCACACTCAAAATAATTTTTTAGCTTCGGTTTATTTTGGAATTCAACAATGGGGGCTTGCACTTTGCGATGTAAGTACCGGCGAATTTATAGTAGCACAAGGTAAACCTGATTATATTGAAAAACTAATTCAAAATTTTAAGCCTAATGAATTACTTTATCAAAAGAATAAACGTCAGCAAACGGAACAAATTAATAGCGATAAAACATACTTATTTGCGCTTGATGATTGGGCTTTTGGCCTTGACTTTGGTCTTGAAAAACTTACTGCACATTTTGAAACAAATTCCTTAAAAGGTTTTGGTATTGAAGCAATGAATGATGCTATTTCAGCTTCAGGGGCCATAATGCACTACCTTAGCGAAACTAAGCACGATAAGTTAAAACATATTATTAAAATAAGTCGTTTAAATGAAAGCGATTATGTTTGGTTGGATAAATTTACAATAAAAAATCTTGAGCTTTTTGCCTCAAACAATGAGCATGGAAAATCGTTAGTTGATATTGTTGATAAAACTGTAAGCCCTATGGGCGCTCGATTATTAAAGCGATGGATAGCGCTCCCCTTAAAAGAATTAACACAAATAAACAATCGCCTCGAAGCAGTTGATTTTTTTATTTCAAACACCTTGCCGCATGAAACATGTATTTCTCTACTCACCGAAGTAGGCGATTTAGAGCGACTAATTTCTAAAGTTGCAGCTCAAAGAGTTAACCCTCGAGAGCTAGTACAATTGCAAAAATCATTAATTTTAGTAGAACAACTAAAACTAAAATTGCAAAACACATCAAATTCCTCAATTAACGCCCTTATTGAACAATTAAACCCATGCTCTTCGCTTATTGAATTGCTTCAGCATCAACTAAACAACGAGGCTCCGGTAAATGTTTTAAAAGGGAATGTTATAAATGTTGGTGTAAATGAAGATCTTGACGAATTAAGAAACATAGCATATAATGGGAAAGATTACCTCTTAAAAATTCAACAAAGTGAAATTGAAAAAACGGGCATATCTACGTTAAAAATTGCATTTAATAACGTGTTTGGTTATTACCTTGAAGTAACTAATACGCATAAAGACAAAGTGCCTTCTGATTGGATAAGAAAACAAACACTTACAAGCGCTGAACGATACATTACTCCTGAACTCAAAATATACGAAGAAAAAATTTTGGGAGCAGAAGAGAAGATTTTAGCTATTGAACAGCAGTTGTACATTGAACTATTATCAAAAACGAGTGAGTATATTAGTACCATACAAAACAACGCTCATTGTTTGTCAAAGCTCGATGTGCTATCCTCATTTGCAACCTTAGCTAAATTAAATAAATACGAAAAACCCTTATTAAGCGAAAGCTTTGTAATTAATATTATTGAAGGAAGACACCCGGTAATTGAAAAACAATTGCCTATTGGCACAGATTATGTAAGTAATTCCATTTTTTTAGACAATGAGGCGCAACAAATTATAATGGTTACAGGGCCAAACATGAGTGGAAAATCAGCACTTTTAAGACAAACAGCTCTTATTGTTTTGATGGCGCAAATAGGATGCTATGTACCGGCACAAGTAGCAGAAATTGGACTCATTGATAAAATATTTACACGAGTAGGGGCAACGGATAACATCTCGTCTGGCGAAAGCACCTTTATGGTTGAGATGAATGAAACAGCAAGCATTTTAAATAATTTAAGCAATCGTAGTTTAGTATTGTTAGATGAAATTGGCAGAGGAACGAGTACCTACGATGGAATTTCAATTGCGTGGAGCATTGCTGAGTATATACACGAGCACCCAAGTTGTAAAGCAAAAACATTATTTGCCACTCACTATCACGAGTTAAATGAAATGACTAATTTATTTAACCGAATAAAAAACTATAACGTTAGCGTTAAAGAAACAGACAATAAAATTGTATTCCTCCGTAAACTTATACCGGGCGGTAGTGAGCACAGCTTTGGTATTCACGTTGCGCGAATGGCAGGAATGCCTAAATCTTTAATAGAAAACGCAAAAAAAATATTAAAAAAATTGGAGCATGAGCATGAGGCGGATTTATTAAATAAAAACAATAATAGCTTGAAACCGTCAACACAAAACGCTTCTGATGAAATGCAATTAAGTTTTTTTCAACTAAATGACCCCGTATTAGAGCGAATAAGAGAGGAAATATATACGCTGGATATAAACACACTTACACCTGTTGAAGCTTTATTTAAGTTAAACGAAATTAAACGATTACTTGGTGCCGATTAATTTTTAATTTTGTCGCACTTGAAACAAAATAAAGAAATAATTGTTCAGCATTTAGGTACACTTGATTACAAAAAGTGTTGGGATTATCAAGAAAAATTATTTAATGAAATAATACAACAAAAGCTATTTAATCGCGAAAACCCAACCGATATAAAGCCTACAAAAAATTACATCTTATTTGTGGAACATCCTAATGTTTATACAATGGGCAAAAGTGGAAACAATGAGCATTTACTTATTAGTAACGAACAACTTAAAAATATTAGTGCCGAATTTTATAAAATAAACAGAGGGGGCGATATTACCTTTCATGGCCCTGGGCAAATGGTAGTATATCCTATTTTAGACTTAGATAATTTTTTTACCGATATACATAAATACTTACGGCTTTTGGAAGAATCTATTATAGACACCCTCAAATCTTTTGATATTAATGCCGGCCGTAGCAAAGGAGAAACCGGCGTTTGGCTCGACGCTGACATAATAACAAAAGCTCGTAAAATTTGCGCAATGGGAGTTCGCTGTAGCCGATGGGTTACTATGCATGGTTTAGCTTTAAATGTAAATACCGATTTAAATTACTTTAATTATATTGTGCCATGTGGAATTACAAATAAAGCAGTAACAAGCATGGAGAAAGAAATTATTAAAAAAATTAAAATAGAATTAGTTGAAGATGCGTTTAAAAATAATTTTGAAAAATTGTTTAACGTAACATTCAAGGAAGAAAATACACTTACACTTGATATTAGCTAAAAGCAAGTTTAGCTCAGCTAAAGCTTAAAAACAAAATTTAAAAGCCTTTTTATCAAAAATATTTCGGGTTAGGATTAAAAGTCTGGAGCTTTGCGCGCAAGCCAAAGGCGTTTCGCTGAGGGTGCCAGGGAGTGAATTAATTTTTTTTACTGCAAATTCATCGAGGGCGCTTGCGTTTTTTTAATGCGCTTTATTTGTTGAACCTTGGCGCATTAAAATTTACCTTGATTGAATTTGCGTAAAAAATTAAGAGCGCAGGGAAAGATCGAAACACCGATTTCTTTTGGTTACTTTTCTTTTAAAAGAAAAGTAATGAAGAAAAAGGAATAATTTTTTTAAAACCTTGTTTGTTTTCCCCTTTCTTTTGGCTTGACCCAAAAGAAACAAAAAGTCAAGACTTCATAACCTTTCACTAAAAATCATCGTTCATAAAGCCCGACGATTTGGAACTCGCTCTCCACCCACAAGCTTGC
>JAFDYB010000084.1 GCA_018267655.1 Bacteroidota bacterium
ATACTTACAATTGTATCTTAACGAATTTGTTTACAAACTTAATAGACGATATTTTGGTGAGCGAATCTTCGAAAGGCTTGTTATTGCCAATATTACAGGATTATGATAGATTGCGGATATTCAAAATTACGATGTTAAAAAATAAGTTTGGTTTAATGTGCTAAAAAATAAATTCTTATTACCACAATTTAATTTATATTACTGAAAATCAGTAATATAAATTAAATTTTTAAAACTAAGGGTTACTATTTAGCAATTATTGTATAAACGTTCAATAAAAACCAAAATAAATTTAAAATGAAAAAAGTTTTCTCAATCATGGCCATTGCTTTAATGGTTACAGTAGTATCTTGCGGACCTTCTGCCGAAGAAAAAATAAAATTAGAAGAACAAGCTAAAAAAACAGCCGATTCAATTGAAAATGCTTTAAAACAAAGCATGGAAGCGGTTGCAACCGATACAACTAAAAAAACTACAGATACAGCAGCTACTGCTGCACCTGCTGCTGAAAAGCACTAACAACTTTGTGTTTAGTTAGCTTAAAGGCCCCACTACTTTTTTGTATGGGGCTTTTTTGTTATTTTAACAAAAAAATTACTTTTAAAAATATTGCTTGAAATAACCATTCAATTCCTTACTTTTGCTTTTAAATTCGTTTAAATGAAATTATTTTTTATAACATTAACTACGGCACTTGCACTTGCCTCTTGTGGCCCTGCCGCTGAAGATAAAGCCGCCAGCGATGCACGCAATAAAATAATTCAAGATTCACTTACAGCCGTTATCAAAGCCCACATGGCAGAGCCTTTAACGATTATTAATAGCCCGGTGCAAACTGCTCCTATGCAAGAGCAAACTGCCCCTACAACAAGCACTGTTAAATAAATATTGTAGCGCTGTTTATTACTTTTTTAATAATTCAATATTCACCAAACTTTTAAAGCCCCAAAAAAAATAGTATAATTGTTCTTTTTTTGAATTAACAATTACTAGAAATGAAAATTGGGTTTGATATTTTAGGAGGTGATTTTGCCCCCGATCATTGTTTAAACGGTGCAATTGAGGCATTATCTGAACTTAAAGCCGAAAGTCGCTTGGTATTATTAGGAAATGAGGAATACGCTCGTAATTTTTTTAAACAAAAAGGGATTGCCCCAGATAAATTTGATTACGTTCATACCACCGAAACTATTGAAATGGGAGAACACCCTACCAAAGCTTATTCACAAAAACCTAACAGCTCCTTGTTTTTAGGTTTCAAACTAATGAAAGAGGGCATTCTTGACGCTTTTGCAAGTGCCGGAAACACAGGCGCTATGCTTGTAGGCTCTATGTTTACAGTTAAGGCAATTCCCGGAGTTATACGCCCTTGCATTACAAGCATTTTACCTAAAGAAAATGGTGGATTTGGCTTGATTTTAGACGTAGGTACTAACGCCGACTGCAAACCCGATGTTTTATACCAATTTGGCATACTAGGATCTATTTTCGCAAAAGAAGTGTATAAAATACAAAACCCTAAAGTAGCCCTTCTTAATATTGGCGAAGAACCTGAAAAAGGTAATATTGTAACACAGGCAACTCACACGCTAATGAAAGATTCAAAAGATTTTAATTTTGTAGGAAACATTGAAGGGCGAGATTTATTTGGTGACCATGCCGATGTGATTGTGTGCGAAGGTTTTGTTGGCAATGTAGTGCTTAAAACAGCCGAAGCTTTTTATAAATTAATAAAAACTCGTAAGCGAAGCGATGAATATTTTGATAGATTTAACTACGAACTATATGGCGGAACGCCGGTTTTAGGTGTTAATTCAAATGTAATAATTGGTCATGGAATTTCAAGCCCCCTTGCATTTAAAAACATGCTGTTGTTAGCTGAAACAATGGTTGAGGTCAACATTACCCAAAAAATTAAAAACGTATTTCAATAATGATTAAAGCTGCCATAACTGCCGTTGGAGGATATTTGCCAGAATATGTACTCACTAATCAAGAACTTTCAGCCATGGTAGATACCAATGACGAATGGATTATTACGCGAACCGGAATTAAAGAACGCCGCTTGCTTAAAGGAGAAAACAAAGGCGTTTCGGAAATGTGTGTACCTGCAATTGAACAAATGCTGAAAAAACGTGGCATTACAGCTAAAGAAATTGATATGGTAATAGTTGGCACAGTTACCGGTGATTATGTATTTCCCTCAACTTCAAATGTAATATGCGATAAAATAGGAGCCACAAACGCATGGGGTTTTGACTTATCGGCAGCATGTTCAGGCTTTATTTACGCACTCTCTACTGCCAGCCAATTTATTGAAACAGGTAAGTATAAAAAGATTGTTGTAGTTGGCGCCGATAAAATGTCGAGCATCATTGATTATACCGATAGAGCAACTTGCATTATATTTGGAGATGGCGCAGGCTGTGTATTACTCGAACCAACTAATGAAGATGTTGGTATCAAAGATTTTATTTTAAAGGCTGATGGAACAGGGCGAAATCATTTATATATGCCGGCCGGCGGATCGGTAATGCCAAGCGATGAAAAATCAGTAAAAGACCGTTTACATTTTGTAAAGCAGGATGGGCAAACAGTTTTTAAATTTGCTGTTAAAGGAATGGCCGATGTTACAGCCGAAATAATGGCAAAAAATAATTTAACTCATTCAGATATTGCTTGGCTTGTACCCCATCAAGCAAATAAACGAATAATTAGTGCTACTGCCCAGCGCGTTAATCTTTCAGAAGAAAAAATAATGATGAATATTGAAACATGCGGTAATACAACCGCCGGAACAATACCTTTATTACTTTGGAGCTATGAAAACAGACTAAAAAAAGGAGATAATTTAATTTTATCTGCATTTGGCGGCGGTTTTACTTGGGGTTCTGTTTGGCTAAAATGGGCATATAACGCCTAATTAGTGTTTTTGCAAAACGGCTTAAACAATCAGAAATTTACACACTAAATACTACTTTTTGGGTACTTACTAATTCATTAGAATAGTTAATTTCACTTGGTATAATAAGATAACGAACAACCCTTATTATAAAAGAACAGCTATTATTTTTTAAAAAATAAGATCTGCGTTTTATAAATTGTTTTAAATTCTATAAACTTGTATAAAAAATGAAACAACTATTTGCCTTATGCACTCTTGTAGTTTTTATTCAACATTCATTTTCTCAAAATTACAAGCAATTACAAACCCAAGCTACTTCTGAGGCCGAAAAAGGGAATTTTTCAAAAGCAATTACGTTGTCTGAAAGCGCCATTGAGTTAGCTAAAAAAAATATTTCTCCTTCTGATTTGCTTATTTTAAAATCAGAAAATGCAATGTATTATCTGCTTGACGAACAAGTTGATAAAGGAAAATCTTTAATGAGGCCTCTTTTAAAAGAAGTAGAAAGCAGCAATAATTTTTTAAAAGCATCTTTTGATGTTCATCAGAACTACGGCAATGCTTTATCTTATTTAGGCAATTACAACGACGCTATAGAATATTTAAGTAAAGCACTCGAATTAAGTAAACGTATAAAGATAACTGCTCTAGAGCAAAATAACTTATATGCTGCTCTAGCTAACTCGTATAATGGAATATATGATTTTAACAACGCGGAATTAAATTATTTACAAGCTATTGATTTATGTAAAAAAGAAAATCTAGCAAACACAAATTATTTTGCCGAAAATTTAAGCGGGCTTGCTTCGCTATATGTAGCAATAAATTTACATGAAGATGCTCTTAATTATTTTGAGCAGGCAGAAAAAATTTATACTAAAACAAATGATACGATTACTCAAAATTTTACTGTTTTTTTGGAAGATTACGGGATTTTTTTAGCTAAAAAAAATCAAAACGAAAAGGCTTTAGACCTATTATTTAGAGCAAAAAATATTATTAAAGTTATTTTTTCTGAAAACTCTAATCCTTACTCAGTTGTTTTAGGAAATATTGCTTTTGTTTACAATTTAGAACATAAAAATGCTGAATGTGAGCAATTTTACATGCAAGCATTAAAAATCAAGAAAAACTTAGCTTTTGTAAGAAAGAGTGATTACTTAACTACTATAAATAATATTATTCTTTTTTACAATGAAATAGGTCGAACAGAATCAGCAAAAATTTTAATAAATGAATTAAATGAAGCGCTCAACGATAAAAATTTTACAGACACTTTATCAAGAGCAATTTTTTCTAGAAATCTTGGTGCAATTAGCAAAAGCTATGATGAATCAGTAAAATATTTTCAAAATGCACGCTTATATTATGAAACAATTTTTGGATCAGAGAACAATAAAGTTGCCGAAATGTATTTAAACCTTGCTCTTTTACATTCAAAATACAAAAACTATACTCTTTGTGTCGAAAACTTAAATAAAGCAACTATGCTATATCAAAATTTAAAAAATGCACCCGGCACAGAGGCAATTTTTATATTATGCAAATTTGCTTCTATTTATAAATATATCAACAAACCTGAGCTAGCCGTGCCAATATTAGATAAAGCTAATGAAATAATTATTAAAAATAATATTGTAGAAAAAGATGTTTTAGAACATTTGTATATTCATCAAGCGCTAATATATGCAGATGTAAAAAATATTAAAGAGTCTATAAATTGCTTTAATAAATACCTTGAGTTAAAATACTCGCAAATTAATCAGGACTTTAGTTACATGACAGAAGATGAAAAAATATTTTATTTAGATGAGTTCGATGTATGTATTAAAAATTTTTTTACAACAGTTTACAGCAACATTGATAATTATCCTAACGTAATAAAAAACTTGTTAGATTTTAAAATAAAAACTAAAGCTTTTTTATTAAATAATCTTACAAAAATGAAGCGCGAAATTATTGAATTAAACGACCCCGAATTAAATGAAAAATTTGAACGGCTAAAATTAAAGCGAGAGGCTGTATCTAAATTAATGAACTTTAATACTGTTGATTATCCAAATGCGCTTGCCGAAGCTTCAAAAATAAACGATGAGGCCGATATAATAGAAAAAGAGTTATCGCTTAAAGTCTCAAATGTAGCTCTAAAAAACAACACATTAAACTGGCAAAGTATTCAAAAACAACTTTTACCAAACGAAGTTGCTATTGAAATTATACAAAACAACATGCTTTATAAAAGCAATAATTCGCAAGGGGTTAACTATACTTACCTACTAATTAAATCAACAGGCAATCCAATTTATACTTCTATTGATGAAGCTAATGACTGGGAAAATGAGATGATAACAAAATATCGCAATAGTATTGAAGAAAAAAAAATTGATACCATTTTGTACGATTATTTATGGAAAAAAGTGGAGTTGCTACTTAATGGAATTAATACCATATACGTGTCAACTGATGGAATTTATAATCAAATAAATTTAAATACATTGTATAATGCTCACCTTAAAAAACATATAATTGAATACAACAATATTCACTTGGTAACAAGTTTGCGAGACATAGTAGCAATTAAATCGGAGCCAAATAAAAGTCCAAAAACAAGTTCACTATTTGGCGACCCAGTGTTTGATTATGACTTAACACGGTTAAATGAAAAAAAAGAAAATACAAGTAATTTATTAGCAACAAGGGGCGCGTACGGTTTTGTGTTAAACAGTTTACCTGGAACAAAAAGTGAAATAGAAGCTATTGAAAATACTTTGTCGGGTATGGGAGTTAAAACATCTGTTTTTATGAAAGAAAATGCAAGTGAAAATGAAATAAAAAAAATAAATAGTCCTACTATTTTACATATAGCTACTCACGGTTTTTTTATAGAAGAGCCTAGTGATAATGCTCTAAAAAATTACAGTACAATTGAAAAAACTTTTTATAAAAACCCAATGATGCGATCGGGAATATTTTTAAGTGGCGCAAACAAAACCTATTCAATAAACACCGAAAATATACGTTCAATTAATAATTTTGAAGATGGCATGTTAACTGCTTACGAAGCAATGAATTTGAATTTAGATAAAACCGACTTAGTGGTACTAAGCGCTTGCCAAACAGGCTTAGGTAAAATTAAAAATGGTGAAGGTGTTTTTGGTTTACAAAGAGCATTTAAGCTTGCCGGTGCAAAAGCTATTGTTATGTCACTCTGGCCGGTTAGCGACGAAGCTACTAAAGATTTAATGGTAAATTTTTATACTTTGTGGGCAAAAACAGGCAATTTATACCAATCTTTTAAAGATGCGCAGTTAGATGTAAAGAAAAAATATCCCGATCCTTATTATTGGGGAGCATTTATCTTAAATGGTAAGTAAAAAAATCTTTTATCTTATTAATCTTTCACCATTTTTTTAGTGTGGAATTTTATACCTACATCAAGTTCAAAAATAATTAAATACATAGCTGCATAAAAACTATATTTGTATATAAAATTTCACTATGATTATAGAACAATTATATACCAATTGCTTAGCTCAAGGAGCTTATTATATTTCAAGTAATGGGGAGGCTGCCATTATTGACCCACTTCGCGAAACTAAGCCATACATAGAGCTATTAAAAAAAAACAAGACATCGTTAAAGTATATTTTTGAAACGCACTTTCATGCAGATTTTGTAAGCGGTCATGTTGATTTAGCTAAAGCCACAGGAGCCTCCATTGTTTTTGGCCCTAATGCTGAAACACATTATCCGTCGCACATCGCTCAAGATGGCGAAGAGTTTAAAATAGGTGCTTTAACTGTGCAAGTGCTTCATACACCGGGGCACACACTTGAAAGCTCATGTTTTTTATTACTTGATGAAAACAAAAAACAAATTGCTGTTTTTACAGGCGACACCTTATTTATAGGTGATGTAGGACGTCCGGATTTAGCAGTAAAATCAACTTTAACAGAGCATGATTTGGCAGGCATGCTATACGAAAGTCTTCAAAAAAAAATAATTCCTCTTAATGATTCTATTATAGTGTATCCTGCACATGGAGCAGGTAGTGCTTGTGGTAAAAATATGAGCAAAGAAACATTTGATACGCTGGGTAATCAAAAAAAAGTAAATTATGCTTTAGGCCATATTTCAAAAGAAGAATTTATAACACAACTCACATCTGATATTTTACCGGCACCACAATATTTT
Source organism: Bacteroidota bacterium (assembly GCA_018267655.1). GTDB lineage: Bacteria > Bacteroidota > Bacteroidia > B-17B0 > Aurantibacillaceae > Aurantibacillus. The sequence continues at coordinate 7,100 of JAFDYB010000084.1, forward strand.
TCAAAAAATGCAGAACTTAATAAAATAGGCTATAATCCTATTGATTTAGTTATTAAAAACGGACAAGCACCATTGTCTGTTTCTGACGTTAAAGAAAAAAGAAAAGAAAAAAACACCATTATATTAGACGTAAGAAAAGCAGAAGAGTTTTCTGAATCTCACATTCCAAATTCTTTGTTTATTGGTATTGATGGACAATTTGCACCTTGGGTGGGTACAGTTATAAAAGATTTACACACTAATATTATTTTAGTTTGTCCTATTGGAAGGGAAGAAGAAACCATTACAAGGCTTGCCCGCGTTGGGTATGATAAATGTATAGGATTTTTAAATGGCGGTTTTGAAACATGGAAGAACTCAGGAGAACCATGCGAACAAATAGAATCGATTGATGCAATTGCATTTAGCAAACAATTTAATGCTTCACAAAATATAATTGATGTTCGTCGCCCTAGTGAATATGCCACATGTCATATTGAAAATGTACCTAATATGCCGCTCGATTTTATTACAGCGTGGGCACAAAATCTTAATAAAAACAATACCTACTTTATACATTGTGCAGGTGGTTACCGTAGCATGATAACGGCTTCAATACTAAAGGCAGAGGGATTAAAAAACCTTATTGATATTAAAGGGGGGTTTGGTAAAATAAAAGAAACAAGCATCAAATTAAAACATGCCAAAACCCAACAAACATTGTAATTGTATTAAACACCTCGTAATCTAATCTACCATTCTTCTTTTCCGCTTCTACAAAAATAACTCAACGATACACTTTGGCTTGGGCGCATCTTTTATTGTGTCAACAGATACTAATCATCCGTTTTTTGCCAAAGTTTTTACTTGGAACACTATCCCCTAAAATGGCATACACTTAACGTATTCCGAAAAAGTAAAGAAGCACTATTCTCGTGCGGGAGCTTTATTAATTTCGTTTACGCATGGCTCCCTCCAAGGACAATAAGCATTAAAGCTGATTTTTTTAGTTATTTCAATTTTATTTTTAGAGTGTATTTGCACATGTATATTTTCTTTTTCCCACTCTTGTTTTATACATGTTTTGTTAAACATACTAATTGGTTCATTGTTTGGTGTTTTTTTATAATAACGCCAAGGCTCATAAATTTTGTAAATACCTTTTTTAAGTGGTAAGAACACAGCTCCACTATCGTTAGTTATTAATGTATCAATATGACACTTCTTAAAAACTACAATTAATTTTTTGTTTGAGTAGGCTTGTGGCAATTTGGATTGCCTCTCAATTTCAGGACTTGGCTTAGCTCCACCACAGTATGGTTCTAAATAAGTTATTTTAATTTCAATTTTATTTTTTTGTGCAAGTAATGTTTGAGAGAAAAATAAAAGTAAAAATAATTTTTTCATTATTTTTTTGGAGATGAACCACCCGCTTTTGGCTTGTAGTAATTTATAACTTTTTGATTACTTGGATCTAACTCCTTTAAAGCTCCCCAAGTTTCATCTGCCTTTGCTTTATCAGCAACCACAACGTAATAAGCGCCTAGGTACTCAAGAGCTTCAACATATTCTTTTTTGTGGCTGCTTGTTTTTTCTTCGGGTTTAATTGTAGCTATTGCTTTTTCGTAATGCGTTTTAGCTAGACCTTCTTTTTCTTTTTTGGTAACTATTTCGTAAAGTGAACTAACTCTGCCTCTCCAAATAAAAGCAGTTGACCAATTTGGGTTTTTGCGGCATAAACCTGAAAATGCCGAATCGGCTTTAATTAATAAAGGCTGACATTCTAATTCTTTTGCTGCTTTTATTTTATGATCTTTACTTGTCATCGCTTCATTAAAAATAGGTGTAGTTAGGTAGTAATACGAACGCCCTAAATTAAAATAATCGTTATTGTTTAAAGTAGTTGAATTAATTTTTTCCTTTCTATCAATTGTTTCAGCAACTTTTAAATAACGTTTGTTTTTATAATAAATACCTGCAATGTCAGACAATAAATCAGTGGCTGTATTGGGGTCGGCAGCGATGGCTTTTTCAATTTCTACTATTCCTAATGAGTCCTTTCCTGTTTTTGACAATAACAAGCCTTTGTACTTATAATCTTCGGGTATGTATTTAAAGTTTGGTCCTGCTTTTTCAAAAAATTTATTTATAGCAACCAATCCTTTGTTGTAAGATTCTTTATCTGCTTTATCGCCTACTTCGCAATAACTATAACCGGCAAGTCGTTCCAGATATAAATTATCAAAATTGGTTTTTTTAAATTCTTCGTATTCTTTAACCACTTCAGTATATTGTTTCCCTTTAAATAAAGCGTTTAAATATCTAAAACGCGAGTACTGATTATTATTTAATTCCAAATACTTTTTCCAGTTTTCGATAGATTTTCCGGGTTGCCCTGCCATATAATATAATTCAGCTTTTTCGCGATATGCAGGGGCATAGTTTGCGTCAATGGCTTCAGCTTCTTTATATTTGTCAAGTGCAAGTTGGTAGTTTCTACCCCTTTGGTATAGCTTTCCTTCACGTATAATTCCTTTTGTTGATTTTGGATTTAATGTGGTGGCCATTTTATAGTTTTTAATTGGCTCACCTCCACTCGAGGGATTTTTTTCAAGTAAAGCATCTCCTAATATAATATACCCTTCAGGATTTTTAGGCTCTAATTTAATAGCGGCGTTTGCTTGATTTATAGCATCGTCTGGGCTTTTATTATCTGTTGCTAACCATGCTTCTGCAATTTTTCGCATAACCTCTGCGTTTTTATTTTGAGAAATACTTAAAGCTTTGAAAAATTGTGTTTTTGCATCTGCGGTTTTGTTTTTACTTAACAATACTTTTCCTAAACCAACATAATTTAAAGGATAAGTTGCATTAAGTTCGGCGCCTTTACCATAAAAATAATTTGCGCTATCTGCATCGTCGCGCTTAAAATAATTTTCGCCTAAGTAAAAATAATTTTCGCCTTTGTTTGGCTCTTTGTTAATTAGTGCTTTAAAATCTGCCTCAGCGGTTTCAAATAATTCGCTGTCGGTTTTTTTTATAGCATCTTGAATATTTTGCGATTTTGCAGAATATACCACTATGAGTGCTGCAATATTAAAAATTAACTTTCTCATTTTTTAAAAGAATAAAAATAGCTTTTTATTTAATTAATTTACGTATAGAATAGTAATAATAACAGAATTTAAGATTTTTAAATAAAATTTCTTTACTCGAGATTAACTTTAATGCTTCTTTCTTGTTGATTTGTTGGCAACAAACCTTGTTTTAAAAACATTATTTGTCCTTTAGGGCCTGCTATAAAGCTTTCAAAACCTTTAGCCAAGGTAAAATCGCCGGTATTTCTATAAACATAAATTGTGCGCGTAAACGGATACTGTTTTAACTTAAAGCTGCTTTGGTTGGGGTAATAACAAGTATCATTATTTGCTTTTGACACAGCTAAAATTTTTATTTTATTTTTATTTGCAATAACCAAAGAGTCATCTACATCGCTCAACCACGCAAAATCAATAAAGGCAACTGCATTTTTTGTGTTTGCAATATAATTAATGACATCAATGGTTGATGATAGCGTGTTACAGTTTCCCGAAAATGTTTTATGTTTTAGCACTGAGTCTTTAAGATAATTCATTACAGATGAATTGTTTTTATCTAAAATAGGATTAAGCTTTGTTTCTGTTTTTATTGAATCGTAGCACACAAAAGGCTCGCTCAGCAATTGTTCAACCTGTTTAAAGCTAAGTGATTTTATAGGTGTTTGCACATTTGTAATTAAAACAACTCCACTAAGGGCTACTTGCGAAAAAGCAGGGTGAATGTCTTTTGAGGCGAAGGATTGCAATTCACTTGGCGAAAGCAAACGCGATATTACAATGGCTTTGCAACTATCTGCAAATAAGGCTCGCACGGCTTCATTGTCGGTACGCTCAACTAGGGTTACGTGCGCATTTTTATAAAGCGATTGAAATGTAAAGCTTTGGTTTTTTATATGAGCACGTAGGCCTTCGTCATAATAAACAGTTAATGTGCCTGATGTTGGTGTATTAGTGTCGTTGCTGTTTTTTACATTATTAGTACAGTTATAAAAAAACAAGAAGATGGGGAAAAAGAAAAGAAATTTAAAGTGCTGATACATGTTTATTTTTTGAATTATATATGGGGCGCAAAAATAATCATAATAAAACGTGTTTTGATAGCATATAAAAAAAAAGACTGTCTAAAAAGACAGTCTTTTTATAAAATTTTTAATCTAATGAAAAATAATTATTCGTCGCTATCGTCATCGTCAGATTTTTTAGTGCCGCTATTTCCTTTAGGCGTATCTGTTTTTTTAGGGGCATTAGGGTCAACATAATCCCAACTTAAAATGCGGAAAGAAGTGCGGCGATTTAATTCATGCAAGGCTTCTTTTTCTTGCTTTGTTTTTGCTTTAGCAATTTCAGCATCTGAAATTAAAAGTTGATTAGCGCCATATCCTTTTGCAGTTAAACGTGCCGGAGCAATTCCTTTTTCTTTTACTAAGTAGTCAACGCATGATTGTGCACGTGCAGTAGAAAGTGTCATGTTTGCAGCTGCTTTACCACGGCTATCAGTATGTGAGTTTAATTCAACCACAACAGATGGATTATCTTTCATTAAGTTAAATAAATAGTTTAATGAGTCTTTTGACTGTGGTTTTAAATCAGCTTTACCAAGGTCGTATAAAATTTTTGGTAAGCGTAACTCTTTAACAACCGGCTTTAATTCAAAATCTGCAATAAAATCTTTTGATTTATCTAAGCCAACTGTAGTAATTACACGCTGATCTTTTGAAGCTAAATAACCATCTTTATATGAAGGAGATGATGAGCTTTTGCTTGTTTCTGTTGAAATTGTGTAAGTTACTTTTTCTTTTAATTTAAAGTTATAAGCACCATCTGCAACAGTATTGTATTCATTAATTGTGCCATCACTACCAACAATTTTAACTTTAACATTTTGTACAGGTTCGCCTTTACCTTTTCCGGTACGGTCGTCGCCTGCGCTTAACCCTAAACCTTTAACACTAAAGGTAAGTGGTGGTAAATAAAAGCTCCAAATATCATCACTTCCTTTTCCACCTTCGCGATTACTTGTAAAATAACCACGTTGTTTTTTACCTTCAAAAATTATAGAAAAATCATCGTATGAAGTGTTAATAGGATATTTTAAATTTTCAACCGGTTTAGTGTATTTGCCGTCAGCACCTGCTTCAGCCACAAATATATCTAAGCCTCCCATGCCCGGGTGATAGTTAGATGCAAAATATAATTTTTTACCGTCATCGCTAACGGTTGGGTACATCTCATCTCCTTCGGTATTAACCATAGAGCCTGCGTTAACCGGCTGTCCCCATGCATTTGATTTCATGTCGTAGGTGCAATACCAAATATCAGCACCACCATAACCGCCACTTTTACGTGAGGTAAAATACAATTTTTTTCCATCGGCACTCAAGCATGGATGCCCAAATTGAACTGAATCAATATTAAATGGTAGTCTATCGGCTGCACCCCAAGTGCTTCCTTGTTTTTTTGCCATATATATGCCACATTTTGCTTGTTCATTTTTAACTTCTGGGCAGCGTGTAAAGAAAATTAAATCGCCTTTTTTACTTACCCAAGCTGTAGCTTCGTTAACAGGCGTAGAGATTGCCGGAGGCAATAATACAGGCGTTGACCATTTTCCGTTTTTATCTAATTTTGATTCATATATATCTGAGTGATTTCCTCCAACATTTAATTCACTTCCGCCCAAAGTTCCGGCACGGCGCGATGAGAAGTTAAGTGTTTGATATTTTTTATCGGCATAGCACGGTGCAAAATCACTCTCTTTAGAGTTAATTAAAGCCATATTTTCGATTTTATAGCGTAAAGGTGCGTCTTTCCACTGCTGTGCCAGTTCACATGATTTTACACCAATATCAGCGCGCTTGGCATCGCCGCCTTTTGTTTTATAATTATTATATTCTGTTATGGCTTCAGGATACTTCATTTGAGACTTTAACACCTCTGCTAGTCGTAAGTAAACAGTAGGGTCGTCAAATTTACTGGCTATTGCTTTTTGATAATAGCCCTCAGCACCTTTATAATCGTTAATTTCTTGCGAAGCAATGCCGGATTTGTACATTATAGCGCCTTTTTTGTCTTTTGGGGCACCGGCATAAGCTGCTTTATACATTTCAATAGCTCTAAAGTATTGACGGGCTTCAAAAACGGCATCGGCCTTTTTTAAAGCTTTTTGTGCTACACCCGTTGAAGCAGTAAGAAACAAAGCAACAACAGCTGTTAAAGTTTTTTGAGTAATAATTTTCATACTTCAATTACAATTTAATAATCGGCTAATATAGCAATATATTTTTTAGTTAAAAAAATAAAATTTGGCTTTTAGCTCATAAATTTAACTTTTGCCTTAAAATTATGTCGAGTTTGTGAGTTCCTTTTTTTGCTATACCTTATAGTTTAGAATATTTTAAAATCTTTTTGAAAGGCACAATCCCATTGCCCCGTTATTTTGAGCTAAAGGAGGTAAATACCAAAAACGAAATGTTATTTTATTTTCTTTTGGTGGGTTTTTTGTAGCAAGGCGTATAATACTTGTTGTTAGTACAGTTAGCCCAGATGCTATATTTATTGCGCCGGTACCTATAGAAAGCATGTCATTACCATTTGAGGCTGCCATAGCTGACCCTAAAGCGGTTTGTGAGGCGCCTAACAATGCGCCTACAAAAGCATTTGACCTATATTTATCGTATTTATGTAATTTCTTAATATTAAAATATGTAGTAATGGCACTAATACTCGTGAAAAAAATAGTAGGTGAAGCATAAAGAACAGCGTCATTTATAGGATGTGTCACATTACCATTGGAGTAGTGAATATTAACGTTATATACTGTCATACCACTATTAGGGATGTAGTTTCCTATACTTCCACAATTGCTGCTAGAGTATATACTACTCGCAACACTAGCATTAAAAGCACAATTGTTTTGTGAGTAGTTTCTAGTACTCATAAAGCAAAATAACACTAGTAAACTAAATTTGGTAATTAGGCGTTGTGCGTTGTGCGTTAGTTTTATTCATAGAATACTTTTTGATTATAACAAATATACAACATAAAAAATGCAAATGCAATTTTTTGTGAAGGTTTTTTGCAAGTATAAATCTCTAAATGTAAGGATAAACTATTTTAATTTACCTTTGCAACCTAAACTTTGTCGGGTATTTATTTTCATATTCCTTTTTGTAAAAAAGCTTGTATTTATTGCGATTTTCATTTTAGTACTAAACTAAGCAATTCAGATTTGGTAGTACAAGCCAT
>JAFDYB010000085.1 GCA_018267655.1 Bacteroidota bacterium
AACACGGGTTTTGCGTCAGGCGGGCTGACGTGCAAACTTGGAGCTTTGTGCTACTATTCAAGTTCAGTGCTGGTTGACAGTTTTGTGCTCCGAAACCCGCCCGAACGCAAAGCCCGGGAACGTTAGGCCCAATTTTTGACATTAACATTAAAAAGACAAAATCGTTTGAGAAATGAACTTTCAAGTAATTAAAGTGTACAGATATGGAGACATTAATAATAAAACTATGCAAACTCGTAAATTAGCACTTTATCTCACAATTTTATTGACATTCACTTTTTTCGATTCTAATTCACAAACGGACTCTTTAGCGAACTTTGATTTCAATAAAAAATACACCATCGAACAACAGCGTTACGATTTAATAATTTTAAAAGAGGTTTTACAAAAAGCGCATCCTGGAATTTATTGGTATACAACCAAAGAAAAGTTTGAAAAGAAGTATGATTCACTTTACAAAAACATTATTTCTGAAAAAACTGAATCTCAATTTTTATTGCATATTCTTCCTTTACTTGAAGAAATTCATTGCAGTCATACCTACTGGAGGCTCTCAGAAGATCTTGAAAAATACAAAACAACTTATTTAAAACGCTTTCCGGTTAATGTGAAAATTATTGATAAAAAGATCTATGTAAAGGACAATTTTAGTTCGGACACAACGATTCACGTGGGACAAGAAATTACATCTATCAATGGCTGCAAAATTTCAAATCTGCTGTCAATGTTTTCACAGTTTTCGTGGGCAGACGGTATAAATAAAGACGCGCAGCTTTCATTAGTTGAAGCGCAATTTAAAACCTTACTTGAACTTTATTTTAACTTTCCCAATAATTATAAAATCACGTTCGCAGAGCCAAATACAAAAGTGAAACAAGTGTCCCCGCTCTCTTTTGAGGAGTATGGCAATAAGTACTACGCAAAATATCCAATATCAAATCCCCGAAGAGTTACTTTCATTGACTCATTAAATACTGCGGTTTTAACTTATGACGACTTTATGTGTGACAGCACTGAATTTGTACAATTTACAAATGAAAGTTTTAAGCTTATTCGAGACAAAGGAATAAATAATTTAATAATTGACGTAAGAAAGAACTTTGGTGGGGCCGGCGAATATGGAGGATATTTGATTTCTAATTTTGCTAAAAAAGAATTTAACGTGTATGATCACTTGGAGGTAACTTTAAATCCCAAAGACACTATTTTTAAATTTATTTCCAACCCATATCCTAAAAATCTACTAGGAGAAATACAGACTTATTTGGACTCAGGTAAAATAAAGAAAGTGAAAAATGTATATTGGCTTGACAAATCATTATATATCGGGACTGCTTTACAACCTTTCAAACCATATCCTAATAATTTCAATGGAAAGGTTTACGTATTGATAGGTAATAGAAGTTTTTCTGCAGCAAGTGACTTCGCATCATCAGTTTATAATAACAAAGTGGCAGTATTAGTTGGTCAAACGACTGGTGGTGGTTATAAGGGAAACACCAGCGAAGCTGATTTTGAATTAAAGCTTCCAAACTCCAAAATACGAATTCGTGTCCCAGTTAAAAGATGCTTGACTTCAGTTTCTCGTGCCTGTTCATCAGACGGGGTGGTTCCTGACTATATTGTTAAACCTAATCTAAATGATTTTAAAAAAGGTATAGACTCGGAAATGACATTTACATTAGACCTTATAAAAAAACAAAAATCAAAGCAGAAATAAAAACTGGGCCTAACAGCAAATTCGCCCAATGCGGGGGACTCAGTCATCGCTCGCACGCGGACAAGTTGCCCCTTCGGGAAATTATTTTGCGGCTCGCTAAAAACCATGTATCTTCGATATAAACATTTGTGGGTATAGACAGTGGATGCTCCGAAAGCCGCACTGGGCAAATTCGCAAAACGTTATGCCTCACCTTATTAAGACCGATGGTGCAAACATTAGACATAATAAATATACATCAACAACTATTTGAATTATAAATTTAATTCATACATTTGAAACAATATAATAAAGAAAATGAAGCCAATTTTTGACAGTACTTTACACGACATTTTAAACGATAGATTATCAAAACTTGAAACACATTTTGATGCTGATGTAATCTTTTATTATGGTTCAATTGCGAATTCATTAGAAAAACCATTTAGAGACTTTATTGAAGATTTAAAATCTGACACAATTCAACATTCAACACTTTGCATTATTTTAAATACACCAGGAGGAAGTGCTGAAACAGTAGAAAAATTAGTTAAAATAACAAGACATCATTATAAAGAGGTCTATTTTATTGTTCCTGACGCTGCATATTCAGCAGGTACAATTTTTTGTATGTCTGGGGATAAAATTTATATGGACTATTCTTCATCACTTGGACCAATTGACCCACAAGTTTTCAATGGAAAAAATTGGGTTCCTGCTCTTGGCTATCTTGACAAGGTTGAGGAAATGATTGAAAAGTCAGCAAAGGGTACTTTAACCCAAGCAGAACTTATAATGATGAGAGAGCAAGATATCGCAATGTTAAGAAGATTTGAACAAGCAAGAGACTTAACCATTGAACTTTTGAAAGAATGGCTTGTTAAATATAAATTCAAAAATTGGAACAATCATAGCAATGGCAATACTGTAACTGCCAAAGAAAAAACTGACAGAGCCACAGAAATTGCAAGAGATTTGTCAAATAATAAACTTTGGCATTCGCACGGTCGTTCCATTGATGTTGCGGCATTGACACATATTTTAAAACTTAAAATCGAGGACTATTCTAATGATACAATTTTGAAACCACTAATAAGAGAATACAACGACCTTATTTGTCAATACATAATTAGAAACAATTCAGAGGCATTTTTGCATTCAAGAAAATTTATATAACTTTGCAATATGAAATCAATAGCTGACAAACTACAAGATACTGTTAAGTTGGAAGAGAAAAAAAACTCCAACGACAAGAACTTTAAAGAGTTTGAACAACTCATTTCGCAAATGGACAAATTAGGCTTCATTAAAAAACCTAACTATTCATTTCCTCTTGTTGACACCATTGGCAAGACTACCTATTCTACACTTAACAAACATACAATTTAACAATAATAACGAAGGGCGAAGGCATAACACGGTATTGCCAAAATGGCGGCAGAAGTGCTACTATAAAACATTTGTGCTAAATTCAACGGCAGTAATTCTATTGAAACTTAGTGCTAATAATCCGCCACTTCGGCAATACCCAAAACGTTACCTGCAACCCTATGACAGAACGCATAAACAATCAACCGAGAGACAAAATAAATGAAAGCAACTAAAATATTTACAGATTTTTTTAACAGCGAAAAAGCAGGTGGTCTTGTTTTAATTGCTTGCACAATTTTATCATTGACACTTGCTAACTCAAATTTTGGAGCAAGTTATCACGACTTTTTCCAAAGTCAACTTGCAGGACACAGTTTTGAGCATTGGATTAATGATGGATTAATGACTATTTTCTTTTTGCTCATTGGATTGGAATTAGAAAGAGAAATTTATCAAGGCGAACTTTCAAATATCAAAGACGCTTTATTACCAATTTTTGGAGCATTGGGTGGAATGCTGATTCCAGCAGGAATATTTTTGTTATTCAATTATGGAACTGCAACGCAATCAGGTGCAGGTATTCCAATGGCGACAGATATTGCTTTTGCTTTGGGAATTTTATCACTGTTAGGCAATCGAGTACCAACTTCTCTAAAAATATTTTTGACAGCATTAGCAGTTATTGACGATTTAGGAGCAATAATTATTATTGCCATTTTCTACACCAAAACTTTACTTTGGACAAACCTATTTATCGCATTAGGAATTTGGCTTTTGTTATTTATCATCGGAAAACTAAATGTGAGAAATTTAATTCCCTACTTAATAGGCGGAGTTGCAATGTGGTATTTTATGCTTCATTCAGGCGTTCACGCCACTATTACAGGTGTTTTGTTGGCATTTGCCATTCCATTTGGTAATGGAGGCGAAAAATCAACTTCGTATATTTTGCAACATTTTCTACACAAACCAGTTGCTTTTATAATTTTACCAATATTTGCGTTAGCCAATACAGCAATAGTTTTTAGTGGCGACATTTCACAAACATTGACAGAAAATAACAGCTTAGGAATAGCACTTGGTCTAATAGTTGGCAAACCTTTGGGTATTTTTCTTTTCGCACTTTTAGCAGTCACTTTTGGACTTTGCAAACTACCATCAGATTTAAATTGGAAGTCAATTTTTGGTGTAGGACTTTTGGCAGGAATAGGTTTTACAATGTCTATTTTTGTAACCTTACTTGCTTTTGACAACGAAACAATAATAAATAACTCAAAATTAATAATCTTAATTTCTTCATTAATAGCAGGACTTTTAGGTTTTTTTGTTTTGAACGGGATTTTAAACAAAACATATATAGACGATGAGCAATAAAGTGTTTGATTTTATTAATCTTCATAATGGTGAAGAGGAGCAAAAAAAAGTTTTAGAAAATATAAAATCCAATATTTCTTTTCGTGGTTCTAACTTATGGATTTTGGCTTGTGCAATCGTAATTGCATCAGTTGGTTTAAATGTAAATTCAACAGCAGTCATCATTGGTGCAATGCTTATTTCTCCATTAATGAGTCCAATAGTTGGAGCAGGATTTGCCTTGGCAATTTATGATTTCGAATTACTAAAAAAATCAGGAAAAAACCTTTTAATAGCAACTATTGTAAGTTTAGTAGTCGCTTCAATTTATTTTTTCATAAGTCCTTTTAAAGAAACTCAATCAGAATTATTAGCAAGAACATCTCCAAATATTTATGATGTTCTTATCGCTTTTTTTGGAGGTTTAGTAGGTGTAATTGCTCTAACAAGAGTAGAAAAAGGGAATCCAATTCCAGGCGTGGCTATCGCCACGGCTTTAATGCCTCCACTTTGTACAGCAGGTTATGGTTTGGCAATAGGGAATTTTTCATATTTTTTTGGTGCTTTTTATTTATATTCAATTAATTGCTTTTTTATATGTATATCTACTTTTTTGATTGTTAAATATCTAAAATATGAACCTGTTAGAAGTTTGAATCCTAAATTTGAAAAACAAATTAGGTACGGCATCACTTCTTTAATTTTGATTATGATAATTCCAAGTTTTTATTTAGCATATAATCTACTCAATGAAAAAAAGTACGCTCAAAAAGTTGAACAGTTTATCTCAAATGAGTTTACAAATAATGGTTACACAATTATTTATAAAAACACAAAATTTAATTCAAATCCTAAAAAAATTGAAGTCGCATTTTTAACCAAAAAATTTAATGCTGAAGAAATAAAAGTGTTAAATCAAAAGTTAGTTCAATACGATATTAGCAATACAAAATTAGAAATCAAACAAGACGTAAAAGATTTAAAAAGTGAAATATTAGACGAATTAAATAATCAAAACAAAAATTTATCTGAAAAAGATATTTTAATAAATAATCTTCAAAATGAACTTGGTGATTATAAATTTGATAATTCTGACATTCAGAAAGAATTAAAAATATTATTTCCAGAACTTAAAAATGTATCGTTTGGTAGACATTCAATAAATCAAAATAGTGATAGTGCAAAAGTTCTAACAGTTGTTCTTTATCAAATTGACAATAAAAAGGAAAATGTAGATACAGAAAAAATCAGAAATTGGTTAAACCAAAAATTGAAAACAACAAATGTGAAATTAATTAAGCAAGAATAAGGGCAGCAGGTAACAGCAGTTTGGCAAAATGGCGGGTTCAGTGCTAATTTAAACATTCAGTTTTCAAATAAACATTAGTGCTAAAATGAAAGTAAGTGCTTCTAAAACCGCCACTTCGCCAAGCTGCAAAACGTTGGCTGTAATTCTAGAAAACCACAAACAACTAATTCCTATCTATACAGGAAAAAACCAAATCGTTTAAAAATTCAACAATTTCAGTCTCCTTACCTTTTCGGGTAAAATCTGTAAGTGACGACAGGTTATGCATAAAAAAATTTTGAAAATGTGCTACTTCTATAATGGTAGAAGCTAATGATTTGGGGAATTTATAGTTGGAATTGTATTCTAAAATGACATTACCAATGAGCGAACACAAATCCTTATATGGCTGAAAAAAGTTTAATTTATTGTTTGCTGAAACTTGCTTTGTTAAATAGGCTTTAGAGCCTTCCGCAACAATTACAGGATGTAGCAAACTTTCATCTATATAACTTGTTTGTTTGTCATCTTCAATTGGGCTAGATAATAGGTTTATTATTTTTTGTAACTTAACCTTAGGTTCTTCTATATTATTAGTTTGATAGCTTATTTGAAACCCAATCCATCCAAAATACCAAGCAGTAATATATATCAATAATTTATGCTTATTTTCAAAATATCTGTAAATTCCTGCTTCTGTAGAACCAATGACTTGCGCAAGTTTTTTAAAGGTAAAATCCTCAAATCCTAATTTATAAATTAACTCTACACTATGCTTCAAAATTCTTCTTCCTAACTCAGTTTCTTCAGGGTTTCGAAGATATAAATCTTCATTCATTTTTATTTTGAATTGATACGGCATTATTTCTGAATTGATGTTATGCAAAGTTATAAAAAAGTTTTACATTTTTTTATGATAGTAATGCTATTATTTAAAATACTTATACTATCTTTGCATTCTAAAATAAAATAAAAAATAATGGAGGCTCTTTTTGAATTCTTTCAGCACTTATCAGATCCTGATTGGATAATGAGCAATGGCGGATTATATTTAGTATTGCTAATCTTGTTTATTGAGACAGGAATAATAATTGGTTTTTTCCTGCCGGGGGATCCACTTTTATTTATTTCCGGGATGGTGATTGCTTCTGCCAATGAGACACCATTTCCCTTTGATAACCAAGTTCTTAATTTGATATTCTGGATGATATTGTTTACAGGGTCAACAATTCTTGGAAACTTCTTTGGGTATTGGTTCGGCTATAAATTCAAACATATTGTAAACAGAAAAGAAGACACTTGGTTTTTGAAACGAAAACACATTCAAACAGCACACAACTTTTATGAAAAGCGAGGTGGCTTTGCTATTGCAATTGCACGGTTTTTACCCATAGTTAGGACTTTTGCTCCAATTATAGCAGGCACAGTAGAAATGAATTTCAAGAAATTTGCTTTTTACAATGTTCTGGGAGCTGTAGTTTGGGTTGGAAGCATTGTTTCTTTGGGTTATATCTTAGGAAATAATCCTTGGGTAATAAAAAATATAGAATATGTTTTAATGGGTCTGGTATTATTTGTAACCGCACCTGTAATCATTAAATTGTTTTTTAATAAAAAAGTGGATACAAGGTCTTAAATAAAGTTTGTAATCATAAATATGGAGTATGCGAAAATCCAATTAAAGAGTAGCGAAATTTAAAAAATGAAAAAAAATGAAAAAGATTAATCTGTTTAAAAGTCTGTTAACCGCATTTGCATTAACAACATCTGTATCTATGTTTGCACAAGATGGAGTGATACCATTCAAAGAGGTTCCTGTTACAATCCAAAATTATGTTAGCACACACTTTCCTAGTACAAAAGTAAATCAAGCTGAAATAGATTATGAAGGATTGACAAAAGAATATGAAATTCATCTGGACGGAAATATCAAGTTGGAGTTTGATACGAAAAATAAAATTAAAGAAATAAAAAGTACATCTAAGCTTCCCGAAAGTGTTATTCCTTCAAAAATTAGTGAGTATGTAACGGCTAATTATCCCGAAAATTATATTGTTGAATGGGAATTAGATAAAACCCATCAATCAGTAAAATTAGATAACAAAATTGAACTTGAATTCACTCTGAAAGGAAAATTTTTAAGAATTGATAATTAAAACAAATATAATGAAAACAAACAAAATAACTTCAATAATAGCACTTAGTGTTATCTGCTTTTCGCTCTTAAGTTGCGATAAAGAAACGGTATTAAATTCAACACAAACACCAACAGAAATTTCTGAATATGTTTCAACACATTTTCCAGATAATAAAATACTTCAAGTTGTTGAGGATATTGATATGACCACCAAAACTTACGACGTGATTTTGGAAGAAAATATCAATTTAGAATTTAACAGAAAAAAAGAAATTATTGGAATTGAAGCTCTCTCCAAACTACCTGAGAGTGTTATCTCTCCAAAAATTAATCAGTATGTTGCTTCTAATTACTCTGATAATGATATAATAGAATGGCAATTAGAGAGAAAACACCAAGAAATAAAATTAGATAATGGACTAGACTTGGTGTTTGCATTGGATGGAAGTTTTAAAAAAATAGATAATTAAAATAAATTAAAAAATCTCAAGATTATGAAATGTCCAAATTGTAATGTAGCCTTGACAATGGCTGACCGTAACGGAATTGAAATAGATTATTGTCCTGAATGTCGGGGGATATGGCTTGACCGTGGTGAGCTCGATAAAATTATCGAACGTTCTATTCAACAATCACCAACACCACAAAGAGATAATTACCATAATAAGGAAAAATACTACTCCGATAAGGAATATTATTATAAAAAGAAAAAAGGGTTCTTAGGTGATTTATTTGATTTTTAACCAACTTTAAAGCGTAATTAATGATAATCTGGATAATATTTATCTCATTAGTAACCTTTGCTCTAATTTTAGATTTAGGTATTTTCAACCGTAAACCTCACGAAATTAAAACCAAAGAAGCTGCAATTTGGACCAGTATTTGGGTAGCTTGTGCTATATTGTTTTCGGGAATAATTTTTCTGTCTTTTAAAAATAATTGGATTGCAAATCCTACAAATCTAACGCCAACAAATGCGGTATTAAAATATATTACGGGGTATTTAATTGAACTCTCCTTGAGTGTTGATAATATTTTTATCATTGCTCTTATCTTTTCTTCCTTTCATATTCCTAAAAAGTATCAACACGAAGTACTCTTTTACGGAGTTTTGGGGGCAATTGTTTTTAGAGCCTTGATGATATTTTTTGGCGTAGCACTCATAACCAAGTTTAGCTGGATGATATATGTTTTCGGTGTGTTTTTAATTTTAACAGCACTTAAAATGTTATTCAGTCATAATCAACAAAAAGACCCACACGAATTTAAGATTTATAAGTGGATTGCTAAAGTTTACCCGGTTACAACAACAGTTGAAGGTGATAAGTTCTTTATTGTAAAAAATGGTGTTAAATATGCAACTCCATTATTTGTGGCACTCATAATAATAGAATTGACAGATGTCTTTTTCGCAATAGATAGTATTCCTGCAATTCTAGCAATTACAGCAGACCCATTCATCGTTTTCAGTTCCAACATTCTTGCGATAATGGGATTAAGGTCGATGTTCTTTTTAATTGTTGGTATGTTAGAGAAATTCAAGTATATCAGCTATAGTTTGGTGGTAATTTTATTATTTGTAGGTATAAAAATGATTATTTCTCATCAGGTAGAAATTCCTGAATGGCTATCTCTGGGAGTAATTGTAGTCTCCTTAGCTGGAGGAATGTTAGCTTCTAAGCTACTAGGAAAAGCCAAAAGAGAATAGAACTACAGCCAACAGCCAGTTTGCCGCAATGGCGGGTAAAGTGCTTCGATTGAACGTTTTCGGTAAATTGAAATTTCGTTCTTCGATTGAAGTTTATCGCTAAAAGTCCGCCACTGCGGCAAGCTGGTCAGACGTTACTGGCAAGTGTAAAGACGACCGTGCAAACAACAAACAACTGACAAAAAAGGAAATATGTATTATCCGAACGACATAGAAGAAATTTGCTACGAGCAAGACCACATTGACAAAGTTTGGGAAGAAATGAAACAAATCATTCCTGAATATTTTCAGCGTTACATTGACACAGAAGGTGGACACGGCATTCAAGACAGTGAAGCTGAAAAACTTGCTGCAAAGTTCGGTTCAACTTCAAAACCAAAAAGCAAGACCAAAGACACAAAAAAAATATTAGAAAGACTTATCAAGGAGTCAATTGACGACTTTAACAGGGAACGTCAACCCTACTTGGATATACTCGACTTGGAATCACTTGAAGAATACAAACACGATGTAAACTCCTTTAAAAACACCGTTCTCAAGAATCAAATACCAATAATCCGAAAAACACTTCAAAACAAACAAGCAAAGGAACTTGACAAGTTTAGAGCAGCTTTTAATGCAGCACAACCAGGACATTTGTTTGAAGTAACGTCTAACATTATCAAGTTGGCAAATGAATGGAAAAATGAATGGTATGATGGCAAAGAATTTGAAAAAATCGACAAATGTGATGATTTAGGTTATTATGACTTAGACGAAGAAGGTTATACTGCATTTGGAGTTATTGGTGGTGGAATTAAAAGTGAGTTTATATTTAAGCTATTTCCTGAAATGTATCCAAGTCGAAGCAGAGAAGCAGTTTGGGCATTGTATTATTTAAGTAGTAAAAAGAAATTTGGCTGTAAAGAAGATTCTCAATTCTTGATGATAAACGCTGACGAAGGAACAACGCAACAAAATTATTTCTACCCTTACGGACTTTTTGCATTCTATGCGCTACGAATATTCAATAAACTGAAAGTATTGTATGCTATTCACGGTATTAGTTTACCAACAGAATATAGATTTGTTGCAGTTGACAGCTTTCTTTCATTTGTAGCAAGAAGCCACCAAGAAGAAATAAACGTTCTAAAACAAAATTCTCAAAACTACCACTATGACTACTAAAGCAGTTGAGGTTTTTGAAAAGGAATTTCCTGCCTTAGCAAGTCAGTTTTCTTTAAAACCTTTTCAAGAGAAAGTAATCAATCAAGTTATCTTGAGCGGTTCAACATTGGCAGTTATGCCAACAGGTGGTGGAAAATCTTTGATATATTGGGTAACAGCTAAAGCATTAAAAGGAACCTGTCTTGTGGTTTCCCCACTAATCGCTTTAATAGATGAACAAGCCGAAAAACTTACAGCCTCCGGCTGTAATGTTTTGGCTATTCACGGTGGTATGGGTGCTACCGAGCAGATTAAACAACTCAAAGCATTTGCAAAAGGTGAATCCATTCCTGATTTTATTTTTGTTAGTCCTGAAAGAATGGCTACTGATGGATTTTTTGAATATTGCATTACTTTACAAAAGGACAATATAAAATTAGTTGTTATAGATGAAGTTCATTGCATTAGTCAGTGGGGCTTTGATTTCAGACCATTCTACAAACACATTCCTGTATTTCTAAACTCAGTTTTTTCAAACAATTGGCCAAAGATTTTAGGATTAACTGCAACTATCAACCCAAGAGAATTAATAGATATTACAACTGATTTCAGAATTGCAAAAAAGTCAATTATAAAAGATGATGTCCTTTTACGCTTTGATATTGATTTAAAAGTTGAGAAACTCTCAAACGAAGAAGAAAAGCGAGAAAGACTTTGGGAAATAATTGAAGACCACAAAAACGAAAAGATTTTAGTTTACTTATATCGCAAATATCACAAGGGTGGTGTAGAAGATTTATGTGATGTTGCAAACCAAAAAGGGTTGACTGCTCTCTCTTTTCACGGTGATATGACAAGTTCAGAAAGGCAACAAATAATTTCAGAATATAGAGATGGTTCGACAAATTTAGTTTTTGCAACAAATGCTTTTGGAATGGGCATAGATATTCCAAATATTAGGGTAGTAATTCATTTTATGCTACCTGAATCAATCGAACAATACTACCAAGAAATAGGGAGAGCGGGACGTGACCAAAACGGAGCAACTTCTTATATGCTGTATTCAAATAAAAACATTCAAGTTCGAAAAACGCATTTTATTGATAAATCCTTCCCCAAAGGAGATGAAGTAAAGGAATTATTTAAAAAAGCCAGCAATAATGAAGTTGGGAAAAAGACATTGCAATATTTTGCAGAAGAAGAGTTACAATCAGCTCTGCCCTATTTCTTAAACTGTAATGCGATTTCAATTGAAGGTAAAGGATTTACTGGATTAAAAGTTTTTAAAACTAATACCAATGAAAGATTAAAATCTATTGTGGACTCGTCTAAAACTGGTATGGTAATTCCAGTCTTGTTGAAACCAGAAAATTCTCAAATATCCTGCAAAGACTTTTTTAATATTACTTATAAAGCATTGGTTGACGATGAAGCAACCTTAACTAAAAATCTTGATAAATGCCTTATTATTAATGCCACAGAAAAAGAACTAACAGACGAGCAACTTGAAAACATAAGTAGCGAAACAGCAAGGAAAAGAGAATACAAGCATAACCTCTTAGATTATCTTGTTTATCTGCTTGACAACTTTGACAGTTCAAATTCAATGCACCAAGAAATTGGAAGATACTTAGGCGTTAACAAACACTTGCTTAATAAAATCCATAAAACCGAAAGCGGAATTTGGGTGCGTTCCAAATCAGAAGTAATTATCGCAAACATTTTATACCGTTCGAGTATAGACTTTCAATATGAAGAAAAGCTATACTACAACGATAGCCAATGGAAAGAACCTGACTTCACAATCAGACATAATGGTAAGACTTGGTATTGGGAGCACCTTGGACTTCTAGGAGACGAGCAATACAATGAAAATTGGCAAGAAAAGAAACAAATTTTTAAAGACCTTGGAGTTTGGGACTATGTAATAACGACAAAGGAAAGTGCTGTTTTAAGCAACCAAGCAAACGAATTAGTTAAGAAAATAAAAACGGGCTGACAATGACGAAAGAAAGAACACCAGCCAGTAACAGGCGTTTGGCTCAATGGCGGGTGACGTGGTTAATTGAACATTCTACCTCGCATCAACTTTTGTGGTGTATTGACAGTTTTGTGCTCCGAAATCCGCCACTGCGCCAAGCGCCAAAACGTTATATGCAAGGCGCAATGACGTTTAGACATAACGGTTCGACAAGAAAATTAACATTTCGGTCGACAATATCTCGGCTGACTATAGGACGGTTCGAGTGCTTTTTTTTGCCCCTCGTTGACAACACCCCGACAAAAGAGTTTAAATTTTTCCCACCGCACTTTTCGCATCCTTCGGAATGCGTAGAACGGCTATCGCATATTGCAATCAATTTGTTTGCCACACAAGCCGAAACACTTCCAAAGCAAACAAAATCATTGCAATGGCCTACACACGTTGGCTTTTTCAAAGCCATGTTGGCTATCCCTAAACAAAGCACATTTATTTTTGCAAAAAGACAGGCAAAAACAAATAAGCTTTGTTGCCAGCGCACTTCAATAAGGCACCCGCCTTAAGGCGGGTAGTTAATGCGCGTGTGCCTTTGGCACCATAAAGCGCGCCACAGGCGTGCGGTATTTGAAATTAATAGCTAAATTTACAATTAAAACCAAAAAATAAAATGAAAAAAATTATAACCATATTATTTCTATTTGCATTTATTCTGCAAATAAAATCTCAAACTCTTCAAGAAAGAGAAAAACAGTTTAAACAAGAAATGATTGAGCGCGATAAAAAAGCTCTCATTAAAGGCAAAGAAAATGCAACTTTAATAGCAGAGGGTACAGTTATTAAGTGTGATGAATATTATAACAAAGCAAAATCCGCTAAATACTTGCAATACTCGGTTAAAATAAAGTATGTTCTTAAAGGCAGTATAAACGATAGCATCGTCGAGGTAATTAAATATCATGACCAAGGCGACGAAATAATGCCTTTAGATTACAATATTCCACTTGAAAAAAATTTACCAACTGGATATGATTTGATTTTTTACGGAAATCCTAGTAAGTCCGAATTGTACGAAAATCTTAATCCCAATAAATCCTATTTTGATATATATTATCAACTTATAATATTTTTAGAGAAAGAAACAAATCGTGTTCAACAAGTTGCTCAATATGACTATTTAATTTTTATGTCTAAAAAGGAATTGTATGATGGGTTAAATCTATACCCGCCAAACTATAAGCCTTTTGTGCCAACTGAAGCGAAGACAAGTACCAAAGAAGAATACGATGCGTTAATGAAAAAAAAGTACTCAAAAAAAAAAGAAGGGGAAAATGTAAATAAATCACTAGCTTCTGGTATAACATTTTCGTTTCAAAACGCGGTTACTACGGGTACTTCAACTCAAAAATATTATGAATTTGATGTGGCCGCTTTTGCTTCAAACTCAAACTCTTATTTAGATTTTGTTCAGGTAGATATTGATTACGCTCCTGCCGCTTTTGGCAACAGCGTTGTAACGGCAGGCAATGTTACTGTAACACAAGTTCCAACGTTTCCTGCGGCGAATTATCCAACATTTTTGAAATTCGATAATAACACAAATATTCTGCGAATTGTTATGGCTGCTGATTTTTCAACTCCAAATAGGATGGTTTTGCCTACAACAATTACAAATTTATTTCATGTTAAAATAGCGGTTAATTGCAATCAAAATGTAAACTTATCATTTACAGGGGCAACTGGTGGCGCAGACTCTCCGTCAGCTACTAGCCCATCTTTTACAAATTATTCACCTGTTAATGATAATGATTTTGATGGAACTATAGCCTGCGCTCTAAATATTACAGGTTTTTCTCCATCCCAAATTAATGGTGGACGTGGTGAAATATTGACAATAAACGGTGTAAATTTTGGAGCTACACAAGGCAGTGGATTTGTTAAACTTAAAAATGCTAATAACGGGGGCAATACTTTTATTCAATTAGATGCTGACGACTATATTTCTTGGACAAATACTCAAATCAAAATTGTAGTCCCATCGTATTCAAGAGGTCAAGGTACAGTTACAGCCGTTGGTTCACCTGTTGGTACGGGTGTTATTCAGGTTTCGAATGGTACAAGTACAGTTTCTTCTGCGGGTCAAGTAAACGTGTTTTTCAGTCACTTAAATTATAATGAACCTGCTCCTCCTATTCCATCAGGTTTTACTTATAGAAAAGAAAGGGTTTATTCGACTGGCAATCCTCCAAGCACGAACCTTCCAAAAAAATATCCAATAAAAATTGACTCTGCTTCTTGCGCTGCTTTCCCGGGTGCATTGGCATGTATAAAAAAGGCTATTGCTTATTGGGTATGTGAAACTAAAATTCCTTTTATAATTGTAGGCGATACAACATTTGCTAGCACTATTCCAACGGACAATTCACCCACTCAGAACGTATTAAATGGCGTTTCAACAATTCGCTTTTCTACCTTCTCACTCTCTCCAACTTATTTACCTGGTCCAAATGCTCCTATTGGAGCTACTTTTTTTAGAGCTAGGCGGTGTGATACGTTGGGTTCTTCTAAAGTTATAGGTACTCTTCCTGAATTTGATATTGAATTTGATTTAAGTCAATCTTGGTTTTGCGATACCAATGTTTTTGCCAGTAAGCCAGCAAATATGTACGACTTTTATGAAGTTGCTTTACACGAATTAGGTCACGCCAATTTATTAAAACACAATAATGCCTCTAATACCGTTATGTGGTATGGCTCTGTTTCTACTCCATCTGTATCTTTTGGTGCGCGTCGTATATTTCTACAAATTCCTGACTATTTAGGAGGATCTCAAATAATTAACGACAGTAAAAATTTATTATATGCAGCCAATTGTTCCTTTTTACCTGTGAGTCCAGAAAGTTGTACTGGCATTATAGGCATTAAAGAATTCGTTAATAATGATAACGACATAATTGTACAGCCTAATCCATTTGGAGATAACCTCTTAATTAGCGTTAATATAAAAAAGAAAGCTAATCTCAAAATATCGGTGTATGATATGCTAGGCAAAACGGTTAAAAAATTTGAAGAAATACCAAACGCTTTAGGCGAGACTAAATTGTATTATGAAGGTGCTGATTTAAACATCGGTGTTTATTTTGTAAAAATTCAGATAAACGAAAGTTTTATAACAAGAAAAGTTATTAAGCAATAATTGAACTATTGTAAAAAAATATTGCTATTGGTACTGCTAATAACATTTAGCAGTACCTTTTTTTTAAGCGCTTCTCACTTAACTGGTGGTAGAATTACTTACAGATATTTAGGCGCAAATAAATACGAAATTAAACTTAGCATTTATCGCGATTGTAGTGAAACATTCCCATTCGATAATCCCGCTATTGTTAGAATATTTAATAAGGGATCAAATGCTCTTGTTTATAATAAAGCTTTGGCAATACATAGTCAAAGTATTATTCCTCCTTATGTTCCCAATCCTTGTTTCATACCTCCAGCGGGAATATGTCTTGAGATTGGTGTTTATATAGACACAGTTCAATTAGCTAATAATGCAAGCGGATATACAATAACATACCAACGCTGTTGTAGAAATGGCTCTGTATTAAATCTTGTACAACCAAGCCAAAATGGTATGACTATAACAACAGATATCCCTCCTCAAATAAACAATACACCGTCGTTCATTAATTTCCCCCCGATATTTATTTGCCTCACTGACACATTCAACTATTCATTTGCATCAACAGATAGTGATGGCGATGTTTTAAAATATAATCTATGCTCTCCGTTACTTGGTGCAACAAATTTTACTCAAGTACAAAATCCTCAGCCCCCACCATACTTACCTGTAATTTGGTCTTCAACTTTTTCAGCTACAAACCCTATTCCGAATAGCGGAGGTATAACACTTAATCAAAACACGGGGCAGTTTAAATTTAAACCAAGTATGCAAGGACAATATGCAATTGGTATTTGTGTTGAAGAATATCGAAACAACGTTTTAATAAATACTAATCGGCTTGAATTACAATTTAATGTTGTTATGTGTTATCTAACATCAAGCATACCAACGGCAACAAATTTATGCGAGGGTTTAACCATTCCTTTTCAAAATAATAGTTCTAATGCCAATGCTTTTCATTGGAATTTCGGCGACCTATCTACTTCAGCAGATACATCAAATCAAGTTTCTCCATCATATACCTATCCCAACTACGGTACTTATACAGTTTGTTTAACTGTTTACAATACAGCGTATGGTTTTTGTAAAGACAGTTCAAAAAAAGTAATTAATGTAAATCCTTTACTTTCACCCACGCTTCAACCAACATACAGTAGTTGTTTTAAAAACAATAATTTTAATTTTAATGTTGGAGGTTCGTTTCATCCCTCAGCTAACTTCAATTGGAATTTTACAACCAACAGTAGTTCACCAAATAATTTCATTAATAATACAAGCGCATATTTTACAACGCCAACATCTAAAACAATTTCTGTTATAGTTAATCAGTTTGGTTGTAAAGATACTTTGTATTCAACCGTAACTTTTACAAATCCAACTGCGTTTATTGATGATTTTAATCTTAACTGTAACGACAAAAATTTAATTTTCGAGAACTTGAGTGAAGGGGCGACAACTTTCTTTTGGAATTTTGGCGACCCTACATCAAACACAGATACAAGCAGTTTAGCCATACCGTCATATACTTATCCTTCTTTTGGGACTTATACAATTTCTCTAATTGCTTTTGAGGGAATATGCTCCGACACAATGAAAACAGTTATAAATGTATTTCCAAAACTGCAAATTAATAATAACAATGTAATACAAGAACAATGCTTTAAAAATAATTCCTTCAATTTCGTTCCTACTGGAATTTGGAGCAACACAGCAACATTTAATTGGTCGTTCGGCAACAATGCAAACCCAAATCAATCTAATTTACAAATTCCGCCAAGCGTAAATTTCACAACTCCAAATTATCACGTTATAACATATTCTGTTTCGGAAAATGGATGCACAAAAAAAGCACAGGCAGTTGTTAAAGTTAAACCAAGCCCAAAAGCAATAGCCTTGTTAAGTGATAGTTCGGGTTGCGAACCAATGCAAATTAAATTCGCCATACCAGTTGACAGTAATATTTTAGTTCAACCATTATGGATAATAAACACAAATACTTTTGTTACAGATAGTGTAATTTATCCATTTAATAATTCAGGCATTTATTCTTACAGTTTAATTGTAACTAATAATTATAACTGCACCGACACTTTATCGAAAGCTAATTATATTCAAATAAATCCTACGCCAAAAGTAAAATCATTTGTTAATCCTTTTTACACTTCAATCCTCGACCCTCGTATAAACTTTATAGATTCAACAACGTTAACACACAATACAAATTATTCATTCGGCGATGGGGCAACTTCAACCCAAACAAATACAATATACAGCTATCAATCTTCGGGAGAATTTAATTATTCATTAATTGTATCAACGCAATATGGTTGTGCCGATACCGCAAGCGGAATTATTTATATTGATGATATACCAAGTAACTATGTACCAAATGTTTTTACGCCCAATAATGATGGTGTAAACGATAATTTTTTCATTAAAGGAAAAAATATTACAAACTCATCTATGCAAATAATTAACCGTTGGGGAACAACCGTTTATAATTCTTCTGATGCCTTAATTGGTTGGAATGGTATTAATCAAAACAATAATGCCGTTGCCGCTGATGGCGTTTATTTTTACATCATTGAAATTACTTTAGGCAATAATCGTACCTATAAATTTAATGGTAATGTTACTTTATTAAGATAATTTGGGCGTTTTAACACGCTTTTCGCTGCAATCTTTTCTCCTTCCTGAAAGCCCTTACTGAAAAGGATTTACGCTACAATCGTTAACGCAAATACAATAAAAATTGCTCCATTTCGTTGGTATTAATAATTTCAATACCTTTAGACTTATAATCTTTACAAACTAAAAAAAACTAATATTATGGCATCAACCTCAGAAAGTGGACACCACAAAAATGTAGCAAATTTTGAAGATTTAATTTCTTTTTGCGTTGGCTACGGAGCAACTTACAATCCAAGTAAAAACAGTTTAAAAATTCCTCAATTACAAACCCAACTAAGCAGCGTAAAAATAAATCTCACCTCGGTAACAAATACTGCCGTGGCTTTTAATAATGCAACTAACGCACGCAAAGCTGCTTTCTTAGGCTTAGAAAAATTAAGCACACGTTTAGTAAATGCGCTTGATTCTACAAATGCTTCTGATGCTTTAGTAAAAGATGCTAAAACGGTAAACAATAAAATGCAGGGTGCAAGAGGCAAACTTACAAAAGCTGATGCAGGCAAAAATGCAAAGGCAATTGATCCCAACGCCCCAGTAGTTGAAACACCAAAAACAATTTCAAACTCACAACGTTCGTATGATAGCATCATAGAGCATTTTTCAAAAATGATTGCTATTCTCTCTACTGAACCGAGCTATGTGCCAAATGAAAACGATTTAAAAATTGCAACCTTAAACACGCAGTTAACCAATCTTAAAAACACAAACACTGGTGTTGCAAATGCTTTTACAACATGGAGCAATTCACGTATCGCGCGCAACGCATCTTTATATAATCCTGCGAATGGAGTTTGTGCAACGGCTAAAGAAGTGAAAGGATATGTAAAATCTGTTTTTGGCGCAACAAGCCCACAGTACAAACAAATTAGTGGTATTGAATTTAAAATAATTAAATAAACAAACCTCAAAGCGACAAGACATAAAACACTTGTCGCTTTTTTTTGTGCGTAAATTTATTTTGTTTAAATTCGATAAATAGTATATCAATTACACTTTTAAAAATGAAATATCTTCTTTCAATATTATTTTTGTTTTTTTTATTTTCTTGTGAAAAGAAAAAAACTGAAAGTATTGTTGCAACCGAAGAAACGACCATTACGCCAATTATTCCCGAGCCAGTAATTGGGTTAGAAATAGGAAACAAAGCACCCGAATTAAACCTCAAAGATTCTGACGATGTTTTTGTAACTCTTTCTTCGCTTAAAAATAAAATCGTTTTAATTGATTTTTGGGCTAGTTGGTGCAAGCCTTGCAAAATAGAAAATAACAAATTAAAAACTGTTTACTCCGCATATAAAGATACAAGTTTTAAAAATTGCAAAGGTTTTGAAATTTACAGCATTTCAACCGACGCTAATAAAGCCATATGGAAAACAACATTAGAAAAAGAAAAATATAATTGGAAATATAACTTAATTGATAGTGCAGATTGGAACATGACTGGTCATTATTTATACAACATTACATTTATACCTATGAACTATTTGGTTGATCATAACGGTATTATTATAGCTAAAAACCTTCGAGATACAATGGTTGAAAAAACTTTAAAATCTCTGCTCAAATAATATCTCACTCCTTACTTCTTTCTATGCACTAATAACTTCGGCTTTCTCAATATCGACTTCTTTAACAAATTTTCGACCTGCGTTTTTCTCAAATACTGCTGCTTTAACACATTTTCTAACTGCAGTTTTCTCAAGGGCTTCTGCAGTTTTCTCAATCCAAACTTTATTAACAAATCTCCGCCCTGCGATTTTCTCACAAGCTCCTGCGGTTCTCTCACAAGCACCTGCGACTGTTAAAATGACGTCTTTTATCTTAAAATAGTTAAAATTCTTGTTAAAACTAGGTGTATAGACCTGGGTGTATTGACCTAAACGCATATTTCTGTTTGTACAGACCTGTGTTTAAGCCACCGCACATTTTGCAAGCACATTTGGTCGCTACTTTTTAATGGCAGTAATTTATTTTGGCGCCAAATAAGCTTGCAAATTTCCTCCCCGCCTAAACGTATCGAACTGTGTGTAAAATGCCGGCCCTTCTAAAAATTTAAACTCTTTTCATCCGTTTATAAAAAAATTCAGGCAGGGCAAAAAAAAGCCACGTACAGCGGACACGGTAAAATACTGTGTGTTGCGCCCAGCATATAACAGCAGTCTTGCGCCATTTTTTGCGTGTTAATGCTCAAATGCGTAACTTGGACAAGCAAAAAACGAGCGCAAGGCTGCAAAACGTTAGGTGCAAGCGTAAAATAGACACCGACAACATCAAAACGACCGTTAGAAAAGACAACAAGTTGACTTGACTGGTGGACTGAAACAATAAACATCAATGGACAACTTTACCGACACACAAAGCGGACCCTCTGTATTTTTATTTCTCCACCGCACATTTTTTTTAATTTATTGAAGCCCACCGCACAAATGGCACATTTGCAAAACCTCACAAACCCAACCCACAGCCCAAGTTTTGCAAAAGAGCCATTTTTTGCCAACACACCAAACAATAATGATACTTTTGTACTTTAATTGAAAAAACATATTTTGAGAAGAATATTAATCATAGATGACGAAGAAAAACTAAGAACCTTACTGGCTAGAATTATCAGTTTGGAAGGTTTTGAGGTTATACAGGCGGGCGACTGTAAGACTGCATTAAAGAAATTAGACCAGCATGAGATTGACATTGCACTTTGCGATGTAAAACTTCCTGACGGAAACGGAGTTGAACTTTCTAAAAAAATAAAAGATAAGTTTCCTCATATTGAAATTATTTTGCTTACTGCTTACGGCAATATTCCTGACAGTGTTCAAGCAATTAAGAACGGAGCATTTGACTACATTACCAAAGGTGATGACAACAATAAAATAATTCCTTTGTTGTCTCGTGCTGTGGAAAAAGTGGAGCTTAGCAAGCGTGTTCAACAACTTCAAAAACAAATTAACAAGCAATATTCTTTTGACAACATACTCGGAAAATCAAAAGCCATCCTTGCTGCAATAGAACTTGCGAAAAAGGTAGCAGAAACGGATACTACTGTTTTATTGCTTGGTGAAACTGGAACAGGAAAAGAGGTTTTTGCACAAGCCATTCATGCAGCAAGTAGCAGAACTAACAAACCCTTTGTTGCCATCAACTGCTCTGCTTTCAGCAAAGAACTTTTAGAAAGTGAAATGTTTGGACATAAAGCAGGGGCTTTTACCGGTGCCGCTAAGGACAAGAAAGGTTTATTTGAAGAAGCCAATACCGGAACCATTTTGTTAGATGAAATCGGAGAAATGAATTTGGAGTTACAGGCAAAATTGTTGCGTGTGCTGGAAACAGGCGAGTATTTTAAAGTTGGAGAAAGTAAGCCAAGTACATCCAATGTCCGCATTATTGCAGCCACGCATCGTGATTTGAAAAAAGAAATTGAAAAGGGAAATTTTAGAGAAGATTTATTTTACCGCTTATCTGTATTTCAAATTCTGTTGCCTCCGTTAAGGGAGAGAGTTGTTGATATTGAATTGCTGACCAAGCATTTTGCAACTTCCTTCTCTGTAAAAATGGGTAAGAAACCAAAATCGTTTACTACAGAATTTATTGAAGCACTTAAACAACATCAGTGGCAGGGAAATATTCGTGAACTAAGAAATGTGATTGAACGCAGTGTAATTCTCTCTAATTCAGATGAACTCACAATTGAACATTTACCTATTGAACTTCAACCTATTTCTTCCGTTTCAAAAAACGGAAAACAACTTTCCGCATTTGATTTAGCCAGTGCCGAAAAGCTCCACATACAAAAAGTATTAAATTATACAAACGGCAATAAAACCAAAACAGCAGAATTATTAAACATTGCGTTGACAACTCTTTACCGTAAACTAACTGAATACGGTTTAGAATAACAATACCCTTTCAAAACACTATAATACACCCTTTCAAAACGAAAGGGTTTTCTTTTTTGGTATTACCCAATTTATTTTGTAATTATCTAATCATCAACACTTTAATAAATATAATTTATTGACGGACTGCTTTTTGAAATAAGTATGGCACAAACAAAAAATTATTTCAAAAATGAAAGCAAAGAATAATCAAAACATTTATAAGCAAGCTCAACGCTTTGCTGATGTTACAAAATCATCTATCATAAGTGGAAACATCCGCAGGGCTAAACGCTGTATGCAGGTGGCTGAAAATTTATTTACTAAAGGTAATATAGAAATTCAAAACGCTATCTCCAATGTGTATGTGTTTTCGGTTTCCTCATTCATGGAAATACATCATTGCAGCATTAGGAATTTCTTTCCAAAGAACTTGCAAAACGAATATTATAAACAAGTAAATACATCAGGAATATGACAACAATAATTCTTATAGCAACAGGCGTAATGCTATTCGCCATTTTTTACAAAATGATTAACTGGTTCGAAAAAATATAAAACAAATGACAGCACTATTTATCATAGCCATTGGTCTTTTTGCATACATCGTTTATGTATTGCTAAAGCCTGAAAAATTTTAAACGATGAAAAAGGATAAAATAAAACAGGTAGTAGCATTTGTTCTCGCTATGCTTTTTGCTTTATCCATGATCTACATTGTTTATTGGAAATCAAAAATCCTTTTTAAATTTTAAAACAGAAAAATAATGAATACAGAAATATTAGGTATTATAGCCATGTTCACCATAACACTGCTGTTGGCAATTCCGCTGGGCAAGTATATGGCTAAAGTATATGCAGGGGAACGAACCTTGCTCGACCCGGTTTTTAATCCCTTGGAGAAATTGTTCTTCAAAGTATCAGGTATCAATTCAAAAAATGAAATGACCTGGAAGCAGCATTTAGTAGCCTTACTCACCATAAACTTATTGTGGTTTTTGATGAGCATGTTTGTTTTAATGAACATGAGTTGGTTGCCATTAAACCCTGACGGAAACCCAAGTCAATCTGTCGATTTAGCTTTTAACACTACCATTTCATTTTTGGTAAATTGTAATTTACAACATTATTCTGGCGAAACAGGAATAAGTTACTTAGGACAATTATGGCTGATGTTTTTACAGTTTGTAACTGCTGGTGTGGGAATGGCGGCAGCAGTTGTTATATTCAAAGCATTTAAAGAAAAATCGACAACACAATTAGGCAATTTCTACGATTTTTTTGTAAAATCTTGTACTAGAATATTACTTCCTCTTTCATTGATTGTAGCCTTGGTTTTAGTTTTCGAGGGTACACCCATGACTTTTGAAGGAAAAGACACCATTACCAATTTACAAGGCGATACGGTTCAAGTTTCTACAGGGCCTGTTGCAGCTTTTGTTCCAATTAAACACGTTGGAACAAACGGTGGTGGTTTTTTTGGAGTAAATGGCGCACATCCTTTAGAAAATCCAAGTTTCTTGACTAATATGACAGAGATGGTGGCACAGTTTATCATTCCTATGGCTATGATTTTTGCTTTCGGATTTTTTATCCGAAGACGAAGATTTGCTTGGATGGTTTTTGGTGTGATGACTGTTGGATTTTTACTGCTCGCTATTCCAAATATTATCATGGAAATGAATGGCAACCCTGAAATTGCAAAAATGGGAATTGACAATTCTTTGGGTGCCATGGAGGGAAAAGAAGTAAGAATTGGTGCGGCAGCTTCAGGGTTTTGGAGTATTGTAACCACCGTAATTTCTACAGGTTCAATCAATTCTATGCACGATAGTTCTATGCCTTTATCTGGTATGAATGAGTTGTTAGCTATGATGATTAATGCTTACTATGGAGGAGTTGGTGCAGGAATTTTAAACTTCTTCATCTTCATCATTTTGGCAGTATTTATTAGTGGATTGATGGTGGGTAGAACGCCCGAATTTATGGGTAAAAAAATTGAAGCCCGTGAAATGAAAATAGCGATGATTATTGCTCTGTTTCATCCTTTTTTAATTCTAGTAGGAACAGCGTTAGCAGCTGCATTTCCAACTGTAGGTTCAGCAGCTATAAGTAACCCTGGATTTCACGGATTTAGTCAAATGTTGTATGAATATACTTCATCTGCAGCCAACAATGGTAGTGGTTTTGAAGGCTTAGGAGACAACACACCATTTTGGAACATCTCAACAGGAATTGTATTACTTCTTGGTCGTTTCTTGCCAATTATCGGACCTGTTGCTATTGCTGGATTGTTGGCTGAAAAGAAATTTATCCCTGAAAGTTCAGGTACTTTAAAGACAGACACTTCAACCTTTGGTTTGGTCATTTTTGTTGTTATCGCTATCGTAGCTGCTTTGTCTTTCTTTCCTGCTTTAGCCTTAGGTCCCATTGCAGAATATTTCTCATTAAAATAAAAAAATATACCATTAAGAAGTTAAGTGGCATTAAGGACTTACTTAACTATCCTTAATTCCTTAATGGTTCAAAAAATAAATATCATGTCAAAATCAAAAAATACATCGCTATTTCAACCGGAGTTAATGAACGAAGCATTCAAACAATCTTTCGTAAAACTCAATCCAAAAATCATGTTTCACAACCCTGTCATGTTTACCGTATGGGTTGGAACTTTGGTGATGCTTTTCGTTTCTTTTTCCACTTTGTTTGGAGTAGAAGGACAAGGATCATTCGTTTATAACTTTACAGTATTCATTATTTTATTTCTCACTTTGTTGTTTGCCAACTTTGCTGAAGCCATTGCCGAAGCAAGAGGAAAAGCACAAGCAGATAGTTTGCGTAAAACGAGAGAAGAAACACCTGCTAAATTAGAAAATGGGAAAACTATTTCTTCTTCACAACTAAAAAAAGGAGATGTTTTTTTATGCGAAGCAGGAGATACTATCCCAACCGATGGAGAAATTATTGAAGGTCTTGCTACTATTGACGAAAGTGCAATCACAGGCGAAAGTGCTCCTGTTATTCGTGAAGCAGGTGGCGATAAATCTTCAGTTACAGGTGGAACAAAAGTATTGTCGGATAAAATAAAAGTGGTGGTAACTACGCAACCGGGAGAAAGTTTCTTGGATAAAATGATTGCATTAGTAGAAGGTGCTTCAAGACAAAAAACACCTAATGAAATTGCATTAACTATTTTGTTGGCTGGCTTTACTTTGGTATTTATCATCGTGTGCATTACACTAAAACCATTTGCCGATTATGCCAATGCACCCATTACTATTGCCGCATTTATTTCGCTTTTTGTTTGCCTCATTCCAACCACTATTGGTGGATTGCTTTCAGCAATAGGTATTGCAGGAATGGACAGAGCTTTGCGTGCGAATGTGATTACTAAAAGCGGTAAAGCTGTTGAAACGGCAGGCGATATAGATGTTTTGTTATTGGATAAAACAGGAACAATTACCATTGGAAATAGAAAGGCAACTAAATTTTACCCTACAACTGGCGTAGATGAAAAGCATTTCCTAAAAGCAGTGGTGTTAAGTTCAATGGCTGATGAAACTCCCGAAGGAAAATCCATAATTGAATTGGCAGGAGTAAATCCTTTGAATTATAAATTAGAAAATCCTCGTTACATAAAATTTACAGCAGAAACACGCAGTTCAGGAATTGATTTTGAGAATATTCGTATTCGTAAAGGTGCTTCTGATGCCATCAAAAATTTAGTAGAGAAAGCAGGAAATCATTTTCCAAAAGAAGTTGCCGACTGGGTTACACAAATTTCTAGCAATGGAGGAACCCCACTTGTAGTTTCCGAAAATGAAAATGTTTTGGGGGTTGTGGAATTGCAAGACATCATAAAACCCGGTATTCAAGAACGATTTGAACGATTACGGAAAATGGGCATCAAAACCGTAATGGTAACTGGTGATAACCCAATGACAGCCAAATATATTGCCGAAAAAGCAGGGGTTGATGATTTTATTGCAGAAGCAAGACCGGAAGATAAAATGGAATACATCAAAAAAGAGCAAGCTGACGGACGACTAGTTGCCATGATGGGTGATGGAACGAATGACGCACCTGCTTTAGCACAAGCCAATGTTGGTGTAGCCATGAACAGCGGAACGCAAGCAGCAAAAGAAGCAGGCAACATGGTAGATTTGGATAATGACCCAACCAAACTGATTGAAATTGTGGAAATTGGAAAGCAACTTTTAATGACCAGAGGAACGCTTACTACATTTAGTATTGCGAATGATGTAGCTAAATATTTCGCCATCATTCCGGCATTATTTATCGCAGCTATTCCGGCACTGAATGAGTTAAACATTATGAATTTACACAGTCCTGAAAGTGCAATTTTATCAGCTGTAATTTTCAATGCTATTATTATTCCGCTCTTAATTCCATTGGCATTAAAAGGCGTTGCTTACAAACCGATTGGTGCAAGTGCATTGCTTCGTAGAAACTTATTTATCTATGGATTGGGTGGCATCATCGTTCCATTTATTGGAATAAAATTAATTGATATTGTTGTTTCAATATTCATCTAAAAAACAATTAAAAATGAAAAATCACATATTACCGGCTATCAAGCTAACAGCAGTACTCATCGTACTATTAGTTGTCGTTTATCCACTTATGGTGTGGGGAATGGCACAATTTTCAACTAACAATGGAAAAGGAGAAATCCTAACTCACAACGGAAAAACGTATTATTTCAATATCGGACAAACCTTCAATGATGACAAATATTTTTGGTCTCGTCCATCGGCTGTTGATTACAATGCAGCAGGTTCTGGCGGAAGCAATAAAGCTCCGAGCAATGTAGAGCATTTACAATTAGTTCAGGCACGAATTGATACTTTTTTAGTTCACAACCCAGAAGTGAAAAAATCCGAAATCCCTGTTGATTTGGTTACTGCAAGTGGAAGCGGTTTAGACCCTCACATTTCTGTGCAAGCCGCCAAGGTGCAAGTAAAACGCATCGCAAAAATCAGAGGTATTGCAGAAGGGAATTTGCAACAGCTCATTGTTTCCAATACCGAAAAACCATACATGGGTTTATTCGGTCCCGAAAGAATTAATGTGCTTAAACTCAACATTGCATTAGATAATCTTAAATAAAAACTAAAATGAAATTCACATATAATTCTTTGATAGTACTTTCAATTTTTGGATTGCTATCTGCAAAGAGTAATTCACTAAATGCTCAAAACTCCTTATCTGAAGCAGAAAAGCGAAGCATCATTCAGCAGATAAAAAAGGAAGTATTGGACAGTTTGAAAGAAAAACCCAAAAAACCATTCGGACAAATCTCTGATGCGTTTTCAATTTCAGGATACTTAGAAACCTATTATACCTATGATTTTGGAAACCCAAGCAACCATACACGTCCTTCGTTTACTTATTCTCACAACAGGCACAACGAAATAAACCTGAACCTCGGTTATATCAAAGCTGCGTTTAATACCGATAAAGTAAGAGCCAATCTTGCTTTAGCTGCGGGAACGTATATGAATGCTAATTATGCTTCTGAACCTAATGTGTTGAAAAACATTTACGAAGCAAATGGCGGTTTCAAAATCTCTAAGAAACATGACCTGTGGATTGATGCCGGAATATTTTCATCGCACATTGGTTTTGAAAGTGCTGTTGGTAAAGATAATTGGACGCTCACCCGAAGTTTGTTTGCCGATAACTCACCCTACTTTGAAACGGGAGCAAAAATATCTTACACAACACCTAATGGAAAATGGTTTTTGAGTGGCTTGGTTTTAAACGGTTGGCAACGCATACAACGAGTTGATGGAAATAATTTACCTGCTTTTGGGCATCAAATTACTTACAAGCCAAATTCTAAAATTACTTTGAACAGCAGTTCATTTGTAGGAAGTGATAAACCTGACAGCACAAGACAGATGCGATATTTCCATAATCTGTATGGTATTTTTCAGGTGCATGAAAAATTTGGTGTAACGGTTGGATTTGACATTGGTGCAGAACAGAAAAGCAAAGGAAGCAGCGCATACAATACTTGGTTTACACCTGTGTTATTACTAAAAGTAAATGCAACTGAAAAATTAAGTATAACTGCCCGTGGCGAATATTTCAGCGATGCAAACGGAGTAATTATTGCCACCGGAACACCGAATAATTTTCAGGCATTTGGCTATTCACTGAACCTCGATTACCAAATTCACAATAATGTATTGTGGCGTATAGAAGGGCGTGGGTTTACAAGCAAAGACAAAGTTTTTATGATGAATGAAAAAGCTAATAACAATAATGTTTTTATTACAACAGCAATAGCGATTTCGTTTTAGTAATTGGTAAATTTGTAGTTGGCTTTTTTATGGAAGATAACAAAGAAAATACGGTAAAACACTTTCTTGATTTAATCAAAAAATCAAGACGAGGAAAGTTTAAAATCTACATCGGAATGAGTGCCGGTGTGGGAAAGACTTACCGTATGTTGCAGGAAGCACATTCCTTGCTTCGCAATGGTATTGATGTGAAAATTGGATTTATAGAAACACACAACCGACCAGAAACACACGCATTACTTGATGGTCTGCCAATTATACCTCGGAGAACACTTTTTTATAAAGGCAAAGAATTGGAGGAGTTAGATGTACAAGCCGTAATTTCTCTGCGTCCGGAAGTGGTGATTGTTGATGAATTGGCACATACCAATATTGAAGGAAGTGAAAACGAAAAGCGTTGGCAAGATGTAATGCAGATTTTAGATGCAGGTATCAATGTAATTAGTGCGGTTAATATTCAACATATTGAGAGTTTGAATGAAGAAGTTAAAGAAATTACAGGAGTCGAAGTAAAAGAAAGAGTTCCAGACAGTGTGCTGGCTCAAGCAGATGAAGTTGTAAATATTGACTTAACTGCTGATGAATTAATTACCAGATTAAAGGAAGGTAAAATATACCAAGCCGAAAAAATTGAAACGGCACTTCAAAACTTCTTTAAAAGCGACCATATTCTACAACTAAGAGAACTTGCATTAAAAGAAGTGGCTTCGCAGGTTGAAAGAAAGGTGGAAACTGAAGTAACCAAACCAAACACGCTAAAACATGAACGTTTTTTAGCTTGCATAAGTAGTAATGAAAAAACGGCAAAAACAGTAATTCGTAAAACTGCACGATTGGCTAATTACTATCATAGCAAATGGTATGTTTTATACGTCCAAACTCCCAACGAAAGTCCCGACAAGATTCCACTAGACAAACAACGGCACTTAATCAACAACTTTAAACTGGCAACTGAATTGGGGGCAGAAATTATCAAAGTAGAAAGTAGCACAGTTTCAAAAGCAATTATTGAACAAGCAACTGAACGGAAAATAACCACAATATGCGTTGGTAAGCCACACTTAAATTTGTTGAAAATTATTTTGGCAACTAATGTATTTAATGAGCTGCTAAAAAAACTATCTTCAAACGATATTGACCTTGTAATTCTTTCATAAATGAAAATCAAAACAAAACTGACTTTAGGAGTAGGTCTTTTGTTCCTGCTAATAATTCTGTTAAGTATCGTTGGTGCTAAATATATCAATGAATTGAAAGCCGATTCCGAAAATATTTTAGTGGCAAATTACAACTCCTTAGATTATAGCCGAAATATGCTCGTTGCTTTAGATGACGGCTCGGAAAAAGCGTTGCAGAAATTTGATGTTAACATCCAAAACCAGGAGAAGAACATCACGGAAATTGGAGAAAAAGAAACTACATCTGATATCAGAAACAATTTTGAACAATACAAATCCAACAAATTTGACAGCTCATTTCAAGCCAGCATTAGGAAAGATATTTTTCGTCTCATGGATATGAATATGCAGGCTATACAGCGAAAAAGTGAAGTTGCTAAAGCAACTGCGGATAAGGCAGTATTTTGGATAGCAATTACAGGAACTATGTGCTTTTTAATAGCTTTTGTTTTGTTGGTTAATCTGCCTTCAAACATTGCCAATCCAATAAAAGAACTTACTCAAAGCATAAAGCAAATTGCAGCAAAAAATTATTCAGAAAGGGTACATTTTGAGAGCCACAGCGAGTTTGGACAATTGGCAAAGTCTTTCAATACTATGGCTGAGAAATTAGAAGAATACAACAACAGCAACTTGGCAAAATTGATGATGGAAAAGCGAAGAATTGAAGCCCTCATCAACAATATGCATGATCCAGTAATTGGTTTAGATGAAAACTTAAAAGTCATTTTTGCAAATGAAGAAGCCATAAAAATATCGGGCTTAACGCACACTGAATTGATTGGCAAATTGGCTCAAGAATTAGCTATCAAAAACGACTTAATTCGTTCTCTTATCCAAGACCTAATGATTGGTGTAACGGACAACGGACAGAAACAAGTACCTATCAAAATATTTTCAGAAAATAAAGAAAGCTATTTTGAAAAAGAAACCTTACATATCTCAATTACGCCAACAGGCGAAGCAAATTCAAAATTAGTAGGTCATGTAATTTTCTTAAGAAATGTAACCACATACAAGGAATTAGATTTTGCCAAGACAAATTTTATTGCAACTGTTTCGCATGAGTTTAAAACCCCTATTTCATCCATTAAAATGAGTTTACAATTGTTAGAAAACGAACAAATTGGAAAGTTGAACGATCAACAAAAAAATCTTATTGACAGCATAAAAGATGATGCAAGCCGACTATTGAAAATAACGGGAGAACTGCTAAACATGACACAGGTTGAAAGCGGTAATATCCAACTTTCGATTTTACCATCAGACGCAAAAGAAATATTATTATATGCCATCAATGCTACAAAAACACAGGCAGACCAAAAACAGATAAATTTTGAGATTAATTGTCCTGACTATATTTCCAAAATTCAGGCAGACAACGAAAAAACAGCTTGGGTATTGACAAATCTTATTTCCAATGCCATTAGGTATTCGTACGACAACGCAACTATTTATTTGGCAATTCAGCAGACATCCAATCAAGTTCAAATATCTGTTAGGGACACCGGACAAGGCATAGCACCACAGTACAAAGACAAAATTTTTGACCGTTACTTTCGAGTGCCTGGGACAAAAAAAGAAGGCACAGGACTTGGACTAGCCATAAGCAAAGAATTTATAGAAGCACAAGGCGGACGAATTACTGTTGACAGTGAATTTGGAGCAGGAAGTACGTTTACTTTGACACTTAACAAAGCAACATAAGAGATCAACGCACACTTGCAAGCACATTGCCAAAGCCGCACAAGCCAACGCACAAAACAAAGCTTTGTCAAAGAGCTTACAAGTCGCCAACCGCAGACAAAAAATTAAAAAAAATCCTTCCCCTTCTGAAATAAACAATACCCCAACGCACAAGCTGACAGACAAGTTATTAGACATATTTATAGCATACAACAAGTCCATAACACACTGACAAACAAGAGACTGACAAGAACGCCAGCACCTAACAGCGGTTTTGCAAAAGTGGCGGTACATTGCTTCGTAGAACAGTTTTTCGTAAATTTGAAGTCTGTGCTTCGTAGGTAGTTTTGTGGTGAAAATCGCCACCTTCGCAAAGCCGCCAAACGTTAGGTGCAACCCTACGGACGACCGTGCAGACATCAACAGGCTGACAGAAAGACGGACTGACCAAGCCCACCCACCGCCCGACAAGACAACGATTTAAAAACTTTTTTGCAGAAACTTTTGACTGTTTCAAATCTTTATCGTAATATTGCAATCTGAAAATAAAATAAGACGACAATGGGAGCAACTAAAACAGACCATTTTACAGACAAGCAAAACGCCATTGCGACACTTGCAAAAGCAATCGGACATCCTGCAAGAGTGGCAATTATTGAGTATTTAATGAAAGTGGACACTTGCATTTGTGGCGACATCGTAAACGAATTGCCACTTGCACAGCCGACAGTTTCGCAACATTTGAAAGAACTCAAAAATGCAGGACTGATAAAAGGAAACATTGAAGGCAACGCCATTTGCTACTGCATTGACGAAAAAGCGATTGAAAAACTGCAAAACTATTTCGGTAACATTTCAACCAAACTCACAAATAAAAAATCAAACTGTTGTTAAACTAAAAACGAATAAAAATGAAACTTTCACAAGTAAAAGCACTTTTGCCGACATTAGACAATGTTGCGTTTAAATTAGAAAACGGAACTTTTGTTCCCGAACATTTTCACGTTACCGAAGTTGGAATGGTAACAAAAAATTTTATTGATTGTGGAGGAACAATCCGCAACGAAAAAACGGTAAACTTTCAGTTGTGGAACGCAAACGACTACGACCACCGCCTAAAACCAACGAAGCTGCTAAACATCATTGAGCTTTCCGAAAAGCAATTAGGAATTGAAGATGCCGAAATTGAAGTAGAATATCAAAGCGACACAATTGGAAAATATGCGTTGGCTTTTGACGGAGCAAATTTCATTTTGCAAAGTAAAACAACAAATTGTTTAGCACAAGACAAATGCGGAATACCGCAAGAAAAACAAAAAATCAAATTGTCGGAATTGACAAACACGCAATCGGCTTGTTGCACCGTTTCATCTGAAAGTGTAAAAAGTGATTGTGGTTGTAATGCAAATGTTGACGAAACAACAACGACTTCCGAGAAAAAAGTTTGCTGTTAATGAAAACGTTTTTCATCAAATATAAAAAGCCAATCATCATAACGACTTCGGTTATTGTGTTGCAACTCATTTTTGGTTTTGACCCGAAGTTTTGTATTATCAATATCATTTGGCTATTCGTTTAGACTATGGACAAGAAAAAAATATTAGTGCTTTGCACAGGAAACAGTTGCAGAAGTCAAATAGCCGAAGGCTACTTGCGACATTTTGCAGACAACAGAGCAGACGTTTACAGTGCAGGAGTTGAAACGCACGGAGTAAACCTGAAAGCTATTGCGACAATGCAAGAAGACGGCATTGACATTTCAAATCACACTTCAAACAACATTGACGAATATTACGAAATTGATTTTGACTTTGTAATTACAGTTTGCGACAACGCAAAAGAACGCTGTCCGTTCTTTCCGACCAAAGCAAAAAAAATTCATCAAAACTTTCCAGACCCTGCAAAAGCAACAGGAACAGACGAAGAAATTAAAGAACAGTTTAGACAAGTCAGACAACAAATCAAGGACTATTGCAGACAGTTTATAGCGGACAACTTGTAAACTGACAGAAAAGGGCAGCACCTAACAGCGGTTTTGCGTCAGGCGGGGTGACGTGCTTCGTATGAACATTTGTGCTAAATTTGAGCTTTCGGCTTCGTATCAAGGTTAGTGCTAAAAATCCCGCCCGAACGCAAAGCCGCAAAACGTTACCTGCAACCCCTGACGAGCGACAGTGCTACTATCAACTGACGGACAAAACTCAACAGCCCACCGCACATTGCGGCACATTTGCAAGCCGCACAAAAGCCGACACACAAACCTAAGCTTGCAAAAGAGCCGCAATTTAGCACCGCTCACGCCCAACAGCTAAACAAATTAGCAAAAAGCTTGTGAGATTGACTAAAAAACCTTTAATTTGCGAACAATAGGTCAAGTCTAAAAAAAGCAGATATAAAAATGGCAAGATTTGGTGATTTCATAAAAACTGAAAGAGAAAAGCACGGTTGGACACAAACCGAGTTTGGTGCTAAAGTTGGCATCAATGCTTTTGCCATCAGCAAAATTGAAAACGGAACACAAAAGTTTAGCAAAGCCAAACTGAAAAAGCTTGCAGAGCTTCTGAACATTGAATACCAAAAAATCAATGACCTTTTTTACGGAGATTTTTTTGCAACAGAAGCGTACAAAAACCATTGTTCTGACAATGTTTTTGCAGTAGCAGAAGATACAGTTAGGTATATTAAAAACAAGAATTCAAAACAAGGAAAAATTTTTCAATAAAAATATTATGCAAAAAAACCTCATAAAGAAATTAGGTTTCATACCAAAAGAAAATACCTCTGGTATTTTCCAAAAGAAGTATGTTGCATGTGGGAACTACTGCATCGAAGTAGATTTTGAACAAGAAAAAATAAATCTTGGAACTTTAATAAAAGCTGAACGAAAAACAACACTCAATTTTTTTCAAAAAGAAAATTGGGTTGTTTTAGAATGCGTTGACAGACTATTGGAAAAGGGCTATCAGCCCAAAAATATTGTCTTAGAAAAAACTTGGGCAACAGGGCACGGAACAAGTGGAAGATTAGACATTTTAGTTAAAAGGGATGACGATAGTGCATATCTAATGATTGAATGCAAAACATGGGGGGCGGAATTTGATAAAGAGCTGAAAAAAATTGAAAAAGACGGAGGTCAATTATTTACTTATTTTCAGCAGGACAAAGATGCTGATGTTTTAATGCTTTATGCGTCCGAACTTGATGATAACGAAGTAAAATATAGAAACGAAATTATCAAAATAGAGGAAGATTACAGACAAGCAGGTAATGTAAAAGACTTTTACGAGCGTTGGAATAAACTACCAAAATCGAACGGTATTTTTGAATCTTGGGTAACACCTTATGAGTTTCATAGTAAGGCATTAACCAAAAAAGACTTAAAGACACTTAAACAAGAAGACAGCAGCTTTATTTTCAATAGATTTTTGGAAATCTTACGGCATAACGTTGTTTCTGATAAGCCTAACGCATTCAATAAAATTTTCACATTGTTCCTTTGCAAAATAGTTGATGAGGACAGAAACGATGATGAACAACTACACTTTCAATGGCTTGAAGGAGAGGATACTCACATTTCATTTCAAAAAAGACTTACAGACCTTTACAACAGAGGAATGTTAGAGCTTCTTGAGAAAAAAGTAACAGATGTGAGTGATAGTGAGTTCGAGAAACAATTTCAACAGGTAGAAGACCAATACAAAGAAAAATTTAAAGAAATTCTTACTGAAATTCGTTTAAAGAAAAACAACGAGTTTGCTATTAAAGAGGTGTATGATGATGCTTCTTTTCAGGATAATGCAAAAGTTGTAAAAGAAGTTGTTGAACTTTTGCAGGTTTACCAACTTCGTTATAATTATCGCCAGCAGTTTCTAAGTGACTTCTTCGAGCTATTGCTAACAACTGGTTTAAAACAAGAATCAGGACAATTTTTTACACCTGTACCAGTTGCAAGGTTTATTATTAAAAGCCTTCCTTTACAGGAAATCACAGAACAAAAGTTACAACAAGGAAATAAAAGTGATTTATTGCCAACAATAATAGATTATGCGGCAGGTAGCGGACACTTTATTACTGAATCAATGGAAGAAGTTCAAAAATATATTGACACCATTGATGAAAACAGCTATACGCCAGCAACCAAACGAGCATTAAAGAAATGGAAAGACGACCAGTTTGATTGGGCAGAAGATTATGTTTATGCTATTGAAAAGGATTACCGTTTGGTAAAAACTGCAAAAGTTAGTTGCTATTTACATGGTGATGGATTGGCGAAAGTTATTCACGGTGATGGATTGGGAGACTTTAAGACTTCCAAAGAATTTAAAAACTTATTGAAAGAAACTGACAAAACATATTCGCAGGACAACAAGCAATTTGATGTCGTTATTTCAAACCCACCCTATTCGGTTTCTTCTTTTAAAGGCAATATGATTGATGAAGAAAAAGCCAAGCAAGCTTTTAACCTTTATTCAAGATTAACCGACCAAAGTAGCGAAATAGAATGTTTATTTATTGAACGCACCAAGCAATTA
Source organism: Bacteroidota bacterium (assembly GCA_018267655.1). GTDB lineage: Bacteria > Bacteroidota > Bacteroidia > B-17B0 > Aurantibacillaceae > Aurantibacillus. The sequence goes on from JAFDYB010000085.1 coordinate 36,153, forward strand.
TTGAAAGATGGTGGTGTTGCTGGTATCATATTACCAAACTCAATTTTGGATAATAACTCTATTCTAAACATTCAAGCAAGAGAAGTAATTCTACAATACTTTGACATAATAGCCATAACAGAATTAGGAACTAATACCTTCATGGCGACAGATATTAAAACAATTGTATTCTCATTAAGAAGGAAAAACAATGCTGACTTTGTAAACATCAAAGCATCTGTTGATAGGTTCTTTCAAAATTTTCAAGACATTACTATTAACGGTATTGAAAAACCAGTTAAAGAATATGTTTCATATACCTGGGGAGAGATTGCATTTAAAGATTTCATTACCCTACTAAAAAAGAAACCCAACACCGAAATATTAGAACACGATATTTACAAAGAATATTTAGAGAAACTAACAGGTAGCCAAGAAGAAAAATTGGATAAAATAATCGCTATCGAAAAGGAAAAGATAGTGTATTTCATCGTTGCATTGCCTCAAAGGTTAGTGTATGTAAAAACTGGTGAAAAGAGTGATGAAAAACAATTCTTAGGATATGAATTCAGCAACCGTAGAGGTAGTGAAGGAATACACCCCATAAAAAAAGGAAGTCCAATTGACGATTGTACAAGCTTGTATGACAGTAATAATCCGGAAAACATAGAAAAGGCAAATTACTACATTGCACAAGGGTTTAAAGGGAATATAGACTTAGCAATTCCAGATTCATTAAACAAAAATGTTGAGTATCTAAACCTCATTGATTTATTAGACTTTACCGAAGTTGATTTTGATAAAAAAATTAAGAAGATTACTAAAACTAACATCAAATATGAAGAACTATGGGGGACAAACAATCTTACTACAATAGTAAGTATTGCTGATGTTAAGAAAGGAAAATCAATTACAAAAGCACAGACAGTTGAGGGAACTATTCCTGTAATTGCAGGTGGACAAACACCAGCTTATTTCCACAACCACTCAAACCGAGATGGAAATATAATTACTGTTAGTGCCTCTGGTGCTTATGCAGGTTACTTAAACTACTTTGACACACCAATTTTCGCATCGGATTGTAACACAATTAAATCAAGGGACGAAAAGCTGATGCCAACAAGATTGTTATTCCATTTCTTGAAAGTGTTACAACCTCAATTTTATCAACTACAGAGAGGACAAGCCCAACCTCATGTGTACGGCAATGACATTGAAAAGGTCAAAATTCCTTTATTTGCCGACAGTAAAATAACAAAAAAAATATTGAAGGAAATTGACACTTTGGAAGATAAAGCAAAGACACATGTAATTGCGGACATTGACGAACAAAGAGAAAAAATTCTGAAAAAATATCTATAAATGCAACTACACAAGCACACACATTTGCAAGCCGCACAAAGCCGACACACAAACCAAAGCTTGCAAAAGAGTGTGCTTTTACCAACGCTCAACTGATAGACAACAAAGCGACTGAGAAATGGGGCAGCAGGTAACAAGGTATTGTCGCAATGGGGGGTGAAGTGCTTCTATGAAACTTTTGTGCTTAAACGAACAGTAGTGCTTCTATTAAACATTTGTGCTAAAAATCCCCCACTGCGGCAATACCCGAACCGTTATGGGCAAGTTTGACAACCATAGCGTTTTGACCAAAATTCAATAACGACAAGTCATTCAGACCTCATAGCTATTTTGAAAAGTAAACACTTAAAAACAAAATAGAATATGAAAAAAACAATTATCTTTTTATTTACTGCAATGACAGTTTCTTTAACTGGTTTTTCACAAACAACAGCAGAAGAATACAATTACTTAACAAAAGGTTATAAAGTTCAAATAGAAAGTGGACTAGACATGAAAAAAGGTTACGAACTAGATGATGTCGATGCTGTTTCAGCTGGACCTCGAACTGCTACTCTAAAAAAACTTGTTAAAACTACAAGTGGACAAAAAAAGATAGCAGCTTATTTAATTATCTATCAAAAAGAAGGCAATCCTAAAGAGTATATCTGTGTCCCAAATCCCAATTCAGACAAAGAAGTTTCAGATGCATATTGGAATATGTTATTCAATGGCACTAACGACAGTTCAGCGAAATTACAGTTAATTTCATATTTGCTATCACGACGCTTAAATTGGTAAGACGAATTGGTTAGGAAAACCAGCCCATAACAGCAAGCAAGCACAATTTGCGCAGACGAGGTAATAGCTTTTGCAAAAAGTTTCGGTAGACAAGTTTTTCATTTTTGCAAAAGCAACAAACATTAGTATCTTTAAACAAACATTTCGGTAGACAATGTTTCAAACTGCAAACTGTGCCTGCTTGCAAACCGTTATAGGGCATTGTAAAACGACCGACAGACCAGCAAATCGACAGACAGAAAATGAAAAGAAAAGCCAACGCTTCGACAAAATCAAAAGAGGTGCAACCCAACACACAAGCCGACACACAGTTGCACCACATTTGCTTTTGCCCCAACGCACCAGCAAATCGACAAATGACTGCAAATTTTAATACTTTTGACAACTAACACTTTGAAGTATAATGACAGCTATAATAATAATCGCAATAATAATTTTTATAATCTATGCCGCTTCGAGCAAGAAAAAACCGACACAACAAAACACGACCTATACAAATCCCAACAACAAACAAAAATCTGAAAAGGAAATTCGAGATGAATTAGTGCAAAGTCTTATTAAAAACATCAAAGTTACAGTGACGACATCAAGCTCAACAAGCAACTACAATGACGATTCAATTATTGATGTCACAGACCAATCCTATAGAATAAACTCAAATAGTAATTTGAAAAAATACAGTAGTGGTGTGCCCTACTGGGCACACCACTATGTTTATTCTTATTCTGAAATCAATAGTGCATCAAGTGAACAAAAGAAGTTCTACGCTATTTTCAAAAACAGCTTTTTAAATGGAGAGTATTTTGACTTAGAAGGAAACACGAATTATGCTTTCATTCTATTATTTGACTTGCTTATTGAATTTGACAATCATAAAGACATATCTAAACTTGAAAGCCAACTTAAAATTTTAGGACAATGCTATCCCAAAACAAAATCCTATGGTGTATCATTCCTAATTCAAAAAATGGAGGCAAATGGAGACAGTGATGGCGTTTCAAGACTTAGAGCAGAAGATAGATACAGTTATCAAAACTACAATACAGATTACGACTATTGGAGATTAGGGAGTAAATACAAAACCATACTAAAACTGAATGACGAAGAGGTTAAACTTCTAAACAAACTATGGTATCCAAGCAATAACTTTTGCAGTGTTGAATATTGTTGTGTTGAAATTTTAAAACTCTATATTACTCTCATAGAAGAGTTAAAAGCGAGTTACATTGCGGAAGGAACAACAATTGATGCTCAATTCTTAGCGGTTGCAGATGTAATTGCAAGAAAACATTTTAAATACAAGAATGGTAGCCAGAATTATAAATATTGTATTGAAACAACCACCAATGAATTTTACTCTCATATTTTCAAACATTGTGAAAATGCTGTTCGTGAATATTATGGACATAAGAGAAAAATAAATACAGACACCTATTACACGACCGCAGAAGCAAAAACAGAATTTGAAACTAAAATAATTTCAAAAGTATCTGGTTTACTCCCTTTGCTAATTTCTAAAGTTTCACTGCCAGACGAAGCCACCGATATTGAATTGTATTCACAAAATACAAATCGTTGGAAAATAAAATTTGAAGAGTTAACGACAAATTACAAAGATAAACCAAAAGAATTTATTGACTCTATTGTAACTCTCGGTAAATTAAACAAAAAGAACCCTTCAATTGAAAACATATTCTTTGAAGCATCGAAATTTATTGCAAAATATGATAAGGAATCAGCTCTTTCACTTTATGTTCATTACTTATATCACGATTTAAAATCGGCCACTTTCGACAACAAACAACTCACAAAAACTATTCAGAAAAACTTATTCAAAACTAATGAGCAGCTACACGATTTTGAAAAAATTGTAAGCGAATTAATCAAAGACAAAGATTTAGAAAAAGCATTAAAAAATGTTCCAAAAGTTTATGAGGTAAAACGGAAGAAAATACAACTTGATACTGCTTCAATAAAAGAAGTTCAGCAACAACACTCTGGAACTGTTGAACTACTTAATGAATATTTAAAAGATGATTTTGAAGATGAGAACAATTCTATAAAGTCGCAAGAAATAAACAACGAAGAAATTAAAATCGAAATAACGCAGAAAAGTGAAGATACTGTCCACTCTGCATTTGTCAGCGATCTGTCATTTTCGCCAATACACATATCTGCTTTGGAACTTTTTTCAAAGAGTAATTTTTCAGTTCCACAAAGTGAACTAGAAGCATTTGCAAAATCAAATGGTGTTTTTAAAAATCAATTAATTGAAAGCATTAATGAAACTTGCTACGGTTTATTAGATGACGTATTGATTGAGGAAGAAGATGACTATTATACAATTAACACAAACTATTTTCAAAGAATTTCAGTACAATGATAGACAACATTAAACCTAAAGAAGCCACATCAATTATTAATTCTTTAATTGGTGGCGTAGTTCCAAAAATTGGAGTTCAACATATTACTGTTGGGCGTTCAGAGGAAATCAATGCCGTTGTTGCCGCATTAGAAGATGTGAAGAACGGACATAGTATGGTAAAATTCTGGATTGGCGACTTCGGTTCAGGCAAATCTTTTATGCTTCATTTGCTTAATACGGTTGCCTTGAAGCAAAAATTTGTGGTTGCAAATGCTGACTTTACCCCTGACAATCGTTTATATTCAAATGACGGTAAAGGAGTGGCTCTCTATTCTGCCATTATGGATAATGTTTCCATTCAAACTAAGCCAGAAGGCGGTGCATTACCAACTTTGTTGGAAAAGTGGATTGAGCAAATTGTAACTAAAACTGCCGAAGAAAATAAAATTTCATTGACAGATATTCGCAATGAACAATACTTGAATCTCATTCAAAATAACATAATGAAAACTATTAATGAAATCACTGATGTAGGTGGTTTCGACTTTGGAATGGTTGTAATGAAATACTACGAAGGCTACATAAAAGATGATGAACAACTAAGAAGGAATGCTTTAAAATGGCTAAAAGGAGAATACAGAACCAAAACGGAGGCAAAGCAAGATTTAGGAGTTAGAGAAGTAATTAATGATTTGAATTACTATGATATGCTAAAAAACTTCTGTAAACTCTTTGTAAGTATGGGTTACAGCGGATTTATGGTAAATCTTGACGAAGCTATAAATCTTTACAAAATTTCAACTTCTGTAATGAGGGAGAAAAATTACGAGAAAATATTAACCATTTACAACGATTGTTTCCAAGGTAAAGTAGCAAATCTGTTTTTTAATTTTGCAGGTACAAAAGAAGTTTTAGAAAACGAACGAAGAGGACTTTTTAGTTATAATGCTTTAAAGTCAAGGCTTCTTACAAATAAATTTGAAACAGCAGAAATAAGAGATTTTGCACAGCCAGTAATTCGTTTAATGCCACTTGACCACAACGAAATATTTGTACTATTGAAGAAATTGAAAGCAATCTTTGATTACAATTATAAAACTGAAATTTCAATAAGTGATAACGAAATTCATCAGTTTATGGAGGAGCTGTTTAACAAGCCTGGAGCATCAGAATTTTTAACCCCAAGAGAAGTAATTCGAGACTTTTTGAATATTCTAAACATCATTAGACAAAATCCAACAGTAGATAAAAACAAGCTATTTGGTGAACTTGAAATTTCGGATGAAAGACCTAATGAAGTTTCTTTAGACAGTATTGAAGAATTATAATGTCATTTGATTTACTTTCAGAACCAATACGAAAATTCATTCGTGATAAGGGTTGGGAGCAATTGCGACCAATTCAAACAGCAGCTATTGCCAAAATTTTAGCATCGGACGACAATTTTATTTTGGCATCACGGACTGCATCAGGAAAAACAGAAGCCGCATTTTTACCAATTCTTTCAAAAGTTAATTTCAATGATTCAGGTGTTCAAGTTCTTTACATTTCACCGTTAATAGCTTTGATTAATGACCAATTTTATCGTATTGAAGAACTGTGCAAAAATCTTGATGTAACAGTCACTAAGTGGCACGGAGAAGCAAATAAAACACTCAAAGAAAGACTAATTAAACAGCCAAACGGAATTGTTCTAATTACGCCCGAATCATTGGAGGCAATGTTTGTAAACAAACCTTACAATGTAAAGCAATTATTTTCAAATCTAAAGTATGTAGTAATTGATGAGATACACTCATTTATTGGAACGGACAGAGGTATTCAATTAAAATCAATTTTGTCAAGACTACAAAAAGTTAATTCTAAATCATTCAGTATTGTTGGACTTTCGGCAACAATTGGGGATTATGATGAAGCCAAAAAGTTCACAGGTGATGAATCAAAAACAAAGGTTCTTTTAGACAGAACAGCTAAAGAAATCAATGCACTATTTCGTTACTTCAAAAACAAAAACGAAGAGTTACCATTGGAGCTTTTAAAAGATTTATACATTGAGACCAAAGATAATAAAGTTCTAATTTTCCCAAACAGTAGAGGACGAGCCGAAGAAGTAGCCGTAAAACTTAGAAAAATATCGGACAGAGTAAAAGGACATCCCAATTATTTTTCACATCATTCATCTGTGGACAGAGAAGTAAGAGAGTTTGTTGAATACTTTGCGAAAAATAACAATCAGCAAAACTTCTGTATTTCCTGCACATCAACATTAGAACTCGGTATTGACATTGGAACTGTTGATGAAGTTGTTCAAATTGATGCAACACATAGTATAGCTTCATTAATTCAGCGAGTTGGTAGAAGTGGCAGAAAGGAAGGAGAAAGTAGTAATTTATATTTGTATGCCACAAATGAGTGGAGTTTACTTCAATCAATAGCTTGTTGGTTATTATACAAGGAAGGTTTTATCGAACCACCTCAAAAAAATGAGAAACCTTATGACATTTTAGTTCATCAAGCATTATCAATAACCAAAGGACATTCAGGCATAAGATTAGCAGAGTTAATAAATCAACTCCAAGAAAATGCAGCATTTAAGCAAATTGAACTTTCAGAAATTGAAGAAATACTTAGATATTTAATTGAAATTGATTTTCTTGAAAAATTACAACACGAAGTTATAATTGGTGTAGAAGGCGAAAAGGCAATAAACAGCCGTGACTTTTATAGCGTATTTAAAACAGAAGAAAACTTTAAAGTTGTAAATGCTGGCAATACAATAGGTGAGATACCATTTTCACCACAAATTATTGAGGATGAAAATATTTTGCTTTCTGCTAAAATATGGAAAATAAAATTCGTTGACCACAAGGCGAAAAAAATAGAAGTAATACCAACAAAGGACGGAAAAAAACCAATGTTTTTTGGAGGTGGAGCTACTATACATCAAAGAATAAGAGAGAAAATGTTTGAAGTTCTCTATTCTAAAACGGACTACGATTTTCTTGACCAACCAAGTTGTGATGAAATAGAAATACTTAGAAAAGACTTCTCTGTTTTCAGCATTACCGACTTACTATCCGACAGACCACTACTTACAGCAGAAAAACACCTACAACTCTTTACATTCACAGGGACACGAATTAACAGAACTATTCAATTGCTTTTAAATATTGCAGGGATTAAAAATACACTTGACGACAGCAGTAGTTCATTTGACATCGAAGTGCCTAAACAAGAGTTGATTTCAAAATGGAGTTATTTATCATTTCCGCTGACAGACATTGATACACACATTTCAACTCTTTTGCAGACAAATCCTGCCCTATTAGACTTTTCTAAATGGGGGACATATTTACCAGACACCTATAAAATCAAACTTGTAAAGGACAGATATTTTGACATTGAACAGACTGCACAACTTTTAAGAACTATGAAACTAATAGAAAACGAATAAAATTGAACAATACGTTTGACATATCGCCAACGCTTTTGGTTGCACATTTGCATTTTTGCCATTACACAATTCCAACGCAAAAAATGCAAAAGAGCAACCAAGCCAACGCACAACGACAGACCATAGCGGACAGAGAAACACGACCGAAAAAAACAACGCCCTATAACACGGGTTTGGCAAAAGTGGCGGTTCATTGCTCCGCAGACACATTTGTGGTTAATCAAAGTTTGGTTCTCCGCATCAACATTTGTGGTGAAAATCGCCACCTTCGCCAAGCCCGAAAACGTTA